>NZ_JBVJVK010000037.1:0-83725 GCF_055603705.1 Actinosynnema sp. NPDC037264 | reverse complement strand
GGGGAGGAGAGGAACGCGGGTTCGCACCGCGCCGGCGGGGGGGAAAGGTGGTGGGGGTAGGAGCTTTAAAGCGGCATGCCCGGGGGGGTGGGCTCGCGGACCACGCCCCCCTCCCGGACCTCGATGGTGACCTGCGGGTCGGCCAGCAGGTTGTGGTACCAGTCCGGGTGCTTCGGCCGGCCCGCGTTGGAGCCGAACACGAGCAGCCGGTCGCCGTCGCGCAGGTAGACCGCCGGGTTCGTGCGCGGCTTGCCCGTGCGCGCGCCCGCGGTGGTCATGAGCAGGAGGTCCGCGCCCTCGAAGGGGCCTCCCACCAGGCCGCCGTTGGCCCGGAACTCCTCGATGATCAGCTCGTTCACGTGCGTGCCCCCACTAGTCTGAACGGTCACGGCAGCTTGGCTTTGAAGGCAAAGCCTCTTTGAGGTCAAAGGTAAGGAGGCCGGTGTCCGGTGTCAACCACCGATGACGCCATCCGGGCGTTGTTGCTGCTCATGCCGCGCATCGTGGGCCGGGCGAAGCGGATCAAGGTGCCCGCGGAGCTGGAGTCCCTGGCGCTCGCCCCGCGGCACCTGACGCTGCTGTCCTACCTGCTGTTCGACGGCCCAGCGACGGTGAACGACCTGGCCAAGCGGCTGGAGGTGGCGCCGACCACGGTCAGCCTGATGGTGGCCGAGCTGAGCCGCAAAGGCGTGCTGGAACGCCGTGAGGACGACGAGGACCGCCGCAAGCGGATCGTCAGCATCACCGACGCCATGCGGCCCGCGATCGACGCGTGGCTGGCCAGGGGCGCGCGGGCGTGGCGGACGGCGCTGGAGCCGTTGACGCCCGATCAGCGCCGGGTGTTCGTGGAGACCTTCAAGGCCTACGAGGACGCGCTGGACGAGTGAGGTCGCCTCACCGCAGCGCGCGGTTGATGCGGTGCACCAACCCGGGGCCCTCGTAGATGAACGCCGTGTAGAGCTGGATCAGGCTCGCGCCCGCGTCCAGCATCCGCTTCGCGTCGTCGGGGCTCGCGATGCCGCCGACGCCGATGATCGGCAGCTTGCCGTCGGTCTCCCGGCTCACGAACCGCACCACCTCGCGGGCGCGTTCGGTCAACGGCCTGCCGCTCAGCCCGCCCGCCTCGCCCGCCAGCCGCCGGTCGGCCGGCGCCAGGCCGTCGCGCGACAACGTGGTGTTGGTCGCGATCAGGCCGCTGACCTCGTGCGCGGCGCACACCTCCAGCAGCTCGGCGATCGCCTCGTCGGTCAGGTCGGGCGCGATCTTGACCAGGATCGGCTTGCGCGGCTTCGCACCGGCCAGCTCGCGGGCGGTGGCGTTGAGGGCCGACAGCAGCTCGGTCAACGCGCCGCGGTCCTGGAGGCTGCGCAGGCCCGGCGTGTTGGGCGAGCTGATGTTGATCGCGAAGTAGTCGCCGTGCCGGTACAGCGCGCGCAGGGACGTCCGGTAGTCCTCCACGGCCTCCTCGACCGGCGTGACCTTGGACTTGCCCAGGCTGATGCCCAGCGGCACGGACAGCGGGCCGAGGCGGTCGAGCCGGTTGGCCAGCTCCAGCGCGCCGTCGTTGTTGAAGCCCATCCGGTTGATGATCGCCTCGCTGTCGCGCAGCCGGAACAGGCGCGGCTTCGGGTTGCCGGGCTGCGCGTGCCGGGTGACCGTGCCGACCTCGACGAACCCGAACCCGAGCGCGGCCCACGCGGGCAGCGCCCGGCCGTTCTTGTCCAGTCCGGCGGCGAGGCCGACCGGGTTCGGGAACCGCACGCCGAAGACCGTGCGCGGCGAGGCGGGCTTGCGCTTCACGAGCTTCGCCGCCGGGCTCAGCTTCGCCATCACGCCGAGAGTGGTCTCGTGGACCCGCTCCGCGTCCCCGCCGTGCATCCGGAACAACGCCTTGCGCACCACGCTCTTGTAGACCACGGCGGTAACCCTAAGCGATCGGCCCTGGCTGGCAGCGCGGGCACCAGTACGCGGGACGCTCCAGCACGCCCGCGCCCTGCCCGCCGACGCGCACCCTGGTCCCGCAGCGCAGGCACGGCTTGCCGCCCCGCTCGAACACCCAGTGCTGCCGCCCGCGTCCCAGCTGACCGGTGGTGCTCTGCTCCGGCCGCCACGCGTTGGCCAGCAGCAGCTTGCGCGCCAGCCGCACCGCCTCCGCCGGGTCCACCGCCGACACCGGGCTCCACGGCGACACCCCGAGCAGGAAGCACACCTCGGCTTTGTAGAGGTTCCCCACGCCCGCCATCACCCGCTGGTCGAGCAGGGCGAGCCCCAGTTCGCGGTCCGGGTCCGCGGCCAGCCTGGCGACCGCCTCGGCCGCGCGCCCGTCGTCCCACTCACCCAGCAGGTCCGGGCCCAGGTGGCCCACCAGCCGCGACTCCTGGTCGGTCGGCAGCAGTTCCAGGTCGTGCAGCGCGAACCCCACCGCGACCCGGTCGGGCACCTCCAGCAGCGCCCGCACCTGGTGGCCGGGACGCCGCCAGCGCTCGCCCGGCCGGTAGAGGTGCCACGCGCCGTCCATCCGGAAGTGGCTGTGCAGGCTCAGGTCGCCGGAGAACCGGGTGAACAGGTGCTTGCCGACCGAACGCACCTGGAGCACGTCCCGCCCGCTGAGGTCGGCGGTGGCCCACTTCGGGTGGCGGAGCTCGCCGCGCAGGAGCCGGCGGCCGGCCAGCGCCTCGTTCAGGCGCTGCCCGGCCAGGAAGACCGTGTCACCCTCGGGCACCGCTGTCGAACGCCATCTTGAGGCCGAACCCGACCAGCACGGACGCGGTCAGCCGCTCGGTCCACCGCCGCACCGCGGGCTTCGCCAGCACGACCACCGCACGTCCGGCGAGCCACACCACGACGAGCTGCCACACCTGGCCGATCGCCACGTGCACGCCGACCAGCAGCGCGCCCCACCCGGCCGACGCCTGGTCGGACGGCAGGAACTGGGGGAGCAGGCTCAGGTAGAACACGCCGATCTTGGGGTTGAGCAGGTTCGTGGTGAACCCGGTCCGCAACGCCTGCGCCGGCGTGATCGCGAGGACGTCGGCCGGCCGGTCGAACGCGCCGCCGCGCCACGACTTCCACAGCGCCGACCCGCCGAGCCACAGCAGGTACGCCGCACCCGCGTAGCGCACCACGTCGTAGGCGAGTTGAGACGCCACCAGCAGCGCGGTCAGCCCGGCGATGCTCGCCGCGCCCCACACCAGGCAGCCGAGCGTGGTGCCGAACCCGCCGACGACCCCGGCCTTGCGCCCGCCGCCGAGCACCATGCGCAGCAGCATCATGGTGTCCAGGCCCGGCGTGATCGTGAGCAGGACGGCGGCGACCGTGAACGCGAGGACGGCGGTCGTGCTCACGCCTCCACCGCTTCCTCGATCTCCTCGTCGTTGAAGTCGTGGTGCACGGCCCTGCGTCTGCTCCGGCTGATCCGCAGTATCCGGGCCAGCAGCAGGTTGAACGCCAAGGCCACCTCGCGCGCGCCCGGCGTGCCCCACTCGTGGATCGGCATGCACGCGCCCTGCGCCTGCTGCACCGCGAGCCGGTCCGGCAACGCCACCGGCATCACCAGCGGCCCGAAGATGTCCCGCAGCTCGTCGATGCGGAACTGGTGCTCGTGCGACCTCGGCCGCACCCGGTTCACCACCACGCCCAACGGCTGCAGGTCCTCGTTGTGCTCGCGTTCGGCCTGCACCGCCTCGAACGCCCGCTGCACGCCCGCCACCGCGAACATCGTCGGCTCCGTCACCAGCAGCGCGCGGTCCGCCGCGACCAGGGCCGACCGGGTCAGCTGACCGAGCGACGGCGGGCAGTCCAGCAGCACCAGCTGGTAGGGGTCCTCGTCGTCCTGCAGCAGGCGCAGCGCCTCGCGCAGCCTGCCGAGCCGCGTCTCGCCCGGGTCGGGGTGGTTCAGCGACTCCGCGTCCTCCGAACCGGCGAGCACGTCCACGCCGTCGCCCCACGCGCTGGGCGCGATCGCCTTGTCCACCGTGTCGCGGCTCGGGTCCTGGAGGACGTCGTAGATGCTGGCCTCGGTGTCATCCGGTTCCAGCGTGGAGGTGGCGTTGCACTGCGGATCCAGGTCGATGACCAGCGTCCGGACGCCACGCCGAAGCGCCGCCGACGCGAGACCGAGCGCGACCGTCGTCTTCCCAACGCCACCCTTGAGGCTGAGCACCGCCACCGTATGCACGTAGTGCAGCCTACGGCCCTTACGCTCTACGTCCATGCGACCGGACGCCGTACACAGGGTGCTCGACGCCGAGCTGACCGCCGCGCGGGACCGCCGGGGCGGTGAACCGCCGCGCGTGCTCGACGTCGGCGGTGGCAGCGGCGTCTGGGCCGTGCCGCTGGCCGTGGCCGGGTGCACCGTGACGGTGATCGACCCGAGCCCCGACGCGCTGGCGACGTTGCACCGCCGTGCGGCCGACGAAGGCGTGCTGGACCGCGTCACCGCGGTTCAGGGCGACACCGACGCGCTGGACCGGGACGCCTCGGCGGACCTGGTGCTGGCCCACGGCCTGCTGGAGGTCGTGGACGACGTCGGCGTCGCGCTGGCCGCGCTGGCCGCCGCCGCGACCCCGGGCGGGGCGGTGTCGTTGCTGGTGGCGAACCGGTACGCGGCCGTGCTGCACCGGGCCATCGCGGGCCGGCTGGTGGACGCGCGCCGGCTGCTGGACGACGAGGCCGGTCAGCTCGTCGGCACCCGCGACCCGCTGCTGCGCCGGTTCGACGTGGCCGGGTTGGAGGCGTCGGTGGTGGCCGCGGGGCTGAAGGTGGAGCTGGTCCAGGGCCACGGCGTGGTGTCCGACCTGGTGCCGGGGGCCGTGCTGGAGGCCAACCCCGGCGCCGCGGAGGCGTTGGCCGAGCTGGAACTGGCCGCGTCGACCCGCCCGCCGCTGCGCGACGTGGCCGCCCGGTTGCACCTCATGGGCCGAAAGCCGGCCTGAGTGCGGTAGAACGGAGTCCTCCGCCGCCTATCCGCAGAGGACCCGCCATGGGAGACCCGCACTTAGCCGGGGCCGGCTGATGGCCGCCACCGCGCCCGAGGACCTGGAAGACGAGGTGCGCGCCGCCGTCGCCGGCGACCGCCGGGCGGTCGCGTCGCTGCTGGCCGCCGTCCGCCCGCTGGTGGTGCGGTACTGCCGCGCCCGCGTCGGCGGGCACGAGCGGTCGTCCACGTCGGCCGACGACGTGGCCCAGGAGGTGTGCCTGGCGCTGTTGACCGCGTTGCCGACGTACAAGGACCACGGCCGGCCGTTCCTGGCGTTCGTGTACGGCATCGCGGCGCACAAGGTGGCGGACGCGCACCGCGCGGCGTTGCGCAACCGGGCCGAGCCGGTGCCGGAGGTGCCCGACGGCCCGGACGACGAGCGCGCGGGCCCAGAGCAGACGGCGTTGCGCGTGGAGCTGGCGCAGCGGATGGGCGAGCTGCTGCGCCTGCTGCCGGACAAGCAGCGGGAGATCCTCGCGCTGCGGGTGGTGGTCGGCCTCACGGCCGATGAGACCGCCGTCGCCGTCGACGCCACGCCCGGCGCGGTCCGCGTCGCGCAGCACCGGGCGTTGACCCGGCTCCGAAGAGAGATCGAACGGTCCTCGATCACGCAGCGCGTCCGATAGTGGGCCGCCACTAGTCCGAACGGGGACTAAACGCGGCCATTCGGGGTAACTTCGTGTGAGTCGCGTCATCCGCGTGTGCGGTCGGCGTCGCGTTCGCATGTGCCCCCGAGGGGCGTCCAGCGCGCGGACGCCGAGGAGCTCGCGATGGCGGCGATGGTGGTTGGTGTGTCGGTTGTGCCGGGATTCCGGTCGGTGAGGTCGGTGCGGAGCGAGGACGTGGCGTCCTCCTCGGCGGCAAGGGTGGAGGGGGGACCGGAGGCGTACGTCGAAGGGGCGGTCCGCGGCGACCGGCGGGCGGTCGACGCGTTGCTGGCCGCGATCAGACCCGTGATCGTGAAGTACTGCCGGGCCAGGGTCGGGCACGGGCAGCGGTCGTCGGCGTCGGCGGAGGACGTGGCCCAGGAGGTCTGCCTCGCCGTGCTGAAGGCGTTGCCCAACTACCGCGAGCAGGGCCGGCCGTTCATGGCGTTCGTGTACGGGATCGCGGCGCACAAGGTGGCCGACGCGCACCGCGCGTCGGCGCGCAACCGCGCCGAGTCCGTGCCGGAGCTGCCCGACAGCGCGGGCCTCGAACCGGGGCCCGAGCAGCGGGCGTTGCAGGGTGAGCTGTCCGATCGGATGGGGCAGCTGCTCGACGTCCTGCCGGCCCGGCAGCGGGAGATCCTGGTGCTGCGGGTGGTCCTCGGCCTGTCCGCCGAGGAGACCGCCGAGGCGGTCGGCTCGACGCCCGGCGCCGTGCGGGTGGCCCAGCACCGGGCCCTGACCCGGTTGCGCAAGGCGTTGGACGAGGCCCGGCACGACGCTTGACGGCGTTCAGTGCCGCCAGCGGGTCAGCGCGGCGACCTCCTCCGGCGGGCAGTCGGCCAACCGGGCGATCTCGCCGCGCCGCACGTCGGCGATCGTCGCGGCGAACTCCGCGCCGAACGCCTCGGTCAGCGCCTCGTCCGCCTCGAACGCCGCCACGGCGTCCTCCAGGCACGTCGGCAGGCGCTCGGCCTCCGGCAGCGCGGCCGGGTCCACCCCGACCGGCTCGGGCAGCCGCGCCTGCTCCACGATCCCGGCCAGGCCCGCCGCCATCGTGGCCGCCACCACGAGGTACGGGTTCGCCGACAGGTCGTAGCACTTGACCTCCAGGTCGCGACCCGCGACCAGGCGCAGCGCCGCCTCCCGGTTCTCCAGGCCCCACACGGCGAACGCGCCCGCCCAGTGCCGCGGCACCAGCCGCAGGTAGCTGGCCACCGACGGCGCGCCGATCGCGCACAGCGCCGGCAGCCGGCGCAGCACACCCGCGGCGAACGCGTCGGCGTCCTCGGTCAGCCCGAACCAGCTCTCGCCGTCCTGGAACAGGCTGCGGCCGTCGCGCCACAGGCTCAGGTGCAGGTGCCCGCCGTTGCCGACGCCGTCGGCGGTGACCTTCGGCGAGAACGACGCCCGCATGCCGTGCCGCAGCGTGATGGCCCGGATCGTCTCCCGCACCAGCACCGACGTGTCCGCCGCGTGCACCGGGTCCTCGGGCGTGGTGGACAGCTCGAACTGGGACGGCGCGTACTCGGGGTGGAACTGGAGCACCTCGACGTCCTGCTCGGCCAGCGCCGACAGCAGGTCCGCGGCGTAGTCGGACAGCTCGACCTGGCGCGCGTGGCCGTAGGCGGGCCCGGTGGTGGCGGGCCGGAACTCGTCGGTGTCGCCCTGCCCGACGACCCACTCGACCTCGAAACCCGCCTGGACCTCGTAGCCGTGCACGGTGAGGCGGTCGGCCACCGCCCTGGCCAGGCCGCGTTCGTCCTGCGGGTGCGGCTCGCCCTGCTGGTCGAAGCGGTCGGCGGGCGCCCACGCCCAGCCCGGCTGGCCCGCGAGCACGGTGAGCCGGTCCAGGTCGGGGTGCAGCCGCAGGTCGCCGACCGGCCCGCCGGCGTGCCGCCCGGAGACGATCGTGTCGTCCAGCAGGAACGCGTCGAACACCGGCGACGCGCCCACGCCGTCCGCGGCGGCTCTGGGCAGCCCCGCGAGCGGCACGGACTTCACCCGCGTGATGCCGCTGTGGTCGACCCAGGTCAGTGCGACCGCCACGACGTCCCGCTCCAGCAGGTCGTCCACCATCTCGGCCGCCAGCGCACGTCGGTGTTCCCGCTCCGCGGTGTCCATCGTGCGTGGTTACACCAGGTCACTACTGTTCAACAAGTGGACCATCTGCTGCCGTGCGTGGCGTCGTTGCGCCTCGTGGACCACCACTGCCACGGGGTGCTGGGCGTCGACCTCGACCGGGACGGCTTCGAGTCCAACCTGACCGAGGCCGAGTCCGCGTCGCCGTTGGGCACGTCGTTGTTCGACTCGTCGCTGGGGCTCGCGGTGCGGCGCTGGTGTGCGCCTTTGCTGGATCTGCCGGTCCTCGCGCCCGCCGACGAGTACGTGGCGCGGCGGCGGTCGCTGGGTGCGGCCGAGGTGAACCGGGCGCTGGTGTCGGCGGCGGAGATCTCGACGTTCCTGGTGGACGACGGGGTCTGGCCGGCGGGGTTCGTGGGGCCCGCCTCGTTCACCGGATCGCGTGAACATCGCGTGCTGCGGCTGGAGCGGGTGGCGGAGGCGGTCGTGCCCGAGGGCGCCTCGGGGTTCCCGGCGCGGTTGCGGGCGGCGTTGGACTCGTCGTCCGCGGTCGCGGCGAAGTCGATCGCGGCCTACCGGGTGGGGCTGGACCTCGACCCGTCACGACCCGCGGACGCCGAGGTGGTGGCGGCGGCCGACCGGTGGCTGAGAGCCGGCTCGACCCGGTGCGCGGACGAGGTGATCAGCCGGTTCCTGGTGTGGGAGGCGCTGGACCGGGGGCTGCCCGTGCAGTTCCACGTCGGCTACGGGGACGCGGACCTGTCGCTGCACCGGTGCGACCCGTCGCTGCTCACGGACCTGCTGCGGGCGACGGCGCCGCTGGGCGTGCCGATCATGCTGCTGCACAACTACCCGTTCCACCGCACCGCCGGTTACCTGGCGCAGGTGTTCCCGCACGTGTTCGTGGACCTGGGGTTGGCCACGCACACGGTGGCGCACCGGGCGAGCCGGGTGCTGGCCGAGGCGTTGGAGATCGTGCCGTTCGGGAAGTTCCTGTTCTCCACCGACGCGTTCGCGCTGGCCGAGCTGTACTACCTGGGCGCGCTGTTCTTCCGCCGCGCGTTGTCGGACTTCCTCTCGGCCGGTCTGCGGGACCATGCTTTCGCCCTGGCGGACGCGGAGCGGATCGCCCACCTGATCGGGTGGGAGAACGCGCAGCGGGCCTACCGCTTGGCGTAGAGTCTCGAACGGGTGTTCGGGTCAGGACGGAGGTGGTCGTGGGCCGCAGCGCGAACCTGCCGCGCGGTCTGGTCGATCGCTTCCTCGCCCGCGGCGACGTCTGGCCGGACGACACCGGCTGCTCGATGCTGCACGTGGACATGGACGCCTTCTACGCGTCGGTCGAGATCCGCGACCGGCCGGAGCTGGCGCGCAAACCGGTGGTCGTGGGCGGCACGGCGAACCGGGGCGTGGTCGCGTCGGCGAACTACATCGCCCGCGAGTTCGGCGTGCGGTCCGCCATGCCGACCTCGCACGCCCGCAGGCTCGCGCCGCACGCGGTGTTCGTGCCGCCGAACTTCGCCCGGTACCAGGAGGTCTCGCGCGGGGTGATGTCGATCTTCCGCGACATCACGCCGCTGGTGGAGCCGTTGAGCCTGGACGAGGCGTTCCTCGACGTGAGCGGCGCGCTGAAGCGGATGCGCGCCACCCCGGGCGAGATCGCGAAGCTGATCCGCGAGCAGGTGCAGCAGGCGCACGGGATCACCTGCTCGGTGGGCGTGGCGCCGACGAAGTTCCTGGCCAAGCTCGCGTCCGGGATGTGCAAACCGGACGGGTTCATGGTCGTGCCGCGCGACGAGGTGCTGTCGTTCCTGCACCCGTTGCCGGTGTCGGCGCTGTGGGGCGTGGGTCAGCGCACGGCCGAGAACCTGGACCGGGTGGGACTGGAGACGGTGGCGGACGTGGCCGCGACGCCGTTGCCGCGCCTGCGCAGGCTGATCGGCGTGGCGTTGGCCGAGCACCTGCACGCGCTGGCGCAGGGGCACGACGACCGGCCGGTGGTGCCGTCCACGCGGGAGAAGTCGATCGGCGCGGAGGAGACCTTCGAGGTCGACCACTTCGACCGGGAGCTGCTGCGCCGGGAGCTGCTGCGGCTGTCGGAGCGCTCGGCGGCGACGTTGCGGTCCAGGGGGCTGCGCGGGCGCACGGTGTCGATCAAGGTGCGGTTCTCCGACTTCACCACGATCACGCGGTCGAAGACGTTGCGGGTGGCGACGGACGTGACGCAGGAGGTCTACAAGACGGCGTCGACCCTGCTGGACGAGCAGGTGCCGCCCGGCGCGGTGCGGTTGATCGGCGTGCGGATCGAGCAGCTGGTCGAGGGCGACGACGGCGAGCAGCTGATGTTCGACGCGCCGGAGCGCGGCTGGCGCGAGGCGGAGCAGGCGGCCGACCAGGCGCGGTCCAGGTTCGGCACGGCGGCGATCCGACCGGCCTCGCTGCTGGGCCAGGGACCGGGCAGGTCGGGGCACGACGAGCCCAAGCCGGAGCGCGGCGACTGATCGCCTGTTCGGCTTCCCGACCCCGTTGCCCGCGCCGTTCGGGTGGTCGCGGGCCTGATCGAGGGCTCGCGCGTCGATCACCCGGCACAGTGGTGACGTGGATCGGTTCTGGGGTCTGCTCACGCCCTCCGAGCACGAGGTGCTCCTGGCGACGGGCGTCGAGCGCGACTACCCGTCCGGCTCCGTGGTCTGCTACGAGGGTGAGGTGACCCGGCACGTGCTGGTGGTGCGCCGAGGTCTGCTGCGGGTGACCGCGACCACGGCGAACGGCAGCGAGAAGGTGCTGGCGGTGCGCGGGGCCGGTGACATCGTCGGTGAGCGCTCGGCGGTCGACGGGCGGCCGCGTTCGGCGACCGTGCGGGCCTTGGGCCAGGTGCGGGCGCTGGTGCTGTCGGCCGGTTCGTTCGCCGGGCTGTGCCAGCGGTACCCGCGCATCGCGTGGTCCGTGCTGATCGTCGTGGTGTCGCGGCAACGTGACACGGACCGCCAGCGCGTGCAGATCAGCGGCACGGCCACGCAGCGCGTCGCCGCCGTGCTCATCGACGTGGCGCTGGAGCGGGGGATCGCCGACCAGGGCGCGATCGCGTTGAGCCAGGAGGAACTCGCGGGCATCGCCGGCACGTCGCGGGAATCGCTCGTGCGGGTGCTGCGCGGACTGCGCGAGGAGGGCATCATCAGCACCGGGCGGCGGAAGATCGACATCCATCAGGTGAGCAGGCTCTACGACTTCACCAACTGATTTCCCCTTGTGCGTCATCTGACGCAGAACTCGGGCGGCGGAACTCCTACAAATGAGTCATCAGCCGAGTTCAGAGGGGGAGTCATGAACCACATCGAGGAGCCTGCCAGGTCCCGCCGGCGGTTCACCGAACGCCTCGCGACCACTCTCGTCTTCACCGCCGTCATGGTGTGGGCCGCCGTGGTGGTCGTCGTCAAGTCCGATCTCGACGGTGTGGTCGCGCTCGCCGTCTCCTTCGTGCTCGCGGGCGGCCTGGTCGCCGTGTACGACGCCTGGCGCGAGGTCCGCTCCGTCCGCCGCGAGCTGGACGTGGAGATCCACGAGGACCTCGTGCGCCTCTGAAGCCACGCGGTGGCCAACGAGGGGTGGCCGCCGTTCGCTGAGGCCTTCCGCAGACGGTCGGGTCTGCGGAAGGCCTCTTTTCGTCCGGGTCGCCGGCGAGTTGTCCACAGCCCACCGAGTTGTCCACAGTTCGCGATCTCCCCATCGACCACCCCACCCCGACCGCCGATGGTGGACACATGCGAACCACCATCGACCTGGACGCCCTGGGCGGTCTCTTCCCCCACCGCGTCGCCACCGCGTCGGAGCTGCTGAGCCTGGGTCTGCCGAGCGGCGAACTGGCCGTCCGCTGCCGGCCGCAGGGCCCGTGGCAGCACGTCCTGCCGGGAATCCTGCTGCTGGCCCGAACACCGCCGACGCGGGCGCAACTGGTCCGCGCGGCGCTGCGCTACGGCGGCCCGCAAACCCTGCTCACCGGCGTGGACGCGCTGCAACTGCACGGCTTGCGGGCACTGCCGGCCACCGGCCCGGTCCAGATCCTCGTCAACCGCGCCCTGGAACCGGCCGCGAAGGTCCGGATCACCCGGGTCCGCCGTTTACCCGACCCGGTGCTGCGCCGAGGTTTCCTGACCGCACCACTGGCCAGGGCCGCCATCGACACCGCGAAGGCGCTGAACCAGCGTGACGACATCCGAGCCGTGCTGACCGAGGTGGTGCGCCACGGCGGGGTGCCCGTCGCCGACCTCAAGGCCGGGCTGGCCAGGTCGTCGGAACAGGCCAGACAGGTCCTCTCCGAACTGGCCGACGGCGTGCGGTCGGTGCCCCAAGCCTGGGCCAGAGCGGTCCTGGACGACCTCCCCCTGCCACCACCGGCCTGGGGCGTCCCCCTGACCACCGCCGAAGGCCGTCCGCTGGGCATCGCCGACGCCTGGTGGAACGACCGAGCCCTGGCCTGGCAGTTCAACACCCCGACCCCCAGGGCCGACCTCCTCCAAGCCGCCGGCGCCATCGTCCTGCACACCACCCCCACCCGCCTGCGCCAATCACCGACCGCCGTAGCCCAGGACCTACTACGCGCATCCACCCAAGCCACCACCCGCCCGAGGCCGCGGATCACCGCAACCAACCTCCCCACCCCAAGGAGGCCCGCCCCCTGACCCCACCCCTAACCCCCAACTGCCCTGCCCGCCGCCGATCACGCCCCACCGCCCGACCAACCGCCGCCCCCACCGCTCTGCAGCCGCCCCCGACCGGTCGCAGCGCCCACCGGCCACATCCCACCAACCGGCCACAGCCAAGCCCTGCCCGCCGCCGACCTCACCCCGCCGACCTCGCCCCGCCGCCCGACCAACCGCCGCCCGACCAACCGCCGCCCCTCACCTGACCGTCGACCCCAACCGGCCGCCACGACTCGACCATCCGCACCAACCACCCCCTCGACTCACCACAGCCACCCCCGCGCGTCCCAACCACCCGCCGCCCACCCCACCTGGCCGCAGTCCACCCAGGACAGTCCGGACCCCTCCCGTCTCGGCGCCCCAGCCGAATCGTCCCGGGCCGAACACGAACAGCAAGGAGGTGAACACCCAGAGCTAGCAACGATGTTCACGTGGTCGCGGGGTCGGTTCGTGGTTCCGTACTCGGCCCGCACAGTCGCCCGCCGAGGAGGTGTGGGGAGGTGGGAGGCGGGTGACAGGTTGTGATCTTGGTCTCTGTCGGCTCCGCCAAGGGGGTGCCGGAGCGATTACAGAGCGTGCACGAAAGGTTCGAACGTGGGACGGGAGGAAGGGTGAGAGGGGCTTTGATGCCCGTCCCACGACCGCAGTGGGGTGGTTGCGGCCCTCGATCACCCGCGCAGGGGAGTGAACATCGGAGCTTTTCTGGGCCTTGACAGCCGAGGTCGAGGCAACTTGTGCGACCTCACGGTGGTCTGACCGTTGACCCGTGAGGATGATGGTGACAGAACGAACCGCTTAGGGGCACGGACTGGGTAGTCGCCAAGCCTTGCGAATCGTATCCTGGTTGTGACGCCCCCAGGGCGGGGCGTCCGCCGGGACCGGCGGCAACCGTGATTACCCGGCGCCCGCGACCGCTGTGCCGGAGGAGGAGCCATGCCACTCTCCGAGCACGA
This sequence comes from Actinosynnema sp. NPDC037264, assembly GCF_055603705.1. NCBI lineage: Bacteria > Bacillati > Actinomycetota > Actinomycetes > Pseudonocardiales > Pseudonocardiaceae > Actinosynnema > Actinosynnema sp. NPDC037264. The sequence continues at coordinate 70,365 of NZ_JBVJVK010000037.1, read as the reverse complement.
GCAGCGACTGCTCGACCAGATCGAGCGCGCGCTCTACGCCGAGGACCCGAAGTTCGCATCCACTGTGCGCGGTGCCAAGCTGCGCAAGCCGTCCCGACGGCGTCGCATCCAAGGCATCGCGTTGTTCGCCGTGGGTGTGGCACTGCTGGTGACGGGTGTGATGTTGCCGAAGCTCGCTGGTATCCCGGTGGTGAGCGTGGTCGGCTTCCTGCTGATGTTCTTCGGCGTACTGCTCACCGTGACGACGTTGCGTCGTGGTGACCAGGGTGCCGAAGAGCCCAGCGAAGAGGGAAGCCGGCCCAGCCGCAGCTCGTTCTCACAGAAGATGGAAGAACGTTTCCGTCGCCGTTTCGAGGACGAGTAGTCCACGCGACAGCCCCGATTGAACGACTGAACAACGCAGACGGCCCGCCCCGGGAACCTCCGGGGCGGGCCGTCTGCGTGCCCGACCAGGTTCGGACCCAGGCCTCAGGCCAGGCACGTGTGGGGCCGGGCGAAGGGCGAGGGCAGGGGGAACAGGCCCGTGAAGGGGAAGGGCCGGTGAAAGGTCAGAGGGCCGGGGGAAGTCCCCCGGCCCTCTGACCGTCGCACCAACCGCTCAGCGTCCCCTGATCACTCGTCGGGGTCGCGCTCCTCCGGCGGCTTCGGTTGGAGCACCGAGCGGGGTAGGACCTTGGCCTTCAACGCCAGCGGTGCGTTGCGGTTCAGGCTTTGGCGCACGTTGTCCACCGCGCCGGGCAGCGACGGGTCCGCCGCCGCCTGCGCGCTGTACCAGGACCGCTCCACCGCGCCGACCACGGCACGCAGCCCGTCCCGTCCCTGCTCGTCCAGGTTGTGCGCCCGCACCAACCGCCGCGCCGCCACCCGCACGGTCTCCGTGCGCGGCACCCGCGTACCCCGGTCGACGGACTCCGCGACCAACTCCTGCCAAGCCGCGCTCGCCGCGTCCGGCCCCAACCCGGACACCGCGCGCAACCGCTGCTGCCGCCGCCAAGCCCGCACGGCCGCCGGCGCCGCGACCACCAGCGCCACCACCAGCACGGCCCCCAACCACCACGACAGCAGCGCCACCGCCAACGTCAGCACGACCGCCCAACCCACCAAGGCCGCCACCAACGCCGCCGGGCGCAGCCACCTCGCCGAACGCAGCCACGCGGGCCCCCTCGACCCCTGCGCCGGCGACCGCGGCCCGCCGACGCGCAACGCCACCGTCGCCAGCAACGCGAGCAGCCCCACCACCCCGAGCGTCACGAAGTGCCACGTCGGCGTCGACTCCTCCGTCGACGTCGTCCCGTCCTGGCCCAACGCGTCCGGCACGGCCGACGCGGACGCCGACGTCCCAGGAGCCACCGTCGTGGTCGTGGTGGCCGTCGCGCTGGCGTTGGGGTTGTCCTCCTCGTCGTCCGCGTCCAGACCGGAGATGTACGGCGGGGTCGCGCCCCGCCCGTCCACCAGCGGCGTCGGGTCGAACGTCATCCAGCCGTAGCCGGGGAAGTAGATCTCGACCCACGCGTGCGCGTCCTGCGACGTGATCGTCTGCACGTCACCGGTCGCGTACCCGGCCGTGAAGCCGAGCGCCACCCGCGCCGGCATGCCGACCGACCGCGCCATGATCGCCATCGCCGACGCGTACTGCTCGCAGAACCCCTGCTTGCCGTTGAACACGAAGTCTTCCAAGGCGTCGACCGACGTCTTCGTGGTCGAGGTCTGCACCTTGTACTCGAAGCCCTGCGTACCGTCGGTGAAGTACCGGTACAACGCCGTCGCCCGGTCGAACTGGTTGTCGTGCCCGGCCACGATCCGCTGCGCCAACTCCGCCACCCGGCCACCGACGCCCGGCGCCTCCAGGTACGCCGGGTCGATGTCCACCTGGCTGTCGACCTTCCGCAGCGTGTCCGCCGACGGCGTGTCGAACACCGTCTCCAGCGTGTACTCCCCGGACTTGCGGGGCCGGACGCTGTAGACCATCCCGCGCTCCGGGTCGAACCTCCAGTTGTCGTCGACCTCCTGGATGCCGCGCGGCCGCCCGTACACCGGCAGCCAGTTGTCCACCCAGTTCACCGGCTCGATCCGGACCTTGGCGGCCGCGCCGCCGCCGGGATCGCCGGGCTGCTCGGGCAGCGCGCCGTTCGCGGGCACGCCCTCCGGCATGTTCCCGCCCAGCTCCCAGCCCTTGTCCGGCACGTACTGGCGCAACGTCATCGCCCGCAGGTACGCCGAGGTGCCCGGCATGTCCCGCACCCGGAACAGCTCGCGCGGCGCGCCCTGGTTGAGCATGCCCCGCAGCTGCGTCATCGGGTCGATGCCCAGCCCGCCGCTGCCGCCGCCGACCTCCCCGCCGGTGCCCGGCAGCCGACCGACCGTGCCGACCAGCGTCAGACCCGCGCCCGCCAGCAACGCGACCACCACGGCCAACCCGGCCACCGCCGTCGCCGCCGGTCCCGACCCGCTCTGCCCGCCACTGGGCAACCGGCCGCGCCAAGCCTCGTGCCGGTGCTGCCCGTCCACGGCCAGCAGCAGCGCGAACGCCCCCGCGCCGAACACGAACGTCCACAGCGGCAGCATCTCGTCGGCCAGTGACGCGGGCACCGCGAACACGCACAGCAGCACCAGCCCCGACGCGGCGGGCGCGCCCAGGCCGACCGCCAGGGTGTCCACCAGGATCGCGACCAGCCCGATCGCCACCATCACCAGGCACCGCATGGCGGGGCTGTCCGGCACGGGCGGCACACCGGTCTGCACCTCGGTCATCGCGTTGCCGAGCACCGCCAGCAGGTCCTGCAACGACTGCGGACCGGGCAGCACGACGAGCACACCGCTGCGGGTGAAGACCGTCACCAGCAGGCACGTCAACGCCAGCAGCTGCCCGAGGGCGACCAGCGGCGCGGCCGCCCGCGTCGCGCGCAGCAGCACGCCCGTGCCGCCGACCACCGCGATCGCCACGGCCAGGTACACCAGCCACAGCACCCCGTCGAGCACGCTGGACAACGCCGTCGCGGCGCACAGCGTGGCCAGCCCGGCGACCGCGGGCGTCGCGTTCACGACCCAGTTGTCGGCGCCCACCGCGCTCGTCCTGCCGGTCACCTAGCCCACCTCCGTGCGCACCACGGGGCCGCGGTTGCCCGCGCTGTGGCACAGCTCCTGCCAGACCTGTCCCATCGGCGTCGACGGCCGCGCCACGACCACGCCCCACCCCGCGCCGCTCAGCAACCGCTGCGCGTCGGCCGGGTCGGGCGCCGGCTCCTCGGACGCGGACCCCCACGCGGCGACGTCCATCACCACCGCCAGGCTGCGCATGCCGCGCGGCCGGTTGCGGACCAGCGCGTCCACCACGGCGGGCGTGCTGCCGCCGAGGATCGCGATCACTTCCTGACCCGCGCCCGGGTCCACCCCCGCGGCGGGCTCACGGCGGTGCGAGGGCGTCAGCGCGGCCAACGCGTCCAGCACCACCGAGTCGCTGTACCCGCTGTTGCCCGGACCGCCCGCCAGCACCCGGCCGTCGTCGCCGACCAGGCGCACCTGGTGGCCGTACCGGTGCAGGTGCAGGCAGATCGACGCGGCCAGCGAGACCGCCCACTCCAGGCTCGCGCCGGGACCGCTGCCCCGGTGCGCGACCAGCCGGTGGTCCAGCAGCACGGTCGTGCCGCCGCGCCAGGGCCGTTCCTCGACCCGCACCATCAGCTCGTCGCGCCGCGCGGTCGAGCGCCAGTGCACCTTCCGCAGGTCGTCGCCGTGCCGGTAGGGGCGGACCACCGCGTCGTCCTCGCCCTGACCGGCGCGCAGCCGGATCGAGCCGTCGTCGCCGGAGCCCATGCCCGAACCGCTCGGCAGGCCGGTCAGCCCGACCACGCGCGGCACCACGACCAGCCGGCTGCGACCCGCCATCTCGCGGTCGAACTCGGCGAGGCCGAACGGGTCGGTGATCCGCGCCATCAGCGGACCCACCTGCTGGACGCCGCGCATCACCGGCTTGAGCGGGTACCGCAGCACGGTCACGATGTTGCGCGGCAGCCGTTCCACCACGAACCGCGGGCGCGCGCCCAGCGCGTACGGCACCGCGTCCTCCAGCAGCAGCCCACCGGTCGGCAGCCGTCCGGCGCTGCGCAGCTCCACGCGGACGTCCGTCGCCGAGCCCACCTGGACCCGGCTGGGGTGCAGCAGCCGCGTCGCGTGCAGGCCGACCCTGGCCCGCTGCGCCAGCCAGGCCGCCAGCAGCGGCAGGGCCACCACGAACGCCGCCACGCGCAGCAGGTCCCGCTCGTTGAGCACGACCGCGCACAAACCGGCCGCGAACCCCGCGGCCAACAGGCACCGGCCCCGGGTGGTCAGCCCGGACAGGGCTCCGCGCATGTCAGCGGTGGTTGTTCGGGTTGACGTGGTGCAGGAACTGCCCGGTCGGGTCCAGCGCCGCCTGCGGCACCGGCACCCGCTGCAGCAGGTTGCGGACCAGGTCGGCAGGCGACCGGCGGGCCGCCTGCGCCTCCGCGGTCAGCACGAGGCGGTGCGCCAGCACCGGCACCGCCACCGCGTGGATGTCGTCGGGCACCACGAAGTCGCGACCGGCCAGCGCGGCCTGCGCCCGGGCCGCCCGCACCAGCTGCAACGTCGAGCGCGGCGACGCGCCCAGCCGCAGCTCGGGCAGCCGCCGGGTGGCGCCGACCAGCTCCACCGCGTACCGGCGGATCTCCGGCGACAGGTGCACCCGCCGCACCACGTTGACCAGCCGCAGCACCTGCTCGGCGTCGGACACCGGCCGCAGGTCGGCCATCGGGTCGTGGCCCGCGTGCTCGTCCACCATCGCCAGCTCGGCCGCCGGGTCCGGGTACCCGATGGAGACCCGCGCGGTGAACCGGTCGCGCTGGGCCTCGGGCAGGGCGTAGGTGCCCTCCATCTCGATCGGGTTCTGCGTGGCGATCACCATGAACGGCGCGCCGAGCGGGTAGGTCTGCCCGTCGACCGTGACCTGGTGCTCCTCCATGCACTCCAGCAGCGCGGACTGGGTCTTCGGCGAGGCGCGGTTGATCTCGTCGCCCACTACGATGTTCGCGAACACCGGGCCGGGGCGGAACTCGAAGTCGTTGTCCTGCCGGTTGTAGATCGACACGCCGGTGATGTCGCTCGGCAGCAGGTCCGGGGTGAACTGGATGCGGCTCACGGTGCAGTCGATGGACCGGGCCAGCGCCTTGGCCAGCGAGGTCTTGCCGACGCCGGGCACGTCCTCGACCAGCAGGTGGCCCTCGGCCAGCAGGGTGACCAGCGCGACCCGGACGACGTCGGGCTTGCCGACGATGACCTTCTCCACGTTGGCGGCGATCCGCCCGACCGCGGCGTGCAGCTCGGCGAGCGCTTCTTCCCGGACCGGCGGCACGTGGTTGGTGTGCGCGGCGCGGGTGTCGGCCCCGCCGACGGGGTTCGCCTGGTTGCCCGCCGGCGCGCCGCTGCCCCCGTAGGAGTGTTCTGGCAGCGCGGCTGGCTGTGTACTCGGAGTCACTCGACCTCCTGGAGCAGGGCGCGGCCCTACCGCGACCGGTTCGCGGTGGCGGTGAGCGTTTCACGCAGTGTGTCAAACCAGGGCGAAGCGCCCTACACCGATTGAACAGTTTCGTGCTCGTGGGTTCCACGGCCCGCCGAGCCGACCGGTTCACCGCACCCCACCACGATTCCCCACCGCGGCCGCCGGCGAACCGGTTTTGCCCGATTTCACTGGGCCATCCGGGTGGAGTTCGGGCCGGTTCGGCTCACCCGCGGAGGTGGTCGCGCTCGGCGTCCCCCACCACCCTCCACGGTGGACATCTTCGTTCTACCTGCGTAAACGCTTCGCCACAGGCCGTGCAACCACCCGTTTCAGCGTTGACTGTGGTGAAAAGTGGGGTACTGTGGCGGCCGGTGGGGCAGACGGGGGCTCCACTGCCGGTCGGAAGTGAAGCTTCCGGCGTCGGGAGGTGGGCGCCGTGTTCCTGGGCACGCACTACCCGAGGCTGGACGACAAGGGCCGACTGACGCTGCCTGCGAAGTTCCGGGACGCGCTAGCGGGGGGTCTCATGGTCACCAAGGGCCAGGACCACTGCCTCTACGTGTTCCCCCGGGCGGAGTTCGAGCAGATGGCGCGCAAGGTCGCGGACGCTCCGTTCACCAACGAGGCCGTCCGCGCCTACCAGCGCTACCTGTTCGCGGGGACGGACGAGCAGCGGCCGGACGGCCAGGGCCGGGTGTCGATCGCACCGGAGCTGCGGCGGTACGCGGGGCTGACCAAGGAGTGCGTGGTCATCGGCGCGATCAACCGGCTGGAGATCTGGGACGCGCAGGCGTGGCAGCGCTACCTCGAGGAACACGAGGACAGCTACGCCACGGCGCGCGAGGAGGTGCTGCCCGGCGTCTTCTAGATCGGCTGGAACGGCCGTTTGCTTCGAGGTTTCGGGTGCCGTGAGGCCTCGGTCCGCTCGGCTTTCGGCCCTGGCGCACCTTCCCCGGCGCCAGGTCCGACGGGCGGGCGGGGACCTGACGACACCCGAATTTCTTGTCTTGTGAGGGGGGACCATCGAGGGAGGGGACATGGTGGAGCAGGCGCGTCACGTGCCGGTGCTGCTCGACCGCGTCCTGGACCTCCTGGCCCCCGCGCTGGCCGATCGGGACGCCGTGTTCGTCGACTGCACGCTCGGCCTCGGCGGGCACTCCGAAGCGGTGCTGCGGGCGCACCCGCGCGTGCGGCTGATCGGGCTGGACCGCGACCCGCAGGCCATCGAGCTGTCGCGGCGGCGCCTGGCGCCGTTCGCCGATCGCGTGGAGTTCGTGCAGACCACCTACGACGGGATCGCCGAGGCGGTCGGCGGCGCGAAGGTCGACGGGATCCTGATGGACCTCGGGGTGTCCTCGCTGCAGCTGGACGCCGAGGAGCGCGGGTTCGCCTACTCCAAGGACGCGCCGCTGGACATGCGGATGAGCGCGGGCACCGGCATGACGGCGGCCGACGTGCTGAACACGTACTCGGTGGACGACCTGACCCGGATCCTGCGCGACTACGGCGAGGAGCGGTTCGCCCGCAAGATCGCCGGCGCCGTGGCGCGGGAGCGCGAGCGCGAGCCGTTCACCACCAGCGGTCGGCTGGTCGAGCTGCTCTACGACGTGGTGCCCGCGGCGACCCGCCGGACGGGCGGCCACCCGGCGAAGCGGACGTTCCAGGCGCTGCGCATCGAGGTGAACGAGGAGCTGGAGTCGCTGCGCCTGGCGCTGCCCGCCGCGCTGTCGGTGCTGGCCGTCGGCGGGCGGATCGTCGTGGAGTCCTACCAGTCGTTGGAAGACCGGATGGTCAAGCGCGCCTTCACCGCCCTGGCCACGTCGACGTCACCGCAGGACCTGCCGGTCGAGCTGCCGGGGCACGGTCCCCAGCTGCGGATGGTGACCAGGGGCGCGGAGCAGGCGAACGAGCAGGAGATCGAGGAGAACCCCAGGGCCGCCTCCGTGCGGCTGCGGGCGGCGGAACGCATCCGGGAGGCGACATGACCGCGCCGGCGAGGTCCGGCGGCGGTGTGCCGTCCGCGGCCAGATCGTCCAAGCCCCGTGAACGCGCGCTGAAGGCCGTGCCGGCGGAGCGCCGCCGTTCGGCCGCGGCGGAGCGGGCCTACGCGCGGCGTGCCCAGCGCACGTCGTCGAAGCGCCGCCCTTCGGTGACCCGCCAGCCGACGGTGGCGCCCAAGGCGCCGTTCGTGGTGATGGTGATGGTCGTGCTCGGCGTCGGCATCGCGGCGATCATGTGGCTGGCGACCGCGGCGACCGCGGACTCGTACCGGTTGCAGGACGCGCGGGCCGAGGAGACCAGGCTCGCCCGGCAGGTCGAGCAGCTGCGGCGGGAGGTCGCGCTGGCCGAGTCGCCGCCGGGCCTCGCCGACGCCGCGACGAAGCTCGGCCTGGTCCCGGCGGGCGATCCGGCGCGGTTGCGGCAGCTGCCGGACGGCACGGTCGAGGTGTACGGCAAGCCGTCCGCGGTGCAGCCGCCGCCACCGCCCACGTCGTCCACCACGCCGCCCGCGCAGGACCCGGCCGGGCAGCAACCGCCGGCCGGCGACCAGACCGGGCAGCAACCGCCCGCCGGCGACCAGACCGGTCAGCAGGCGGGCGGCCAACAGCCACCGCAGGGCTGAACGCAGGCTCGGACCACAGGCGCGAACAACCAGTGCGACAGCCGGTACCAGGAGGTCAGTGATGCCGGGGCCCAGCCGGGGCAGACCCGTGCGACGCCCGTTGTCCGTCCGCGGACCCGCTCCCCGGGCGCGGCGCGGCGGCAACAGCCGGGTCCGCCTCGCCGTGGGCCGGCTGCTGCTGGTCGGCGCGCTGCTCCTGGCCGGCCTCAAGCTGGTGCAGGTGCAGGGCTTCCAGGCGGAGGCGTTGTCCGCGCAGGCCGAGCAGCAGCGCGCCACGAAGATCGACATCCTGGCGCCGCGCGGCTCGATCCTGGACCGCAACGGCAACCAGCTGGCGTTCAGCGTCGAGGCGCGCGCTCTCTACGTCGTGCCGCAGCGGATGCGCCAGGAGTGGGCGAAGGCGCTGGAGGACGACCCGGACATCGGCAGCTTCGAGGACCGGATCGCCGACATCGCCGCGTTCATCGAGCAGACGCTGGGCAAGGAGGTCGCCGGGCAGAAGACGGACCGGGACACCATGCTCGCGAAGCTGTCCCGGGACACCACGTACGTGGAGCTGGTGGACAACGTCGACCCGGGCAAGGCCGCGATCATCACGGAGAAGTACTACAACGTCGGCTCCGAGGCGCGGGCCGTGCGCGTGTACCCGAACGGCGAGCTGGCGTCGAACATCATCGGCGCGGCGAACTGGCGCAAGGACGCGGAGCCGCCCGCCACGCACGGCCTGCTGGGGCTGGAGATCGCGCAGGACAACCTGCTCGCCGGTCGCAACGGGCTGCGCGTCGTGGACACCATGCAGGGCAACGACGACGTGGTCATCCCGGGACCGGGCCGGTCGCAGGAGCTGGCCGCCGCCACCCCCGGCAAGAGCCTCGAGCTGACGCTGGACCTGGACACGCAGTACGCGTTGCAGCGCATGGTCACCGACTACACGACCAGGACGGCGGCGCGCAGCGGTTCCGCGGTGGTGCTGGACAGCCGGACCGGCGAGATCCTGGCGATGGCCAACGACAAGACGTTCGACCCGAACGACTTCGGCAAGGCCTCCGACGACCAGAAGCGCAACGTCGCGGTCACCTCGGTGTTCGAGCCGGGTTCGGTGAACAAGGTGGTGACCGCCGCGACGGCCGTCGAGGACGGCATCTACCAGCCGGACAGCGTGCTGCGGGTGGACGGCCGCATCGAGGTCGCCGACCGGGTGATCGGTGACTGGTGGGACCACGGCCCGCTGGACATGACGTTCACCGGCGTGTTCGCGAAGTCGTCCAACGTGGGCACGCTGATGACCGCGCAGAAGATCGGCCAGGACCGCTACTCGGACATGCTGCGCAAGTTCGGGTTGGGCGAGCGGACCCAGTCCGGGCTGCCCGGCGAGGAGCCCGGGTACGTGCCGCCGCTGAAGCAGTGGTCCGGCTCGACGTTCGGCAACCTGCCGATCGGGCAGGGCCTGAACATGACGTTGCTGCAGATGACCGGGATGTACCAGGCGATCGCGAACGACGGCGTGCGCATCGCGCCGCGGATCGTGCGCGCCGAGGTGTCCGCCGACGGCAGCCGCAAGGAGATCGGCCCGGCCGAGACCGAGCGGGTCGTGTCGCCGCAGACGGCCAAGACGGTGCGCGACATGTTCCGCGCGGTGGTGCAGAAGGCGCCGGGGTCGGACTCGGCGCTGCAGAGCGGCACGGGCACGCCGGCCGCGCTGCCGGGGTACCAGATCAGCGGCAAGACGGGCACGGCGCAGCAGATCGACCCGAAGTGCGGCTGTTACAGCAGTTCGCAGTACTGGATCACGTTCGCCGGCATGCTGCCGGCCGAGGACCCCCGGTTCGTGGTCGGCATCATGCTCGACAACCCGACCGGCAACCCCCAGTCGGCCGCGCCGCTGTTCCACGACGTCGCGTCGTACCTGGCGCAGCGCTACCAGATCCCGATGTCGGCCGAGCAGAGCCCGATCGTGCCGCTGGTGCGGTGACGTCCGGTTCCTGCCAACGCCGGTGGCGCCGGGTCGCCGCCGCCTACCGTGCCCGGCATGGGAGAACTCGGCCGGCCGGTAGCGGTGGCGGTGGCGGGCGTCGCGATGGTCGCCTTGGTGGCGTGCGGTTCCGGTTCCGGTGACGTGGCCGTTTCGCCGCCGGCACCGGTCTCGTCCTCACCGGCGCCGTCGACGACCGCGGGCAAGTCCCTCGTCGAGGTGTGCTCGGACCTGAACGCGTTCGTCACCGCCGCCGGTCCGATGTACGACCTGGCCAGGTTCGCGCTGGCCGACGGGGAGACCCCGGAGGAGCGGCGGACGGTGAACGTCTACGTCAGCAGCATGGCGGTGCACGGTTTGCTGCTCGCGGACCACCCCGAGATGGGCCACCACTTCAGCGCGGTCGCCCTGGCGGCGGCCGAGGCGAAGCGCAAGCTGACCGAGGGCGTGCCCGCCGCGGAGGCGATCGCGGTGTTGAACGACGAGCCGACGACCGCCGCCCGCGAAACCGCGGTCGCTTACCGGGGCGACTGCTGATCCGCGTCGTCCCACCGCACGGCAACCGGCCCTCACCTCCCTCAATATGCAAAACAATTCAGGTTCAGTGGGGTGGTGGGACGGGAAAACCGGTCCGGAGTGGACGTGCCGGCCGAACACTCTCCGTGCGCCGGTAGCCTTCCGCGCGTGCCTGCCAAGCTCGAGGGCAAGGTCGCGACCGCTCCGCCTCGCCCTTCCCGCACCCAGCCCGTTGCCGTGTCCGAGCTCGCCACGACCATCGACGCCCACCTGACCGCCCCGGACCGGGCGCACGTCCAGGTCAGCGGCGTGACGTTGCGTGCCCAGCACGTGCGACCCGGCGACCTGTTCGCCGCGTTGCCGGGCACGCGGGTGCACGGCGCCGACTTCGCCGCCCAAGCCGTGGAGCACGGCGCGGTGGCCGTGCTGACCGACGAGGAAGGCGCGGCGAAGGTCCACGGCGTGCCCGTGCTGGTGCACCCGGACCCCCGCGCGGTCCTCGGGCTGCTGGCCTCCGGCGTCTACGGCGAGCCGTCCACCAAGCTCGCCGTGTGGGGCGTGACGGGCACCTCCGGCAAGACCACCACCAGCTACATGATCGAGTCGGCCCTGGTCGCGGCCGGTCGCGCCACCGGGCTCATCGGCACGGTCGAGACGCGCGTCGCGGGCGCCCGGCTCGACAGCGCCCTGACCACCCCCGAGGCGCCCGACCTGCAAGCCCTGCTGGCCGCGATGGCCGAGTGCGGCACCACGGACGTCGTCATGGAGGTCTCCAGCCACGCGCTGCGCCTCGGCCGGGTCGGCGGCGTGGGGTTCGCGGTCGGCGCGTTCACCAACCTCTCCCAGGACCACCTGGACTTCCACCCGGACATGGAGGACTACTTCCGGACCAAGGCCGAGCTGTTCGACGGCCGGGCCAGGGCCGAGGTGGTCTGCGTGGACGGCGAGTGGGGCCCGCGCCTGGTCAAGGACGCCACCGTCACGGTCGCGACCACGAAGCCCGCCGACTGGACGGCCACCGACGTCACCGTGTCCGCCACGGGCGAGCAGGCGTTCACCGCGCACGGCCCGGACGGCGTCGCGCTCGACGTCGAGCTCAGCCTCCCCGGCGACTTCAACGTCGCCAACGCCCTGCTGGCCATCGCCTGCCTGCACGTCCGGGGCATCCCGCTCGAAGCCGTCCGCGAGGGCCTCAAGAACGTCCAGGTGCCCGGCCGGATGCAGCGCGTCGACGAGGGCCAGGACTTCACCGCCGTCGTGGACTACTCGCACAAGCCGGCCGCCGTCGCCCTCGCGCTCGACGCGGTCCGCGCCCGCGCCACCGGCCGCGTCATCACGGTCCTGGGCTGCGGCGGCGACCGCGACACGGCCAAGCGCCCCCTCATGGGCGAGGAGGCGGCACGGCGCAGCGACGTCCTGATCGTCACCGACGACAACCCGCGCACGGAGGACCCGGCGCGGATCCGCGCCGCGATGCTGCACGGCGCGCTGGCCGTGCCGGAGGACGAGCGCGGCGAGGTCGTGGAGATCGGCGACCGCGGCCGCGCCATCGAGCACGCCGTCTCCCTGGCGCGCACCGGCGACGTCGTCGTGGTCGCGGGCAAGGGCCACGAGACCGGCCAGGAGATCGCGGGCGTCGTGCAGCCGTTCTCCGACGTGGACGCACTGACCGGCGCGATCAGAGGAGCCACCCGGTGATCCAGCTCAGCCTCGCCGAGATCGCCGAGGTCGTCGGCGGCAAGCTCCACCAGGCCACCGGGGCCGAGGTGGTCACCGGCAGCGTCGAGTTCGACACCCGCGAGGTCACGCCCGGCGGCCTGTTCCTGGCGCTGCCCGGCGAACGGGTCGACGGCCACGACTTCGCCGCCCAGGCCGTGGAGCGGGGCGCGGTCGGCGTGCTGGCGGGCCGGGAGGTCGACGCGCCCGCCGTCATCGCGCCACCCGTCGACCGGACCGAGGGCAACGCCTACGTGCTGTCCGGCGACACCGACGGCGCGGGCGCGGCCGTGCTGAAGGCGCTGGCCAAGCTCGCCCGGCACGTCACGGACCGGCTGGAGCACCTGACCGTCGTCGGCGTGACGGGGTCGTCCGGCAAGACGTCCACCAAAGACCTCATCGCCCAGGTCCTCGCGCCGCTGGGCCCGACGATCGCGCCGCCGGGGTCGTTCAACAACGAGCTCGGCCACCCCTGGACGGCGTTGCGCGTCGACGAGGACACCCGGTTCCTGGTCCTCGAGCTCAGCGCCCGGGGCATCGGCCACATCGCCGAGCTGTGCCAGGTCGCCGTGCCCCGCGTCGGCGCGGTCCTGAACGTCGGCAGCGCGCACGTCGGCGAGTTCGGCTCGCGGCAGAACATCGCCAAGGCCAAGGGCGAGCTGGTCGAGGCCCTGCCCGAGGACGGCATCGCGGTCCTCAACGCCGACGACCCCCTCGTCGCGGGGATGGCCGGCCGCACCCAGGCCAAGGTCGTCTTCGTCGGCGAGAACCCGTCCGCGCAGGTCCGGGCCAAGGACATCGAGCTGGACGAGCAGGCCCGCGCGCGGTTCACCCTGGTCACCCCGGAGGGCGAGGCGGACGTCCGACTGGCCGTCCACGGGCCGCACCAGGTCGGCAACGCCCTCACCGCCGCCGCCATCGCGCTCGAACTCGGCGCGACCCCGGACCAGATCGCGCGGAGCCTGGGCTCGGCCGAACGGGTGTCCGCGCATCGCATGGCGGTCTCCGAACGTCCTGACGGTGTGACCGTCATCAACGATGCGTACAACGCCAACCCGGAGTCGGTGCGCGCGGCGCTGAAGTCGCTCGCCACCATCTCCCGGTCCGCCACGCCCGCCCGCCGCAGCTGGGCGGTGCTGGGCCCGATGGCCGAACTGGGCGCGGACTCGATCCGCGCGCACGACGAGATCGGCCGGCTCGCGGTCCGCTTGGACATCAACAAGCTGGTCGTGGTCGGTCAGGACGCCCGCGCGATGCACCAGGGGGCGCACCTGGAAGGATCTTGGGGCGAAGAAGCGATTCTGGTGCCCGACGTGACGGCGGCCGTCGAGCTGCTGCGCGACCAGGTGCGGCCGGGTGACGTCGTCCTGGTGAAGGCATCCAACTCATACGGCCTGTGGCGGGTTGCCGAGGCTCTCCTGGAGGCGGTCAGCAAGTGAAGAGCATCCTGATCGCGGCGGCCATCGCCCTGATCACGTCGATCATGCTGACGCCGTACCTGATCAAGATCTTCTCCCGGCAGGGTTTCGGCCAGGAGATCCGTGAAGAGGGACCGCAGAGCCACAAGACCAAGCGCGGCACGCCCACCATGGGCGGCGTCGCCATCCTGGTCGCGATGTGGGCGGGCTACCTCGGCTCGCACCTGGTGAACTCGATGTCGGCGTCCGCGCAGGACCAGACGCCGAGCGCGTCCGGCCTGCTGGTGCTGATGCTGACCACGTCGCTGGGCGTCGTCGGCTTCCTGGACGACTTCATCAAGATCCGCAAGCAGCGCAACCTGGGCCTGAACAAGACCGCGAAGCTGGTCGGCCAGTTCGTGGCCACGATCATCTTCGCCGTGCTGGTCATCCAGTTCCCGAACAAGGACGGGATGACGCCCGCCTCGGTGAACCTGTCGTTCGTGCGCGACATCGCCGTGGTGTCGTTCGGCGTGGTCGGGTTCGTGGTGTTCTGCTACGCCGCGATCAGCGCCTGGTCCAACGCGGTGAACCTGACCGACGGCCTCGACGGCCTGGCCGGCGGCACGTCCGCGATGGTGCTCGGCACCTACGTGGTGATCAGCTTCTGGCAGTTCCGCTACAACTGCTCGAACCTGCTCGTGGCCGGCTGCTACGACGTGCGCGACCCGCTGGACCTCGCGCTGGTGGCCGCCGCCGCGATGGCCGGCTGCATCGGCTTCCTGTGGTGGAACGCCGCGCCGGCCAAGATCTTCATGGGTGACACGGGCTCGCTCGCGCTGGGCGGTCTGGTCGCCGGCCTGTCCATCGCCACGCGCACCGAGCTGCTGATGGTCGTCATCGGCGGTCTGTTCGTGGTCGAGGCGCTGTCGGTGGTCCTGCAGGTCGCGGTCTTCCGGACGTCACGACGGCGGTTGTTCCGCATGGCGCCGTTCCACCACCACTTCGAACTCGCCGGGTGGGCGGAAACCACGGTGATCATCAGGTTCTGGCTGCTCGCGGGCATGTGCTGCATGCTCGGGCTCGGCCTGTTCTACAGCGAGTGGCTGACCGCGGTCGAGAGCTGACGATGGGATTCCTCGCAGGTCGTCACGTCCTCGTGGCCGGCGCCGGGGTGACCGGCCGGTCGGCGGCGGAGGCGTTGCTGGCGGCGGACGCGGTCGTCACCGTCACCGACGGTTCGGCCGACCGCCTCGCCGCGCTGGAACAGCTGCTGCCCGGCGTGACGCTGACGCCCGGCCTGGTCGAGCCGCCCTCGGGGACGGACCTGGTCGTGACCAGCCCGGGGTGGCGTCCGTCCAGCCCGCTGCTGGAGGCGGCGACGTCGGCGGGCATCGAGGTGATCGGCGAGGTCGAGCTGGCCTGGCGGATGGGGCTGGAGCTGGCCGACCCGCCGACGTGGCTGGCCGTGACGGGGACGAACGGCAAGACCACGACCGTCGGGATGCTGGAGTCGATCCTGCGCGCGGCCGGGATCGACGCGGTGGCGTGCGGCAACGTGGGCCTGCCCGTGGTGGACGCCCTGCTGGCCGGGCGCCGGGTGCTGGCGGTGGAGCTGTCGAGCTTCCAGCTGCACTGGTCGCCGTCCGTGCGGCCGTTCGCCGGGGTGCTGCTGAACCTGGCCGAGGACCACCTCGACTGGCACGGCACGTTCGAGGCGTACGCGGAGGCGAAGGCCGGTGTCCTGACCGGTGAGGTCGCCGTCGGCGGGGTGGACGACCCCGTGGTGGCGCGGCTGCTGGCCTCGTCGCCGGCCGCCGCGCACGTCGGGTTCACGCTCTCCTCGCCGGAGGAAGGCCAGCTCGGCGTCCACGACGGGCAGTTGGTCGACCGGGCGTTCGGGCCTGCCGACGAGGTGTTGCTGCCGGTCGCCGACGTCCACCCCGGTGGGCCTCCCGGGATCGCCGACGCCCTGGCGGCGGCGGCGCTGGCCCGTGCGCACGGCGTGTCGGCGGCGGCGGTGGCCCAGGGCCTGCGCGACTTCACGCCGGGGGCGCACCGGGCCGTGCTCGTGGCGACGGTGGACGGGGTTTCGTACGTCAACGACTCGAAGGCCACGAACCCCCACGCGGCGGCGGCGTCGTTGCGGTCGCACGAGAGCGTCGTGTGGTTGGCGGGTGGGCTGCTCAAGGGTGCGTCGGTGGACGAGCTGGTGCGGGATGAAGGTCATCGGTTGCGCGGGGCGGTGCTGATCGGCGCGGACCGCGAGGTGATCGCTTCGGCGCTGGCCCGGCACGCGCCGTCGGTGCCGGTGGTGGTGCTGGACGAGGGCTCCATGGCCGACGCCGTGCACGAGGCCCGTGCGATGGCGAAGCCCGGGGACGCCGTGGTGCTCGCCCCGGCCGCCGCGTCGATGGACATGTTCACCGACTACGCCCATCGCGGGCAGGCGTTCGCCGACGCGGTGGTGGGGCTGGTCGGTCAGCGCGGGTAGATGCTGTCCGGGTCTTTCAGGTAGGTGTGGGCGGCGTCGACCACCGGGCACGGCCACGGCGTGCGCGTGAACCGGCCGTCGAGCCAGGTCGGCGCGCAGCCCAGGCACAGCCCGAAGGCGTCGGCCTGGTGGTTGCCGAGCGTGCCGCGCAGGGCCGCGACCAGGCGCGGGACTTCCGTGCGTGCGATGGCGCGGACCGTGTCGTCGTCGGTTTCGTGCTCGTTGGTCAGCAGTTCGACGGCGTCCAGGTAGCCGAGCATGTCCTGGTCGAGCAGGTGGAAGGCGCGGGCGAGCGCATCGGAGATCATGCGCCCAAAGGTGCTCTTCAGCGGCTTTCGATGCAACACGGCAATGTGCGTATCGGCAGAAGTTCACCCGGTCAGTGGCCCTGTTTCCCGCTAATGTCGCACCATGCCGCAGAACCAAGGCCCTGGAGTCCGGCGGCGCGTCCTGGCGAGCGCGCTGACCCAACTCCGCGAGGAGGCAGGGCTCGACTTCGACGACGTGGTCGAGAACCTGGGCTACTCGAAGTCGAAGATCAGTCGCATCGAGTCGGCGTACACCGGTGTGTCCATAGTGGACACCCGGGCGCTCGCGGAGCTCTACGGGGCCACACCCGAGAAGACGTCCTGGTTGCTGCGGTTGGCGAAGGTCGCCAAGAAGCGCGGCTGGTGGCACGTGTACGGCGATGTCCTGTTCGACTGGTTCTCCGAGTACGTGGTCCTGGAGTCCGAAGCCACGGCGGTCAACATCTTCGAGATCGACCTCATCCCAGGCCTGTTCCAAACCCCGGCCTACTCGTGGTGGTCGATGCGCGCCTACGCACCCGATGCGACGGACGAAGTCATCAACAAGCGCGCTGAGCTGCGCCAGACCCGGCAGCGCCGAGTGGAAGACGGGTCGCTGTCGGTGTGGGCGATTGTCGACGAGGCAGCGCTGCGCCGGGCGGTCGGCGGCCGCGAGGTGCATCTGGAACAGCTGAACCACCTGTCGAAGGTGGTCGAGCGGCCCAATGTGACACTCCAGGTGTTGCCTTTCGGCAAGGGCCAGCACATGGCCATGGGCACCGCGTTCCACCTGTTGAAGTTCGAGGACTTCCCGAGTGTGGTCTACATCGAGAACCTGACCGGCGGCCTCTATTTGGATGAAGAGGCCGAGGTCGAGCGGTATAGCCTGGTGTTGGATCACCTGCGAGCTGCGGCGCTCGACCCACACGAGTCGGTCGCGCTGATCAGGAGGGTGATCGAAGATCTTTAGCTCGCCGAGGGGGAACGCGATGTGGTCGGAGTGGCGGAAGAGCACCCGTAGCAACGGCGGCGGTGCCTGCGTCGAGGTGGCCGTGTGGCGTAAGAGCAGCCGCAGCAACGGCACCGGTGCCTGCGTCGAGGTGGCGGTTTCGGCTGACGCGTTCCGGGTTCGGGACAGCAAGAACACCGCCGGCCCGGCCTTGACGTTCGGCGGCCGGGCCATGGCGATCTTCCTGGCCGGTGTCAAGCGGGACAACGTCTAGCGTTCAGGGTCTAGTCGGTGGGTGGTGCAGTGGCGAACGCGCCACTCCGCGCCCACGGCGGTGGTGCGACCGGGTCGCCCTTCTTCGGGCTCACGCGGTGGTCGCTCCCGGTTCGGGGACGTCACCCGGGTCCTCGCCGTCCTGCTGAAGGATCGCGAGGAGCCGTGGATCGGCGTGGACCTCGGCTGTGTGCTGCCACTCGCTGATGAGCTGCGTGACCGGGGCCGGCGTGCCCAGGGAGTCGGCGGCCTCCAACGTCTCCACGAGTTCCACGACGAACGCCCGCATGTCCTCGCGCGGCAGGAACCGAACCCACGGGAACGCCTTGGGCATCACGTCGGTCACCAGGTCCCGGACGCTTTCGCTGTGCTGCACAAGAGCCACGAAGAGGGCGGTCGTGGTCGAGATGACCTCGCGCACCTCCTCGGCTCTGCTCACGGTGGTGAGCACCAGGTCTTCCTCGTCGCCGCGCCGGTGCACGAGCAGCGTCCGGCTCGGCGACTCCTGGAGCTTGCGGACCGAGTCGGCCGGCTTGTTCGACAGGTCGCTGAAGTTGATCTCGGACGCCGAGATGCCCATAGTTGCAAAGTACTTTGAAACTCGCGGGAGTGCCATCCGGGCCACCGGGCAGTGATCGCGGTCGCGTCGCGCGACACGCGGCCGATTGGCGGCGTTCGCCGGGCCGCGCGGGAGACGATGGGCGCATGACTGCGGTGGACCGGAAGCCGGTGGGGGAGCGACCGCCCAGAGCGCAGCGCAAGCGCGTGGTCGCGGTGCGGACGTCGTTGACCGCTTGGCTCGGCCGTCCGCTGGCGGACTTCCACCTGCTGCTCGCGATCTTCGGCATGCTCACCGTGCTCGGGCTGATCATGGTGCTGTCCGCGTCCGCGCCGGGCGAGGTCGCGGAGGGCGCGTCGGCCTACAGCGTCTTCAAGAAGCAACTGCTGTACGTGGGCGTCGGCGCGATCGTCTTCCTGATCGTCCTGCGCATCCCGCTGCGCACGATCCGGCACGGCAGCACGATGGCGATGCTCGTCTGCGTCATCCTGCTCGTCCTCGTGCTGACCCCGCTCGGCTCGGTCCTGGGCGGCGCGCAGTCGTGGTTCACCATCGGACCCGTCTCGTTCCAACCCATCGAACCCGCGAAGCTCGCCCTCGCGCTCTGGGGCGCGCACGTCCTGGTGACCAAGCGCGCCCTCCTCGACCAGTACCGGCACCTGCTGGTCCCGGTCGTCCCCGTGGCGATGCTGGTGTTCGCGCTGGTGATGCTGCAACCCGACCTCGGCGGCACGATCACGCTGGGTGTCGTGCTGATGAGCCTGCTCTGGTTCGTGGGCGCGCCCATGCGGATCTTCGGGATCATCGCGATCGGCGCGGTGACGGGCGCGTTGGTGCTCGCGCTCGGCTCGGACTACCGGTTCAAGCGCGTGCAGACCTTCCTGAACCCCGCCGCCGACCCGCAGGGCGACGGGCTCCAGGCGTTGCAGGCGCTCTACGCCCTGGCCGAGGGCGGGTTCTTCGGCAAGGGCCTCACCAACGGCAGCTCGAAGTGGCGCTACCTGCCGAACGTGCACAGCGACTTCATCTTCGCCGTGATCGGCGAGGAGCTGGGCTTCATCGGCTGCGTGCTGGTGCTCGGCCTGTTCGTCCTGCTCGCGGTGGTAGGCCTGCGGATCGCGGCGCGCAACACCGACCCGTGGATCCGCATGGTGTCCGCGACGCTGACGGTGTGGCTGGTCGCGCAGGCCGCGATCAACATCGGCTACGTCGTGCAGCTGCTACCGGTCACCGGCATCACGCTGCCGATGATCTCCTCCGGCGGCACGTCGGTCGTCACGACGATGTTCGTGTTCGGCATCCTCGCCAACTGCGCACGTCACGAGCCGGACGCGGTCTCGGCGTTGCGGTCGTTGGGCCCCGGCCGGGTCGGCGGGGTGCTGAAGCTGCCCGCGCCCGTGGTCTACAAGCCGCCGCCGAAGCGGCGCCCGGTGCGGCCGTCACCGCCTCCCCGCGGCCGCAAGGCCGCGCCGCCTCCCGTCGACGAGCGGAGGATGGCCGGTCGTCACGCTCCGCCGTCGGAGTACCGTCGTCGCGAATCCCGAAAGGCCGGCCAGGACCGGGACGCGCGGTCCAGGCGGCGTGACGGGCGTTAGCGGTACCGGACACAGCGGTACACCGACGCGAGGAGGAAATGCGTGACCGGGGTTCCCCAGCAGGCCGGACCGTGCGTGGTGGTCGCCGGAGGCGGCACCGCCGGGCACATCGAGCCAGCCCTGGCCCTGGCCGACGCGGTCATGCGGCTTCGGCCCGACGCGCGGGTCGTCGCGCTCGGCACAGAGCGCGGTCTGGAGAACAGACTCGTGCCGGCCCGCGGCTACCCGCTGGAGCTGATCCCGCCGGTGCCGATGCCGCGCAAGCCGACGCCCGACCTGCTCAAGCTGCCCCTGCGGGTGCGCGGCGCCGTGAAGCACACCCGTGAGGTGCTCGAACGGGTCCGCGCCGACGTCGTGGTGGGCTTCGGCGGCTACGTCGCCCTGCCCGCCTACCTCGCCGCGCGCGGCCGGGTGCCGATCGTGGTGCACGAGGCCAACGCCAAGGCGGGCCTGGCCAACAAGGTCGGTGCGAAGTTCGCCGAACGGGTCGCCGCCGCCGTGCCCGACTCGGGCCTGACCGACGCCGAGATCATCGGCATCCCCCTGCGCTACTCGATCACCTCGCTCAAGCGCGCCGAGCTGCGGCAGCAGGCCCGCGCCCACTTCGGCCTGCACCCGACCGCGCCCACGCTGCTGGTGTTCGGCGGCTCGCAGGGCGCCCGGTCGATCAACAACGCGGTGTCCGGCGCCGCGTCGGCGTTCGCCCAGGCCGGTATCGGGGTGCTGCACGCGCACGGCCCCAAGAACACCGTCGCGGTGCAGTCGGTGCCGGGCGCGCCGCCGTACGTGCCGGTGCCGTACCTGGACCGGATGGACCTCGCCTACGCGGCGGCGGACGCGGTGCTGTGCCGGTCCGGTGCGATGACGGTGGCCGAGGTGTCCGCCGTGGGCCTGCCCGCGGTGTTCGTGCCCCTGCCGATCGGCAACGGCGAGCAGTCGCTCAACGCGAGCGCGGTCGTGGCCGCCGGCGGCGGCCTGCTGGTGCCCGACGAGCAGCTGACGCCGGACTGGATCACGGCGAACGTGGTCCCCCTGGTGTCCGACCGCAACCGGCTGGCCGCGATGACCGCGGCCACGCTGAGCACCGGTCACCGCGAGGCGGACGAGGTGCTGGCCCGCATGGTGCTCGAGGTGGTCAAGAAGTGAGCGACGTCCTGGACCGCGTGCACCTCGTCGGCATCGGCGGGGCGGGCATGAGCGGCATCGCCCGGATCCTCCTCGCCCGCGGGGCCCAGGTGTCCGGCTCGGACGCCAAGGACTCGCGCACCGTGCTCGCGCTGCGCGCGCAGGGCGCGGCGATCGCGGTCGGCCACGCCGGCGCGAACCTCGACCAGCTGCCCGACGGCCCCACGGCGGTCGTGGTGTCCACCGCGATCCGCGAGGACAACCCGGAGCTGGTGGAAGCCCGCGCCCGCGGCACGGTCGTGCTGCGGCGGGCCGAGGCGCTGGCCGCGTTGATGCTCGACCACCGGGTGGCGTGCGTCGCCGGCACGCACGGCAAGACGTCGACCACGTCCATGCTCACGGTCGCGCTGCAGCACTGCCGGATGGACCCGTCGTTCGCGATCGGCGGCGACCTCAACGAGTCCGGCGCGAACGCGCACCAGGGCGCCGGCGGCGTGTTCGTCGCCGAGGCCGACGAGAGCGACGGCTCGTTCCTCTACTTCTCGCCGTCGGTCGCGGTCGTGACCAACGTCGAGGCCGACCACCTCGACCACCACGGCACCGTCGAGGCGTACGTGGCGGTGTTCGACTCGTTCCTGGAGCGCATCACGCCCGACGGCGTGCTGATCGCGTGCGCGGACGACCCGGGCTCGGCGGCGCTGGCCGAACGGGCCGCCAAGCTCGGCATCCGGGTCCGCACCTACGGCCGCACGGCCACCGGCGACGGCTCGGTCCGCATGCTCGACTACCGGCCCGCCGACTCCGGCGGCGTCGCCAGGGTCGAGCTGGACGGCGAGGTCGTGGACGTGCGCGTGGCCGTGCCGGGCGAGCACATGGCGGGCAACGCCATCGCCGCCCTGATCGCCGCGCTGGAGCTGGGCGCGGACCGCCAGGGCGTGCTGATCGGGCTGGCCGCGTTCGGCGGCGTCCGGCGGCGGTTCGAGTTCAAGGGCCAGGCCAGGGGGGTGCGGGTCTACGACGACTACGCCCACCACCCCACCGAGGTCGCCGCCCAGATCGCCGCCGCCCGGCCGGTCGCGGGCGACGGCAAGCTGGTCGTGGTGTTCCAGCCGCACCTGTACTCGCGGACGCGGCTGTTCGCCGAGGAGTTCGCCGCCGCGCTCGGCGCCGCCGACGGCGTCGTCGTGCTCGACGTCTACGGCGCGCGGGAGGAGCCGGAGCCCGGCGTCACCGGCGCGCTGGTCTCGGGCCTGGTGCCGCTCGACGTCGGCAAGGTGGTCTACGAGCCGTCGTTCGACCGGGTGCCCGCGCTGGTCGCGAGCATGGTCGGCGAGGGCGACCTGGTGGTGACCATGGGCGCGGGCGACGTGACCATGCTCGGGCCGGAGATCGTCGGCGAGCTGGACCGGGCATGAGCGGGCTCGCGAGCGCGGCGCCCGGCGCCCCGGTCCCGTCGTCGGGCGCGGGCGAGGCGTGACATGAGCACACAGGCGGCGCGTCGTCGTCCGGGCGCTTCCTCCGGCCCGGGTTCCCGGCCGCCGGCGCGCCGTCGTCCCACCCGACGTCCGACGCGGGCCGAGCTGTACCGGCGCAAGGTGGTCCGCCGCCGCGTCGGCGCGATCCTCGCGATGCTCGTGGTGACCGTCGTCGTCTGCACGGTCTGGTTCACGCCCGCGCTCGGCGTCCGCGAGGTCGAGGTGCGCGGCGTGGCCAACCTGACCGGCGACGAGGTCCGCACGGCCGCCGCGATCGAGCCGGGCACGCCCCTGGTGCGGCTGGACGTCGACGCGGTCGCCGCCCGGGTCCGGGAACTGCCGCG
Source organism: Actinosynnema sp. NPDC037264 (assembly GCF_055603705.1). NCBI lineage: Bacteria > Bacillati > Actinomycetota > Actinomycetes > Pseudonocardiales > Pseudonocardiaceae > Actinosynnema > Actinosynnema sp. NPDC037264. Next base: position 47,525 of record NZ_JBVJVK010000037.1, on the reverse strand, counting down.
CGTGGCCGGTGTCGAGGTCGAGCGGGTCGTGCCCGGCACCGTGCGGCTCACCGTGGACGAGCGGGAACCGGTCGCGGTGGTCATCGCGCCCGACGGCGCGCACCTGGTCGACGTGACCGGCAAGGACTACGCGACCGTCGTGCAGCCGCCGGCCGGCCTGCCGGAGCTGAAGGTGTCCGCGGACGCGGTCGCCGCGGCGGTGTCCGTGCTCACGCAGGTGCCCGGGGCGTTGCGGGAGGACGTGCTCAGCGTCACCGCGGACTCGCCTTCGGACATCCGGCTGATGCTGAGCGGCAGCCGTGAGGCCCGCTGGGGCTCGTCCGCCGACACCGTGCGCAAGGCCGCCGTGCTCGACGTGCTGATGACCCGCAAGGGCACCGTGTTCGACGTGTCCAGCCCCGAACTGCCCACGGTGTCGTGAACCCGGTCCCGGGAACGGGGCCGGTAAACCCGGTCACGTGGTGAAACCCGCCACACGAGGTATCCGGGAAAGTCGATCGTCCGGGCGTGGTCGCGCGGTGATACTTCCGGTATGACGCAGACGCCGGTGGACAACCGGATCGAACTCCCGTACACCGGCGACGAACGCGCCCTGCTGTCGGGTTTCCTCGACTTCCTGCGCGGGACGATCGAGTTCAAGTGCGCCGGGCTGTCCGACGACGACGCCGCGCGATCGGTGCTCCCGTCGCAGCTCAACACGGCCGCGGGCATCGTCAAGCACCTGCGGTGGGTCGAGCACTACTGGTTCGAGGTGGCGCTGGCCGGCCGGCCTTCGCGCGCCCCCTACACCCGCGAGGACCCGGACGCCGATTGGCGCATCGAGCCGGGCGAGACGATCTCGGGATTGATCGCCGACTACGCTGAGCAGTGCACGGCGAGTCGGGAACTCGTCGCGGGCCTCGACCTCGACCACGAGGTGGCGTTCCGCGGCGACAAGCGGCTTTCGGTGCGCTGGGTGCTGATCCACATGATCGAGGAAACGGGTCGGCACGCGGGGCACCTGGACGTGGTGCGGGAACTGCTCGACGGGGTGACCGGCGAGTAGAGACCGCTCACCCGGTCAGGACACAACACGGCGTGGCTGCTGGACCGAGGCATTCGCGATGCATAACGTCCAGCAGGAACATACGGGGTTGACATAACTCTGAACCTCTGGTTGAGAGTTTCAATCCGGGTGGAGATCCGTCCGGGCTGTGACACCGGTGGTCATCCACTCCAGCACATGAGCACGGACACGATCAGGAAGGCGGACCGATGACGCCCCCGCACAACTACCTCGCGGTGATAAAGGTCGTCGGCATCGGCGGTGGCGGTGTCAACGCCGTCAACCGCATGATCGAGGTCGGGCTCAAGGGCGTCGAGTTCATCGCGGTGAACACCGACGCCCAGGCGCTGCTCATGTCGGATGCCGACGTGAAGCTCGACATCGGCCGCGAACTCACCCGCGGCCTCGGTGCAGGCGCCAACCCCGAAGTCGGCCACAAGGCCGCCGAAGACCACCGCGAGGAGATCGAGGAAGTCCTCAAGGGCGCGGACATGGTGTTCGTGACCGCCGGCGAGGGCGGTGGCACGGGCACCGGTGGCGCGCCCGTGGTCGCCTCGATCGCCCGCAAGCTCGGCGCGCTGACCATCGGTGTGGTCACGCGACCGTTCTCGTTCGAGGGCAAGCGCCGCGCCAAGCAGGCCGAGGAAGGCATCCAGGCCCTGCGCAACGAGTGCGACACCCTCATCGTGATCCCGAACGACCGGCTGCTGCAGCTCGGCGACATCGGCGTCTCGCTGATGGACGCGTTCCGCTCCGCGGACGAGGTGCTGCTGTCCGGTGTCCAGGGCATCACCGACCTGATCACCACGCCCGGTCTGATCAACCTGGACTTCGCCGACGTCAAGTCGGTCATGTCCGGCGCGGGCAGCGCGTTGATGGGCATCGGCTCGGCCCGAGGCGAGGGCCGAGCGGTCCAAGCCGCCCAGAAGGCGATCAACTCGCCGTTGCTGGAAGCCTCGATGGAGGGCGCGCACGGCGTGCTGCTCTCGATCGCCGGTGGCAGCGACCTCGGGCTGTTCGAGATCAACGAGTCGGCTTCGCTGGTGCAGGAAGCCGCGCACCCCGACGCGAACATCATCTTCGGCACGGTCATCGACGACTCGCTCGGTGACGAGGTCCGGGTGACGGTGATCGCGGCGGGTTTTGACAGTGGCGGGCCGACGCACAAGAAGCTGGAGCCGCAGGCTCTGTCCAGCCCGCCGCGTGGCACGCCCGTGGCCTCGGCCGCCGCGGGTCAGGTGAACCACAACCCGCAGCCGCAGCCGGTGCCGCAGGTCCAGCAACCGCCGCCCGTGCACCAGCACCAGCCGCAGCCGCAGCCCGTGCAGCAGGTGGAGCAGCCGGTGCCGCCGCGGCCGACCGTGCCGCAGCAGCCGCAGTCCGGCCAGGGCAACGGCCAGTCCCCGTACGCCGCGCCGCAGCCGACCATGCCGAGGTCGCTGTCGCCGGGCGTGCCGGGGAGCACCAGCGGGTCGTTGCCGAACCGGGCCGTGCCGGTGACGGACGACCCCGACGACGAGGTCGACGTGCCGCCGTTCATGCGTCGCTGACCTCGCGAGTCGAACACTCAGGACCCCCGAGTTCAACGCTCAGGACGGCCGATCGGCCGTCGAGAGCGTCGGACCCGGGGGTTTTGCGCGTTCGACACGCCCGACCTGAACGGCGAATTCCGAGGTCCCGGAGGCTCGACTCGCGGGACCCGGGAGTTCGGCACGCGGGGTCTGGGAAGCTTGGGTGGTGCGCATCCGTCGTGTCCTGACCACCCGCGAAGGCGGCGTGTCGAAACCCCCCTACGACTCCTTCAACCTCGGCGACCACGTCGGTGACGACCCGGCGGCCGTCGAGGCCAACCGGCAGCGGCTCGCCGAGGGGATCGGGCTCGAACCGGACCGGCTGGTCTGGATGGAGCAGGTGCACGGCCGCACGGTCGGCGTCGTGGACGGGCCGGTGAGCGAGCCGCTGGAGGCCACCGACGCCGTCGTCACGAGCCAGGAGCGGCTCGGCCTGGTCGTGCTGACCGCCGACTGCGTGCCGGTGCTGCTCGGCGACCCCGAGGCGGGCGTGATCGCCGCCGTCCACGCCGGACGCGTCGGCGCACGGGTCGGCGTCGTCCCGGCGACCCTGGACCGCATGGTCGAGCTGGGCGCGCGGGTGGACCGCGTCGAGGTCCTGCTCGGCCCGGCGGTCTGCGGCCAGTGCTACGAGGTGCCCGCCGCGATGCGCGACGACGTCGAGAAGCACCTGCCCGGCAGCGCGTCCAAGACCCGCGCCGGCAAGCCCGCCCTGGACCTGCGCGCGGGCCTCTGGCAGCAGCTCGCCGACGCGGGCGTGGGCCGGATCGGGGTCGACCCGCGCTGCACGGTCGAGGAGAAGTCCCTGTTCAGCCACCGCCGCGACCCGGGGACGGGACGGCTGGCGGGCGTCGTCTGGATGGAGCCGTGAACCGGCGCGAGGAGCTGGCCCTGTCACTCGCGGAGGTCAGGGAACGCATCGCCAAGGCGTGCGCGGCCGTCGGAAGATCACCCGATGAGGTCGACTTGCTGGCCGTCACGAAGACCTTCCCGGCGCAGGACGTGGCCATCCTGAGCGACCTCGGCCTCACCGCCTTCGCCGAGAACCGCGACCAGGAGGCGAGCCGCAAGACCGCCGAGTTCGCCGAACTGCGCCCGGACGCCGCGGCGAAGTGGCACATGGTCGGCTCGCTCCAGCGGAACAAGGCCAAGTCCGTCCTCCGCTGGGCCGACCGGATCGACACCGTCGACTCGGTCCGGCTCGCCGACGCCATCGCCAAGGCCGCGACCGAGCCGACCGAGGTGCTGGTCCAGGTCAGCATCGACGGTGACGAGACCCGCGGCGGTCACCCGATCGGTGACCTTCCGCGACTGGCCGATCACGTAGCACGTTCAGGTGAACTTATTTTTCGAGGTGTGATGACCGTCGCACCCCTCGGGATGTCTCCACAGCAGGCGTTTGCCGCTCTATACGAAGCGGTAACCCGCTTGCGGGTCGATCATCCCGATGCCACCGTGATCTCGGCGGGGATGAGCGGTGACCTGGAGGATGCGATAGCGCACGGTTCCACGTGCGTGCGTGTCGGAACAGCGTTGCTGGGCAGCCGGAGACTAGCCTCGCCGTAACTGTCTGGAACCTCTGGGACGGCCGCGACGTCCTTCGGGTAGGGATCTCGGCGGAGGAAGGGCTCGAGCCATGAGCGGGTTTCACAAGCTGAAGGCCTACTTCGGGATGGTTCCCGCCGAGTACGCCGACGACCCGGCCGCCTACGACGACGACCGGCGCTACGCGGACTACCGGTCCGACTACGCCGACCCGGAAGAGTACGAGACCTACCCGGAGCAGCGCACCGCCCGTCGCCGCTCGTTCAACGGCTACCGCGCCGAGCTGGACGACGGGGACGACTTCGAGCCGGAGCGCGGCGCCCGCCCGCGTCGGCCGTGGAGCCCGGACACGCACGGCGCACTGGCCGTGGAGCCGCAGCGCGAGCCCGTGGGCAGGCTGCGGCCCGCCCCGGAGCCCGCCGGCAACCCGCTCGCCCGCATCACCACGCTGCATCCGCGCAGCTACAACGAGGCGCGGACGATCGGGGAGCACTACCGCGACGGCACGCCGGTGATCATGAACCTCACCGACATGAACGACGCGGACGCCAAGCGGCTGGTCGACTTCGCGGCCGGTCTGGCGTTCGCGCTGCGCGGCTCGATCGACAAGGTCACCAACAAGGTGTTCCTTCTCTCACCCCCGAACATCGACGTCACAGCGGAGGACCGCAGGCGACTCGCGGAGGGCGGGTTCCTCAACCAGGGCTGAGTGGTGGCACAGTTGAGCATGTGGATGCCCTCTGGCTCGTGGTCTACTACGTGTTGTTCTCGTTCTGGCTGCTGCTCACGGCGCGTGTCGTCGTGGAGCTCGTCCGTAGTTTCGCCAGGGGATGGCGGCCTGCGGGCGGGGTCGCGGTGGCGCTTGAGACCGTCTACACCGTGACCGATCCTCCGGTCCGCTTGCTGCGTCGGATCATCCCGACGGTGCGGATCGGCGGCATCGGTCTGGACTTGTCCATTATTGTGCTGTTGCTGGTCGTTATCATTCTGATGCGAGTAGCCGATCCCAGGTGAGGGGACCAGGGATGTCCACAGCCCAGGAGTGCGTGAGGTGATCTGATGCCGTTGACCCCCGCGGACGTGCACAACGTCGCGTTCAGCAAGCCGCCGATTGGCAAGCGGGGCTACAACGAGGACGAGGTGGACGCGTTCCTCGACCTGGTTGAGGGCGAACTGGCCCGCCTGATCGAGGAGAACAACGACCTGCGCCAGCAGGTCGAGCAGCTCGACCAGCAGGTCGAGACCGCGCGTGCCGACCTCGAAGACGCCCGGGCGAAGGTTGCCGCGGGCGTCGGCCCGAGCCGCGTCGTGGACGAGCCCCGCAGGCTCGCTCCGGTGCCGCCCCCTTCGGCGCTGGAGCAGACATCGCCCGGCGGTGGTGGTGACCACCACGTCCAGGCCGCCAAGGTGCTCGGCCTGGCCCAGGAGATGGCCGACCGGCTCACCGGCGAGGCCAAGGCCGAGGCCGACGGGATGCTGTCGGAGGCCAGGACCAAGTCGGAGCAGTTGTTGTCCGAGGCGCGGTCCAAGGCCGACACGATGGTCAACGAGGCGCGCACGCGTGCCGAGACCATGCTGAACGACGCGCGGACCCGCGCCGAGACGTTGGAGCGGCAGGCCCGTGAGAAGGCCAGCGCGCTCGACCGCGACGCGCAGCGCAAGCACGCCGAGGTGATGGGCAACATCACCCAGGAGAAGAACACGCTCGAGAAGCAGATCGACAAGCTGCAGACCTTCGAGCGCGAGTACCGCACGAGGCTCAAGACGATGCTCGAGTCGTCGCTGCGCGACCTGCAGGACCGCGGCCCCGCCGCGCCGTCCGACGGCCGTCAGCAGGGTGGGTACTCGTTCGGGGCGCGCGCCGAAGCCGGCTGATCGGCGTTGCTGATCTAGTCTGCTCGACGTGCTCTACACAGTCCTGCTGTTGGTGCTGGCAGCCCTGGGGTTGCTCGTGCCCGCGCTCACCAGCGCCCAGACGCACTGGGCCTGGTTGTCCGTGGGTGCGAGCGGGGCCGCTGCCGTGGTCCTGGTGCTCGACTGGTGGCTTCGCCGCCGGTCGGGCCCCCAGGCTGCCGGCGCCGCAGTTGTTGATCACCAGGTTAGCGCCGGCGATCAACACGAGGTGCCGCGGGGCACCGAGGGCGAAACCCCGGAAAGTCCACCCGATCAGGCACATCTCGAACCTGGCGAGGAGGACACGGACGCGGCCGACGCCTTGATCGTGAGCGAGCTCACGGACGAGGTGCGGGTGCTGGACGAGCGTCCTCGCTACCACCTCGCCGACTGCTCCTGGCTCGCCTCACGGGCGTCGCTGGGCCTGCCGGTCGACGAGGCGCGCCAACTGGGCTTCACGCCGTGCGCGGTGTGCCGCCCGGACGCCGGCCTCGCCGCCCGCAAGCGGACCGCGGACCGGTCGGAAGCCGACTGAGTCCCGCTGCACGGGATCGCGTGCGCGGAGGACGCCCCTGCTCGGCAACGGGTCGGGAGGCCCTTCCGAGGGGAACGGCTCAAAGTGGTTTGCGCGGTTCGGCTACCCTGGGTGGCAGCACGGCGTTGATCCGGCCATCACCGGGGAGCCTCCGGAAGAACGGGCGCGAGCCCCAGTAGAACCGGACGGGAGCGGCCCGTCACAGCCGTCGAAGAGAGGCCAGTGCCTTCGCGCCCTGGCAAGCGGGGTGGTACCGCGGTGCGCCTGACCGGCGTGTCGTCCCCGTGAGCCGGTTGGACGCACGCGAGGAGCAGCACGATGGCCTACCCGAAGGCAGGCGAGGGTTCCGTTCCCTCCCAGCCGTCCTTCCCCGCCCTCGAGGAGGGTGTCCTCGACTTCTGGAAGTCCGACCGGACGTTCCAGGCCTCGATCGACGCCCGCCCGGCCGGGGAGAACGGGGCGAACGAGTTCGTCTTCTACGACGGCCCGCCGTTCGCCAACGGCCTGCCGCACTACGGCCACCTGCTCACCGGCTACGTCAAGGACGTCGTCCCGCGCTACCAGACCATGCGCGGCAAGCACGTCGAGCGCCGCTTCGGCTGGGACACCCACGGCCTGCCCGCCGAGGTGGAGGCGGAGAAGCAGCTCGGGTTCTCGTCCAAGAGCGAGATCGAGGCGTTCGGGATCGAGAAGTTCAACGAGGCCTGCCGCACCTCGGTGCTCCGCTACACCGGCCAGTGGCGCGACTACGTGACCCGGCAGGCCCGCTGGGTGGACTTCGACAACGACTACAAGACCCTCGACCTGGACTACATGGAAAGCGTCATGTGGGCCTTCAAGACCCTGTGGGACAAGGGCCTGGTCTACGAGGGCTTCCGGGTGCTCTGGTACTGCTGGCGCTGCGAGACGCCGCTGTCCAACACCGAGACCAAGATGGACGACACCTACCGGGACCGGCAGGACCCGGCGGTGACCGTCGGCCTGCGCCTGGAGACCGGCGAGCTGGCCCTGGTCTGGACGACCACGCCGTGGACGCTGCCGTCGAACCTGGCCGCCGCCGTGCACCCGGACGTCGACTACGTGACCGTCGAGGCGAACGGCGAGCGCTACCTGCTCGCCGAGGCCCGCGTGCCCGCGTACGCCCGCGAGCTGGGCGAGGAGCCGCCGGTCGTGGCCCGGTACAAGGGCGCCGACCTGGTGGGGCGCAAGTACGCGCCGCCGTTCGACTTCTTCGTCGGCCGGGAGAACGCGCACCAGGTGCTGGCCGCCGACTACGTCACCACCGAGGACGGCACGGGCATGGTGCACATCGCGCCCGCGTTCGGTGAGGAGGACAAGGCCGTCACCGACGCGGCGGGCATCGAGGTCGTCGTGCCGGTCGACGCGCACGGCCGGTTCACCGCCGAGGTGCCGCCGTACGAGGGGCTGCAGGTCTTCGAGGCCAACAAGCCGATCATCCGCGACCTGAAGGAAGCGGGCCTGCTGCTGCGGCACGAGACCTACGACCACCCGTACCCGCACTGCTGGCGGTGCGACAACGCGCTGATCCAGCGCGCCGTGTCGTCGTGGTTCGTCGCGGTCTCGCGGTTCAAGGACCGCATGGTCGAGTTGAACCAGCAGATCAACTGGGTGCCCGAGCACATCAAGGACGGCCAGTTCGGCAAGTGGCTGGAGAACGCCCGCGACTGGAACATCTCCCGCAACCGGTTCTGGGGCTCGCCGATCCCGGTGTGGGTGTCGGACGACCCGGCGTACCCGCGGGTGGACGTCTACGGCTCGCTGGACGAGCTGGAGCGCGACTTCGGCGTGCGCCCGACCGACCTGCACCGGCCCACGATCGACGACCTGACCCGGCCGAACCCGGACGACCCGTCCGGGAAGTCCGTGATGCGGCGGGTGCCGGAGGTGCTGGACTGCTGGTTCGAGTCCGGCTCGATGTCGTTCGCCCAGGTCCACTACCCGTTCGAGAACGCGCAGTGGTTCGAGGACCACTACCCGGGCGACTTCATCGTCGAGTACAACGGCCAGACGCGCGGCTGGTTCTACACCATGCACGTGCTGGCCACGGCGCTGTTCGACCGGCCCGCGTTCCGCAACTGCGTGGCGCACGGGATCGTGCTGGGCGACGACGGGCAGAAGATGTCCAAGTCGCGCCAGAACTACCCGGACGTCAACGAGGTGTTCCACCGCGACGGCTCGGACGCCATGCGCTGGTTCCTGATGGCGTCGCCGATCCTGCGCGGCGGCGACCTGGTGGTGACCGAGCGCGGCATCCGCGACGCGGTGCGGCAGGCCGTGCTGCCGCTGTGGAACTCCTGGTACTTCCTGGCCCTGTACGCCAACGCGGACGGGGTCGAGGGGCAGTGGCGGACGTCGTCGGAGCACGTGCTGGACCGGTACGTGCTGGCGAAGACGCACGACCTGGTGGCCGGGGTGACGGCGCAGCTGGACGTGTACGACATCTCGGGCGCGTGCGCCTCGATCCGGGAGTTCCTGGAGGTGCTGACCAACTGGTACGTGCGGCGTTCGCGCGACCGGTTCTGGTCCGGCGACCAGGACGCGATCGACACGCTGCACACCGTGCTGGAGGTCGTGTGCCGCGTGGCGGCGCCGCTGCTGCCGCTGACCGCGGAGTCGGTGTGGCGCGGGTTGACCGGCGGCCGGTCGGTGCACCTGGCCGACTACCCGTCGGCGGCGGACCTGCCCGCGGACGACGCCCTGGTGGCCGCGATGGACCAGGTGCGGCAGGTGGCGTCCACGGCGTTGTCGCTGCGGAAGTCGAACAAGCTGCGGGTGCGGTTGCCGTTGGCGAAGCTCGTGATCGCCTCGGGCGAGGTGGCGCAGCTGGAGGCGTTCACCGGGATCCTGCGGGACGAGGTGAACGTCAAGGAGGTCGAGCTCACCACGGACGTGGACGCGCACGGCCACTTCCAGCTGGCGGTCAACGCGCGTGCCGCCGGTCCCCGCCTCGGGCCGGACGTGCAGAAGGTCATCAAGGCCGTCAAGGCGGGTGACTGGCAGGAGGTGGACGGTCGCGTCGTGGCCGCCGGGATCGAGCTGTTCCCGGAGGAGTACGAGCAGCGGCTGGTCGCCACCGACCAGGGCGCGACGGCGGCGCTGCCGAACAGCGGCGGGCTGGTCGTGCTGGACACCGCGGTGACGGAGGACCTGGCGGCCGAGGGCGTGGCCCGCGACCTGGTGCGCGTGGTGCAGCAGGCGCGCAAGGACGCCGGGCTGGACGTGTCGGACCGGATCGCGCTGACGGTGCAGCTGCCGGCGGCGGTGGCGGACGCGGTGCGCCGGTTCGAGGCGTTCGTGAAGGAGGAGACGCTCGCCGAGTCGGTCGAGCACGGCGAGGTCGCCGAGGGCTCGGACGGCGTGGTCGGCGAGGGCCAGAAGGTCCGGGTCGCGGTCGTCCGCGCCTGACCCGTCCCGGGTCGAACGGGCCGGCTTTGCTCCATTTCCCGCCGGCGGGAATTCCCATCCCGCCGGCGGGAAACGCTTTTCCGGGCCCTTCCCCGCTTTCCGGCCGATTCCTCGGTCATTCGGAGTCGGGTGGCTGCTCCTTCCCGGTGCGGGCGGTGCGCCTTTCGCACTACACTGGCGCCCGTGGTGGCCGCGGCACCGGGAAAGGGGGTTGTCGGTCCCCTCGCGCGTCCATGATCCTGCTGATCGGAAGATTCCTTCCGGACAGTACGGTCAGCGTGTGGGGGAATGGTGTTCACAACTGGTGGAACTTCGCGTGTCAGACGTGTCGCGGTAGTGGCCGCGGGGATTGTCGTCGCGGCGGCGGTGGCCGCGCTGCCGTCGGCGGCGGACACGTCGGAGTCCTTGCCGGACAAGGTCAGGTCGGCGTTGGGAGGTGTTCCCTCGGTGACACAGGACAAGAACGTCGCGCCACCCCGTGGCGGTGCGACGCCCGATTCGAAGACAACCCGCCAGCAGCCGCTGCTCAGGCTGGTGGAGCAGGTCGCGAACGCACCGGACCGCACGGGTTACGTGGACGCGAAGATCGACGTCGACCGGCTCGCGGTCACGTTCTTCTGGCACGGTGACGTGCCCACGGCGGTGCGGGAGCTGGTGGCCGCCGAGAAGGGCGCGGGCATCGCGGTCGAGTTCAAGGACGTGCCGTACACGCTGGAGGAACTGCACGCGGAGTCGCGGCGGATCCTCGAGACCTACGAGCCGGCCGTCACGGCGGCGCCCAACGACGACTACACGGGCCTCAAGGTGGGCGTCGACCCCGCGGTGGTCTCGGTCGCGTCGGCGCGCATCGAGAGCATGATGGCGATCGAGGTGTTCGAGAGGGGGAAGCGCGAGCGCGCCGTGCGCTATGCCGATTCAGCCCCTTTCTGGGGCGGCGCCCTCCTGATCGACCGGACGCAGACTAGTATCTGCTCGGCCGGGTGGGCCGTCGACCTGCCCGATGGCGGCACGGGCGCCGTTACCGCGGAACACTGCTTCAGCCCGGACGGATTCTGGATGGCGGGCGTCTCCGACCGGGTTTACGGGATTTCGGTCGACGACGATTACCAATCCGACTCCCGGCTGCTGGTGGGGCCCGGGTACAGCCCCGTCCTCTACACCGGGGCCTGGGATTCGTCGATGGGCACCGGAAAGCAGGTGCACGCGTGGAGCCAGGCGGTCGAAGGTGAATACGTGTGCCACGGTGGCGCGCTTTCCGGCGAGGTGTGCAATGACGTCCTCGTGTACGAGACCGGGGTCTGGTACGACTACCCCGAAGGTGTCGTGGGGCCCGGTTTCGAGACGCTCAAGCAGTCGCGCATCGGCTCGGCGGGCAACGGTGACAGCGGTGGCCCGACCTATCGGCCCCGGACCAGCGACGGGCTCGACAAGGCCGTCATCCTCGGCATGATCGAGAGCATCGACACGTTCTACGAGGACGACTGCCAGGGCCTGCCGGCCGGTGACGGGCGGACGTGCTCGCTGATGGTCTTCAGCGTCGACGTCAACGCCATCAACGAGGCCCTCGGGGTGGTGCCCAGCACCCAGTGACACCGCGCCGCGCGAGCGACGTGAGCGGGGTGGCAGGTCGAGGCCTGCCACCCCGCTCGGCGCGAGGATCGGGTGTCAGCGCACGTCGTCCCGTTCCAACCGGGCCTTCAGCTGGTTCAGGCAGCGGCCCCGGGTGGGGCCGATCGAGCCGCGCGGCATGGACAGGGCCTCGGCCACGGCCCGGTACTCGGCCCGGCCCGCCAGGACGGTCAGGCGCAGCAGCTCCTGGCAGCGCCGGGACATCGCGTTGAACGCGTGCCAGAGCCGCCGGTCGCGGTCGTCGCGCAGGGCTTCCGGCTCCGGCAGCCACCGGTCGTCGGGCATGTCGAGGGCTGAGTCGGTGGACAGGGCCGGGCGGCCGTTGAGGTCGCGCCAGGCGCGTTGCGCCTCCCGGCGGGTGGCGACGATCAGCCAGCCCGCGACGGCCTTCGGGTCGGCCAGCCGGTCCAGGTGCCGCAGCAGGCTCAGCCACACCGTCTGCACGACGTCCTCGGCGGTGGGCTGGTCCAGGCCGTTGCCCCTGGCCACGTGCCACACCAACGGCGTCAGCTCGGCGACCAGGGAGTCCAGCGCCGCCCGTGAACCGGACCGCGCGGCCTGCACCAGGGCGGCCTGCCGCTCGTACCGGGACGCCTGCGCCATGATCGCCGCCACGCCGAGGTCGTCCGTGCCGGGGTCCTCCGGGATGGCTTCGGCCAGTTCGGCGCGCAGGTGGTCGAGTCGGGGATCCAGCTCGTCGGTCATGACGTCTCCTTCCCGCGCTGGGAGCCGCGCACCCGTCGCTCCTCGTTGCCGACCCGCTCGCTGACCCGCGCCCGCGCCTGCGACACGTACCGCCGCACGGACGCGCGCCGACAGCCCAGCACGTCGGCGATCTCGTCGTCGTCGAAGTCCCAGAACCGCAGGACCAGCGCGGTGCGCAGGTGGTCCGGCAGGTTCGCGACCGCCGCCAGCGTGCTGACCAGCTCGTGCCACGCCTCGGCGTCCCGCTGCTTTGGCACCAGGATCCGGTACGTGCCGCGCTGCCGGGCGAGGACCTCGTCGGTGAGGTCGCCCGGCCGCTCCCGCCGACGGGCCTGGTCCACCAGCAGGTTGCGGATCGTCTTCACCAGCCAAGCACGTCGGGCGCCGGGAGCGATCACCGGCCAGTTCCGCCACGCGCCGACGAACGCCTCCTGGACCGCCGACTCGTGGTCCAGGTGGGGTGACATCACGGCCGCGAAGCGGAACAGCCGGGTGCGCTCCCGGTGGTAGAAGTCGCTGAAGGTGGCCGCGTGGTCGTCGGGATCCTCCGGCGTCACGAACCCTCCCCCCTCCGGTCCCGTACCGGGTAGACGGACGAGACCGGAGGTTGTGGAGGAAATCCGGTCGGGGGCCACCGCTGCGACGGCCGCGGCCGGGCTTCCATTCGATAGCGTATGGGGACATGGCACGGCGGACGCGCGACGACTGGACCGAGGTGGCCCTGCGGGCGCTGGTCGAGGGCGGGGTCGCGGCGGTCGCGGTGGAACCGCTCGCGGCGCGCATCGGGGCGACCAAGGGCAGCGCCTACTGGCACTTCCCCAACCGGGAAGCCCTGCTCAAGGCCACCCTGGAACGCTGGGAGCGCGAGCACACCGAGGCCGTGATCGAGCTCGTCGAGTCGGTGTCGGAGCCGTCGGAGAGGCTGCGGCTGCTGTTCGCCACCGTGCTGGAGGACGTCGAGCACAGCGCGGTCGAGCTGGCCATGCTCGCGGCCAAGGACGACCCGGCGGTGGCGCCGGTGCTCGGCCGCGTCACGGAGCGCCGCATCGGCTACTTGGAGGAGCTGTTCGTCGGTTTGGGCTTTGCCGCCGACGTCGCGCGCCGGCGGGCCGTGCTCGCCTACTCGGTCTACCTGGGGCAGGCCCAGCTGCTGGCGGCCGGCCCGCACCTGGTGCGGGCGCGGCGGGCGTTGGTGGAGGAGACGTTGACCCTGGTGCTGTGCCGTGGCTGACGCCTTCCGGTTCTCGATCAGGGTCAAGCCGGGCGCGAAGCGCGAGGCCGTCGGCGGCCGGTGGGGTGACGGCGCGCTGGTCGTCGCGGTCGCCGCGCCCGCCGTGGAGGGCAAGGCGAACGAGGCCGTCCGCAAGGCGCTGGCCAAGGCGTTCGGCGTGCGCAGGCAGGACGTCGAGGTGGTCGCGGGCGAGCGCGGCCGGGACAAGGTCGTGCGGGTCGACCCCGCCCCGGCCGGCGCCGCCGAGCTGCTGGCGCGGCTGCTGGACGGCTAGGCCGCCAGCGTCCACAGGGTGTGCGCGATGGCGTCGGTGTGGCGGTCGAGCGCGGTCGCGTTCACGTTCGACGAGGTGTCGCACGAGCGGTGGTAGCAGCGGTCGAACGCGACACCGGCCGAACCGCCCCACTTCTGCGCCTGGGCGGAGGTCTTGATGCCCTCGGCGCCGGTGAACGTGCCGCCGACCGGGATGCCCGCCCGCGCGAACGCGGCGTGGTCGGACCGCCCGCCCACGCTGGTCAGCTCGGTCGGCACGCCGATCGAGCCGAAGTAGCCCTGGAGCGTCTGCTGGAGCTGCAGGGAGCCCGACGGCTGGCCGGACGCGCTGTAGACGAAGTAGCCCGGGTTCGGCGAGCCGATCATGTCGAAGTTGAGGTAGGCGTCGATCCGGGAGCGGTCCGTTGTGGACAGCGAGTTCACGTAGTACGTCGAGCCGACCAGGCCCAGCTCCTCCGCGCCCCACCAGGCGAAGCGCAGGTGCTTGGTCGGCTGGAAGCCGGTGGACCGCACGGCCAGCGCGACCTCCAGCAGCCCGGCCGAGCCGGTGCCGTTGTCGTTGATGCCCGGGCCCGCCGACACGCTGTCGAGGTGGCCGCCGAGCATGACCACGTTGTTCAGGTCGCCGCCCGGCCAGTCGGCGATCAGGTTGTAGCCGGTGGCGCCGTTGCTGGTGAACGACTGCACCCTGGTGGTGAACCCGGCGGCGTCCAACTTGGACTTCACCCAGTTCACCGAGGCCAGGTAGCCCGGACGGCCGTGCGCCCGGTTGCCGCCGTTCGAGGTGGCGATGCTCTGGAGCTGGGCCAGGTCGGCCTGCACGGCGGAGACCGGGATGTTCGGCCCGGCCAGGGCGGAGGGCGGCGCGGCGGTGGCCGGGCCGGTGCCCGAGCCGAGGAGCGCGCCGGTGGTGACCAGCGCGATGGAGATCGTTCGCAGCTTCACGGTGACTCCAGCAGGGAGGTGCGGGGACGTGGAGGTGACCGGGGGCGGCGGACCCTGTCGTCAACATGCACGGTTTCGCATGGTTCCCGCTAGCGACGTTCGGCTGGTGACGCTGCGTGCGGTGCCGGATTCGTCCATTTCGGTATCACCGGGGAGAATGACCCCGTCGGGTGACGCAGCGGCGGCGTGGAGGTCGAGTGGGCGATGTGACGGGCTACTTGGGCATAGCCGCCGCGGTCCTGCTGCTCTCGGTCATCGCGGTCAGGGTGTCGATCCGGCTCGGTCTGCCGTCCCTCCTGCTCTACCTCGGCATCGGGGTGCTGCTCGGCGAAGCCGTGGTGGGCATCCAGTTCGAGGACGCCGACCTGACCCGCTCGCTCGGCACGGTGGCGCTCGTGCTGATCCTCACCGAGGGTGGTCTCACCACCCGGTGGAGCGCGGTGAAGCCCGCGCTCGGCCTCGGCATCGCGCTGTCGACGGTCGCCGTCGGCGTGAGCATCGCGGTCACCGGGTTCGCGCTGCACTTCCTGCTGGACATGGACTGGCGCACGGCGCTGCTGTGGGGCGCCGTGCTGTCGTCCACCGACGCGGCGGCCGTGTTCAGCGTGTTGCGCGGGGTGGGCGTCGGCAAGCGGCTCATCGGCTCGCTGGAACTGGAGTCCGGCATCAACGACGCGCCGGTCTACATCGCCGTCGTGCTGCTCGCCGCGCCGGACCCGATCACGTGGACCGCGCCGCTGCTGATGGGCTACGAGCTGATCGCGGGCGGGGTGATCGGGATCGTGCTCGGCTGGCTCGGCGGCGTCGGCCTGCGCCGGGCCGCGCTGCCCGCCACCGGCCTGTACCCGCTGGCCACGGTCGCGGTGTGCCTGCTCGCCTACACCGTCGGCGACCTCGCGCACGCGTCCGGCTTCCTGGCCGTCTACATCGCCGCCCTCGTGCTCGGCAACGCCCGCCTGCCGCACCGGGCGGACACCCTGTCGTTCGCCGAAGGGCTGGGCTGGATCGCGCAGATCGGCCTGTTCGTGCTGCTCGGCCTGTACGCGTCGCCGGGACGGCTGCTCGACGCGCTGGTGCCCGCGCTGGTGGCGGGCGCGGTGCTGGTGCTGCTGGCCCGGCCGCTGTCGGTGGCGTTCGCGGCGCTGCCGTTCCGGGTGCCGTGGCGGGAGCAGGTGTTCATCTCGTGGTCCGGGCTGCGCGGGGCCGTGCCGATCGTGTTCGCCCTGATCCCGCTGATCCAGGGCGTGCGCGGGGCGCAGCAGCTGGTGGACGCGGTGTTCGTGCTGGTCGTGGTGCTGACCGTGGTGCAGGGCACGAGCCTGCCGTGGCTGGCCAAGTGGCTGGGGCTGGTCAAGTCCGGCGAGGCGCACGAGGTGCAGGTCGACTCGTCGGCGCTGGACGACCTGGGCGCGGAGCTGCTCCAGGTCCGCATCCAGCCCGGCTCCAAGCTGCACGGCGTGTACCTGTCCGAGCTGCGGCTGCCGCCGGGCTCGTCGGTGAGCCTCGTGGTGCGGGACGCGAACGGCTTCACGCCGCAGCCGACGACCCGCTTGCAGGAGCACGACCAGCTGCTGGTGGTGTGCACCGAGGCCATGCGCACGGCGACCGAGCGCCGCATCCGCGCCGTGGACCGGGCGGGTCGGTTCGCGCGCTGGAAGGGCGACGTCGGTCTGCCGTGACGTGCCCGGGACGGCTCGTGACGTCCCGCGCCGGCCCGTCGTGACGCCCCAGGATCGCGACGCCGGCCCCGCCGTGGCGCTCCCAGGATGTGAACGCCCCTCGACGGGGACGCGCGGGCTGGGTTAGCTTCGGGGCGAAGGTCATGAGTGCCAGCGCTAAGCCCAGGCTTGCTGGCCGGCAACCCTCCTACCGCGGTGGGGTGCCCCTGGTGAGGACCTGGCCTGGCGCGCAGGGCGCCCGGCAAGCGCGGGCTCCCTCTCCGGTGGGGTGTCCCCGGACCCCCGGAGGGCGTCATGACGATCGCAGTTCCCCTCACCACCACCGTCGCGGCTCTGCCCCGTGTGGTCGGCGCGTCGCTGCGCGTGCCGCTGGTCACCGGTGAGCGCGTCGAGTACGCCAACCTCGACCACGCGGCCAGCGCGCCGTGCCTGGAGCAGGTCCGCGACGCCGTGGACGAGGTGCTGCCCTGGTACGCCAGCGTGCACCGGGGCGCGGGCTTCGCCTCGCAGGTCAGCACCAAGGTCTACGAGCAGGCCCGCTCGTCGGTCCGGCGGTTCCTCAACGCCCGCGACAGTGACGCCGTGGTGTTCGCCCGCAACACCACCGACGCGCTGAACCTGCTGGCCAGGAGCCTGCCGAAGCACACCGCCGTGATCCTCTTCGACACCGAGCACCACGCCGCGCTGCTGCCGTGGCGCGGCCCGAACGTGCGTCGCCTGCGCACGCCGGCCTCGCCCGCGCAGGCCGTGCTGGAGCTGGACCGGGCGCTGCGCGCGGCGCCGGTCGGCCCGCGGCTGGTCGTGGTGACCGGCGCGTCCAACGTGACCGGCGAGATCTGGCCGGTGGCCGAGCTGGCCCGGGTGGCCCGCCGGCACGGCGCCCGGATCGCCCTGGACGCCGCCCAGCTCGCGCCGCACCGGCCGGTGGACGTGCGTGCGCTGGACGTCGACTACACCGTGCTCTCGGGGCACAAGATCTACGCCCCGTTCGGCGCGGGCGTGCTGGTCGGCCGGTCCGACTGGTTGCAGGCCGCCGAGCCGTACCTGGTGGGCGGTGGTGCGACGGCCCGCGTCACCGACCACGGCGACCGGCTGGGCGTGGCCTGGTCGGCGGTGCCCGAGCGGCACGAGGCGGGCACGCCGAACGTGGTGGGCGTGCACGCGCTGGCCGTGGCGTGCGACGTGCTGGGCAGGCACTGGGAGCAGACCACCGAGCACGAGCGCGTGCTGCTGGCGCGGCTGCGCGAGGGCCTGAAGACCGTGCCCGGCGTGCACGAGCTGACGCTGTTCGGCTCGGACCAGGACCGGGTGGGTGTGGTGAGCTTCACCGTCGGTGGCCAGGACGCCGGTTACCTGGCCGCCGCGCTGTCCGCCGAACATGGCATCGGCGTGCGTGACGGCGCGTTCTGCGCGCACGTGGCCGTGCACCGGCTCGCCCACGGCGAACGCGCGCTGCGCGCGTCGATCGGGCTGGGCACCACCGAGGAGCACGTGGACCGGTTCGTGGCCGCGTTGCGCGCGCTCGTGGTCGAGGGCTCGCGGTGGGAGTACGAGGTCCGGGAGGGTCGTTGGGCGCCGCTGGACGACCAGCGCGCGCTCCCGCCGTTCCTGCGCTGACTCCGATGCTGGACAATGGCCCGGTGAGCACCGATCCCAACACCGAGCCGGACACGCCGGACCAGCCGGACGCACCGCTGCCGAAGCGACGGGTCCTGCTGCTGGCCGTCATCGCGCCGCTGGTGTTGGCGCTCGACCTGGTCAGCAAGATCATCGCGGTGGACAAGCTGGAGGGGCGCGAGCCGATCGAGCTGTTCGGCGGCCTGCTCTACCTGCCGCTGATCCGCAACACCGGCGCCGCGTTCGGCCTGGCCGAGGGCTGGACGGTGATCCTCGCCCTGATCGCCTCCGGCGTGGTCGTGTTCATCCTGTGGATCGCGCGCCGGCTGCGGTCGGTCGGCTGGGCCATCGGCCTCGGCCTGGTCCTGGGCGGCGCGATGGGCAACCTGGTCGACCGGATCTTCCGCGGCCCCGGCCCGCTGCGCGGCGGCGTGGTCGACTTCATCTCGGTGCTCGACCCGTGGGGCAACTTCTTCCCCGTGTTCAACCTGGCGGACTCCGCCATCTGCGTGGGCGGCGGCGTGATCGTGCTGATGGCGTTGCTCCAGCGCGACTACGACGGCACCCGCGTGGAGAAGAAGTCCAGCGAGAAGAAGGCGGGCGCATGAGCGAGCTTGCGAGCGAGTCATTCAACGCAGCCGGCCCCGCTCTTGCCACGCCGAGCGTCAGCGAGGTGTGCGCATGAGCGGCGACTACCGGTCCCTTCCGGTGCCGGACGGCTTGGACGGGATGAGGGTCGACGCCGGTCTGGCCAAGCTTCTCGGCCTGTCGCGGACCGTGGTGGCGGCGTTGACCGAATCGGGTGACGTCGTGCTCGACGGGCAGCCCGCCGGCAAGTCGGACCGCCTGGTCGCGGGCTCCGTGCTGGAGATCACCCTCCCCGAGCCGGAACGCCCGGTGCAGGTGCAGGCCGTGCCCGTGGAGGGCCTGGTGGTCCTGCACGAGGACGACGACGTGATCGTGGTCGACAAGCCGGTCGGCGTGGCCGTGCACCCCAGCCCCGGCTGGACCGGTCCGACCGTGGTCGGCGGCCTGGCCGCGGCGGGCGTCCGGATCGCCACCTCGGGCGCCGCCGAGCGCCAGGGCGTCGTGCACCGGCTGGACGTCGGCACGACCGGCGTCATGGTGGTGGCCAAGAGCGAGCACGCGTACTCGGCGTTGAAACACGCGTTCAAGGAGCGCACGGTCGACAAGCTCTACCACGCGCTCGTGCAGGGCCACCCGGACCCGATCAAGGGCACCATCGACGCGCCGATCGACCGGCACCCCAAGCACGACTACAAGTTCGCCGTGATGGCGAACGGCAAGCCGAGCATCACGCACTACGAGGTGGTGGAGGCGTTCCGCGCCGCGTCGCTGCTCGACGTGCACCTGGAAACCGGTCGCACGCACCAGATCCGGGTGCACTTCTCCGCGTTGCGGCACCCGTGCGTCGGCGACATCACCTACGGCGCGGACCCGGTGCTGGCCAAGCGCCTCGGCGTCACCAGGCAGTGGCTGCACGCCCGCACGCTCGGCTTCCACCACCCGGCCGACAACCAGTGGGTGTCGTTCACCAGCGAGTACCCCGACGACCTCGCCGCCGCCCTGGAATTCCTGCGCGCAGAGGGATATTGAGCCGTCCGGGGCGAAACACTTGCGCCCAGCGCGTGACCTCGGACATATCGCTTTCCCCGGATCGTTTGGCTTGCGAAGCTTTTGCCAGACGAGCACTGGGGGTTGGCGATGGACAACAGGTCCCGACTGGTGGTGCTGCTGGGCACCCTGTGCCTGCTCGGCCCGCTCTCGATCGACACCTACCTGCCCGCGTTCCCGGGCATCGCGGCGGAGTTCGGCTCGACCGAGTCGCAGATCCAGCTGTCGCTGACCACGTTCATCATCGGTCTGTCGGTCGGGCAGCTGCTCGTGGGCCCGCTGTCGGACTCGTGGGGCAGGCGGCGTCCGCTGCTGGTCGGGATCGGCAGCTACGTCGTGACCTCGCTGTTCTGCGCGGTGGCGCCCAGCGCGCTCGCGCTCTCCGGCCTGCGGCTGCTGCAAGGGCTCGGCGTGGCGGCCGGGTTCGTGGTCGCGATGGCGGTGGCGCGCGACCGGTTCGAGGGTCTCGCGATGGCGCGGTTCATGTCGTTGATGATGCTGGTCAACAGCCTGGGGCCGGTGGCGGCCCCGGTGCTGGGCGGTCAGCTGCTGAGGTTCACCAGTTGGCGCGGCACGTTCATCGCGCTCGCGTTGATCGGGTTGGCCCTGCTGATCGCCCTGGCCGTGGGCCTGCCGGAGACGTTGCCGCGGAACAAGCGGCGGCCGGCGAACCTGCTGCTCACGATCAAGGTGTTCGGCGGGCTGCTGGCCGACCGCAAGTTCGTCGGCTACGCGCTGGCGTCGGCGCTGGCGCTGGGCTCCCTGTTCGGCTACGTCGCAGGGGCGTCGTTCGTGCTCCAGGGCGTGTACGGGTTGAGCCCGCAGCAGTTCAGCCTGGTGTTCGGCGCGAACTCGGTGGCGATCGTCCTGGCGGGGCTGCTCAACACCAGGCTGACGGGCCGGATCATGCCGCGTCCGCTGCTCAAGATCGGGCTGGCGGGTGCGGCGACCGGTGGGATCGGGTTGCTGGTGGGCGGGCTCGTCGGCGGCGGGCTGGCGACGTTCCTGCCACCGCTGTTCGTGCTGACGATGAGCGTCGGCCTGCTCATGCCGAACGCCGGGTCGCTGGCGATGGCGCGGCACCCGGAGGCGGCGGGCAGCGCGTCGGCCGTGCTGGGCGTGACGACGTTCATGGTCGGTGGCCTGATGGCGCCGCTGGTCGGCGCGGGCGGTTCGGCGAGCGTGCTGCCGATGGTGACCGTGATGGCGGGCGCGACGGTCCTGGCCGTGATCCTGTTCGCCGTCCTGACCAGGGGCGACGTGGGCATCACCCGGGACGCCGAACCGACCGCCCGCCGCGAGCCCGACACCCAGCACGCGTGAGCCCGACGTCGGACACGCGGGCCGGTCAGTCGTCGATGGTCCAGACCAGGGTGTTCAGGTCGGTCTCGGGGCGGGAGCTCCAGCGCACCGAGAAGATCACGGTGTCCTCGGGCAGCACGTAGACGGTGTGGCCGCCGGCCGTCTCGCCCGGCTGCACGCCGATCTTGTGCGGCGGCCGGGACGACAGCGACACCGGCGCCTTGCCGACCGTCTCACCCTTGTTGGTCATCAGCACGAGGTACATGTCGGGCAGGGCGTTGAACGGCACCTGGCCGATGTTCGCCAGCTCCGTGTGCACGACCACGGCCCGCTCGCCGTCGGCCAGCTTGTACCCGGCCGCGGTGAACAGGAAGTCCGCCGGGTCGACCACCTCGACCAGCTGGATGGTGAACCGGGCGCCCTCCAGGCCCTCGGTCTCCAACGTGCTGCCGATCTTGCCGGTGCGCGAGCGCGGCGCGGGCGCCTGGTCGCCGCGAGCCCAGCCGGACGTGCCCGGCACGCCCCACGTGCTGACCGGCTCCGGCACGCGCACCGGACCGGACGCCGCGGGCTGCGGACCGGTCTGCGGCTGCGCCGGGAACGGGGTGCTCGGCGGCCCCTGCGGACCGGGGTAGCCGGGGTAGGAGCCGGACGGCGTGCCCTGCACCGTGCCCGGCGGCGGCGGGTACGGCCCGCTCGGCGTGCCGCGGGCGGCCTGGCCGCCGGGCCCCGAGTAGTTGCCCCACGCCACGCTGTTGGCCAGCGCCTTGCGAATGCCGTTCGGGTCGCACTCCACGCCGACGAGCAGCGGCAACCCGCTGCCGGACAACGTGATCAGCCGGGTGGCGGCCTCCCGGGGGTCCATGCCCAGCCGTGCGGCCACCTCGTGCACGGCGGCACGACCCATCTCGGCGATCATGGCCAGGAGACGGGCGTCGACGGGGTCCGGCGCTACCACACCTCGAACGCTACCCGCCCGGGGAGATCTTCGCGGCATCGGCCCGCACGACACGCACACCCCTTGTCCCGATTACGGAGTGTTCTCGGGATAGGCTCGCCGATGTCTTGCCCGCGCTTCGTCCCGGGCCCGCTGCGATCTTCAGGGGGGTTTGGGTGTCCGACTCGTTTGTGCACCTCCACGTGCACACCGAGTACTCGATGCTCGACGGCGCGGCCAAGCTGAAGGACATGTTCGCCGAGTGCGAGCGGATGGGCATGCCCGCCGCCGCGATCACCGACCACGGCAACATGTACGGCGCGTACGACTTCTACAAGCAGGCGACCGCGGCCGGCATCAAGCCGGTGGTCGGCATCGAGGCGTACCTGGCGCCGGAGTCCCGCTTCAACAAGAAGCGCGTCCTGTGGGGCGACCCCGGGCAGAAGGCCGACGACGTCTCCGCCAGCGGCGCGTACACGCACCAGACGATCTGGGCTCGCAACAACGAGGGCCTGCACAACCTGATGAAGATGTCCAGCCGCGCCTCCACCGAGGGCCAGCTGGGCAAGTGGCCCCGGATGGACGTCGAGCTGATCGCCGAGCACTCGGCGGGGCTGATGGCGACGACCGGCTGCCCGTCCGGCGAGGTGCAGACCAGGCTCCGCCTCGGCCACGAGAAGGAGGCCTTGGAGGCCGCCGCGAAGTGGCGCGACATCTACGGCGCCGACAACTTCTTCGTCGAGCTCATGGACCACGGCATCGAGATCGAGAGCCGCGTCCGGGGCGGGCTGCTGGACATCGCCAAGAAGCTCAGCATCCCGTTCGTGGTGACCAACGACTCGCACTACACCTACTCCGAGGACCGCGACGCGCACGCGGCGCTGCTGTGCGTGCAGACCGGCAAGACGCTCGCGGACCCGAACCGGTTCAAGTTCGACGGCACGGGCTACCACCTGAAGTCGCCCGACGAGATGCGCGCGATCGACTCCTCCGACGCCTGGCAGGAGGGGTGCCGCAACACCCTGCTGGTGGCCGAGAAGGTCGACACCACCGGCATGTTCGCCTTCCAGAACCTGATGCCGCGCTACCCGACCCCCGAGGGCAAGACCGAGGCGGACTACTTCCGCGACGAGGTCTGGGAGGGCATGCGCCGCCGGTTCCCGGACGGCGTCGACGAGGTCCACCGCAAGCAGGTCGAGTTCGAGATCGACGTGATCCTGCAGATGGGCTTCCCGTCGTACTTCCTGGTGGTCGCCGACTTCATCAACTGGGCCAAGGCCAACGGCATCCGCGTGGGTCCGGGCCGCGGTTCCGCCGCGGGCGCGCTGATCGCGTACGCGATGGGCATCACCGACCTCGACCCGCTGGCGCACGGCCTGATCTTCGAGCGGTTCCTCAACCCCGACCGCGTCAGCCCGCCCGACATCGACATCGACTTCGACGAGCGCAGGCGCGGCGACGTGATCCGGTACGTCACCGAGAAGTGGGGCGTCGACAAGGTCGCCCAGGTGATCACGTTCGGCACGATCAAGGCGAAGGCGGCGATCAAGGACTCCGCCCGCGTGCTGTACGGGCAGCCGGGCTACGCGGTGGCCGACCGCATCTCCAAGGCCATGCCGCCCGCCGTGATGGGCAAGGACATCCCGCTGGCCGGCGTCTTCGACCCGTCGCACAAGCGGTACTCCGAGGCCGCCGAGGTGCGCGCGCTGTACGAGACCGACCCGCAGGTCAAGGAGATCATCGACACCGGCCGCGGGCTGGAGGGCCTGATCCGCAACGCGGGCGTGCACGCCTGCGCGGTGATCATGTCCGCGGAGCCGCTGACCGACCACATCCCGGTCTGGATGCGCCCGCAGGACGGGTCGATCATCACCCAGTTCGACTACCCGACGTGCGAGACGCTCGGCCTGCTGAAGATGGACTTCCTCGGCCTGAGCAACCTGACCACGATCGACGACGCGCTGAAGAACATCGCGCTCAACGGCAAGGGCGACGTCGACATCTCGACGGTGCCCCTGGACGACCGCAAGACCTACGAGCTGCTGGGCCGCGGCGACACCCTGGGCGTGTTCCAGCTCGACGGCGGCGCCCTGCGCGACCTGCTGCGGCTGATGCGGCCGGACAACTTCGAGGACGTCTCGGCCGTCATCGCGCTGTACCGGCCGGGCCCGATGGGCGCGAACTCGCACACGAACTACGCGCTGCGCAAGAACAAGCAGCAGGAGATCGTGCCGATCCACGAGGAGCTGCGCGAGCCGCTGGCCGAGATCCTGGACACGACGTACGGCCTGATCGTGTACCAGGAGCAGGTCATGGCGATCGCGCGGAAGGTGGCGGGCTACTCGCTGGCCCAAGCGGACCTGCTCCGCCGCGCGATGGGCAAGAAGAAGAAGGAGATCCTCGACAAGGAGTACGAGGGCTTCGAGGCGGGCATGATCGCCAACGGCTACTCGCCCGAGGCGATCAAGACGCTGTGGGACATCCTGGTCCCCTTCGCGGACTACGCGTTCAACAAGGCGCACTCCGCCGCGTACGGCCTGATCGCGTACTGGACGGCGTACCTCAAGGCCAACTACCCCGGCGAGTACATGGCCGCGCTGCTCACCACGAACTCGGACAACAAGGACAAGTCGGCCATCTACCTGGCCGAGTGCCGGCGGATGGGCATCACCGTGCTGCCGCCGGACGTCAACGAGTCCGAGCGCGAGTTCGTCGCGGTCGGCAACGACATCCGGTTCGGCCTGGGCGCGATCCGCAACGTCGGCGCGAACGTGGTCGACGCCATCATCAAGACCCGCAAGGAGAAGGGGAAGTTCGCCGACTTCTCCGACTTCCTGCGCAAGGTCGACGTGCAGGCGTGCAACAAGAAGGTCGTCGAATCGCTGATCAAGGCGGGCGCGTTCGACTCGCTCGGCCACCCGCGCAAGGGCCTGCACATGGTGCACGTCGAGGCGGTCGACGCGATCATGCTGACCAAGAAGGAAGAGGCGCGCGGCCAATTCGACCTGTTCGGCGACGGTGGCGGCGACGACGGCACGAGCGTGTTCGACGTCAAGATCCCCGACGAGCACTGGGAGTCCAAGCACCAGCTCACGCTGGAGCGGGAGATGCTGGGCCTGTACGTGTCCGGCCACCCGCTCAACGGCGTGGAGCAGGTGCTCAGCTCCTACTCCGACACCACGATCCCGCGCATCCTGGAAGGCGACGTGCCGGACGGCACGCAGGTCACGCTCGGCGGCATCCTCGCGACGGTCACCCGCCGGGTGAACAAGAACGGCGAGCCGTGGGCGTCGGCGATGCTCGAAGACCTCGCCGGCGGCATCGAGGTGCTGTTCTTCCCCAAGAGCTACGTGGTGCACGGCATGTCGGTGGCCGAGGACGCGATCGTGCTGGTCAAGGCGCGGGTGGCCAAGCGGGAGGACCGGATCTCGCTGATCGCCAACGACCTGGTCGTGCCGGACCTGTCGGAGCTGGGCGCGCAGGCGTTGAGGCTGAAGGTGGCGGCGTCGCGCTGCGACCCGAAGCTCGTGACGTCGCTCAAGGAAGTCCTCTCCGCGCACCCCGGCACCACCGAGGTGCACCTGAACCTGGTCATCAACAGCAGCCGCAACACGTTGCTGAAGCTGGACGACGCCCTCCGGGTTACGCCCACACCGTCCCTTATGGGTGATTTGAAGGCTCTGCTCGGCCCTGGGTGCTTGGGCTGATCGGGTGACAAAGTCCGCAATCGGGGACAAGAGGGAGCCTCGGATCGTTTGAGTGAACAGGGTTAACTCAAACGAGGAGGGGATCCCTGTGGGGGAGAAGATCGCCGGTCTCGACGTGCTCGGCGAGGACTACTTCGCCGATCCGCACGCGTACCACGCCCGGCTGCGCGAGCAGGCGGCGGCGTCGCAGATCGTGCTGCCGCGAGGCACGAAGGCGTGGCTGGTCACCCGGTACGAGGAGGCGCGGTCGGCGCTGGCCGACCCGCGGTTCAGCAAGCACTTCGAGCGCTTCCCGGAGGTCATGGAGCGCAACCGGGTCGACGGCGGTGACGCGCCCGCGTTCGACGAGTCCTTGGTGCAGCACATGCTCAACATGGACCCGCCGCACCACACCCGGCTGCGCAAGCTGGTCATGAAGGCGTTCACCGCCCGGCGGGTCGAGCAGCTGAGGCCGCGCATCCAGGAGATCACCGACCAACTGCTGGACGAGGCGGGGGAGAAGGGCGACGTCGACCTGGTCGACGCGCTGGCGTTCCCGCTGCCCATCACGGTGATCTGCGAGATGCTCGACGTGCCGATGGACGAGCGCGACGAGTTCCGCGTCTGGTCCAACGTGCTGGTCGGCGGCAACGGGGAGCCGGAGGAGCTCCAGCAGGCGGGCGCCCAGATGGCGGGTTACCTGGCGAAGCTGGTCGAGCACAAGCGGACCGCGCCCGGTGACGACTTCTTCTCGGCGCTGGTCCAGGCCGACGAGGACGGCGACCGGCTGGAACCGATGGAGCTGATCGCCATGGCGTTCCTGCTCCTGGTCGCCGGGCACGAGACGACGGTCAACCTGATCGCCAACGGCGTGTACCACCTGCTGCGCAACCCGGAGCAGCTGGACAAGCTGCGCGCCGACCGCTCGTTGCTGCCCGGCGCGGTGGAGGAGTTCCTGCGCTTCGAGAGCCCGGTCAACCAGGCCACGTTCCGCTACACCAACGAGGACGTGGAACTGGGTGACGTGGTCATCCCGAAGGACAGCGTGGTGGTGGTGTCGCTGTCCGGCGGCAACCGCGACGCCTCCCGGTTCCCGGACCCGGACCGGCTCGACATCACCCGGCAGGCCGCCGGGCACCTGGCGTTCGGCCACGGCGTCCACTACTGCCTGGGCGCCCCGCTGGCCCGGATGGAGGGCGAGATCGCGATCGGGACGCTGCTGGACCGGTTCGACGTCGCCTTCGCCGCGGACCCGGACGCGCTGAAGTGGCGGCCGGGAGTGCTCATCCGCGGGCTCCAGTCGCTGCCGGTTAGCCTGACCCCTCGTGGAGCGCGATGAGCTGCTGAAGCTGGACCAGGCGCACGTCTGGCACCCGTACGGCCCGATGCCGGGCACCCTGGAGCCGCTGGTGGTCTCCTCGGCCGAGGGTGTCCGGCTCCGGCTGGACGACGGGCGCGAGCTGGTCGACGGCATGTCGTCGTGGTGGGCCGCCATCCACGGCTACCGGCACCCCGTGCTGGACGGGGCGCTGCGCGACCAGCTCGGCCGGATGAGCCACGTGATGTTCGGCGGCCTGACCCACGAGCCCGCGGTGGCGTTGGCGGCACGGCTGGTGGAGATCACGCCCGAGCCGTTGCAGCACGTGTTCCTGTGCGACTCGGGGTCGGTGTCGGTCGAGGTCGCGATCAAGATGGCGCTGCAGCACTGGCGGTCGCGGCGCCGACCGGAGAAGCGGCGGCTGCTGACCTGGCGCGGCGGGTACCACGGCGACACGTTCCAGCCGATGGCGGTGTGCGACCCGGAGGGCGGGATGCACTCGCTGTGGCGCGGCGTGCTGCCGGAGCAGGTGTTCGCGTCCGCGCCGCCGCGCGACCTCGACACCGCGTACGTGCAGGAGCTGGCGGACCTGATCGAGGCGCACGCCGACGAGCTGGCCGCGGTCATCGTGGAGCCGGTGGTGCAGGGCGCGGGCGGGATGCGCTTCCACGACCCGCGCTACCTGCACGTGCTGCGCGAGCTGACCCTGGCGCACGACGTGCTGCTGATCTTCGACGAGATCGCCACCGGCTTCGGCCGCACCGGCGAGCTGTTCGCCGCCGACCACGCCGGGATCAGCCCGGACATCATGTGCCTGGGCAAGGCGCTGACCGGCGGTTACCTGTCGATGGCCGCGACGCTGTGCACGTCACGGGTGGCGGACGGCATCTCCCAGGGCGAGGTGCCGGTGCTCGCGCACGGGCCGACGTTCATGGGCAACCCGCTGGCCTCGGCGGTCGCGCTGGCGTCGACCGACCTGCTGCTGGCGCAGGACTGGCGGTCGTCGGTGCGGCGGATCGAGGCCGGCCTGCGGTCGGGCCTCGCGGACGCGCTCGGTGACGTCCGGGTGCTCGGGGCGATCGGCGTCGTGCAGCTGGACCACCCGGTGGACCTGGCCGCCGCCACCGCCGCGGCCGTCGACCACGGCGTGTGGCTGCGGCCGTTCCGCGACCTGATCTACACCATGCCGCCGTTCATCAGCACGGACGACGACGTGGCGACGATCGCCGCCGCCGTCGTCGCCGCGGCCGAGGCGTCACACGCGCAGCAGCGTTGAGCCCCACACGAGCAGCAACGTCGCGTAGCCGACGCAGATCCAGCCGACCGCCTGGTTGGTCGGCTCCGCCTTGTGCCCGGCCAGCTTGTTGACCAGCAGCCACCAGCCCAGCGCGACCACGCCGAGGGCGACCGGCGTCAGGATCACGCCGTACGCGCCCGCGTAGACGCCCGCCCAGAAGTCCACCGGCAGGCTGATGCCGTTGGCGTAGCCGGTCGGGAACAGCTGCACGGCGATCGCCGACCACACCCACGCCACTACCCGGAGCCGTTTGAGCGTCCCCGGCTTGGCGGTGTCGTGGTTGATCGCCACCACGCCCCACGCGACGAACGCGCCGCCGCCGAACAGCCAGCCCGTCGCGGTCGACACGACCGGCACCCGGCCGACCGCCGCGCCCACCGCCGGGAACACCACGCCCCACAGGAAGAAGTGCCCGCCGACCACCAGTGCGGTGACACCCAGGACGATGAGGGTCTGGACGCCGCCGCCCTGCTGCTGGAACCAGCTCTTCGGCTTCGGCGGGCCCGCGGTGCGGACCGACGAGCTGTCCCGCGCGCGTTGCGCACCCCGCTGGCGCTCCTTGCGCCTGCCGTTCTTCGCCACGTCAGCCGTCGACCGCTGCGGCCAGCTCGGTGTTCGTCGGCTCCACCAGGACACGACCGTCCGGCAGCGCGATGACCGGGATGTTCTTGCGCCCGCCGGCGAGCTCGATCGCGCGGTCGCGGGCCGCGTCGTCCTGCTCGACGTCGATGTCGGTGAACGGCACTTCGTGCTCCCGCAGCCACGCCTTGGCCCGCCGGCAGTCGCCGCACCAGTTCGCCCCGTAGAGAACGATCTCACTCATAGCGGTGACTGTAGAACGCGGAGGACCACAACGCTCCGTATAGGCCTAGGGTGAGTCGCCGTGAGCGTCCTCGTGATCACCGGCACCGGCACCGAGGTCGGCAAGACCGTGGTCGTCGCCGCCCTGGCGGCCCTGGCCGCGGCCGACGGTCGACGGGTCGCCGTGCTCAAGCCCGCGCAGACCGGTGTCGCCGACGGCGAGCCCGGCGACCTCGCCGAGGTGGCCCGCCTCGCCGGCTCCGTCACCACCCGTGAACTGCGCCGCTACCCGGAACCGCTGGCACCGGCCACGGCCGCGCGCCGCTCCGGGCGGCCCGCGTTGCACCCCAGCGAGGTCGCCTCGGCGGCCGTGGCGCTGGACGAGACGCACGACCTCGTGCTGGTGGAGGGCGCGGGCGGGCTGCTGGTCCGCTTCGACGACGCGGGCTCGACCATCGCCGACGCGGCGTGGGCGCTCAACGCGCCGGTGCTCATCGTCGCGCACCCGGGCCTGGGCACGTTGAACATGACCGCGCTGAC
The DNA here is from genome assembly GCF_055603705.1 of Actinosynnema sp. NPDC037264. NCBI lineage: Bacteria > Bacillati > Actinomycetota > Actinomycetes > Pseudonocardiales > Pseudonocardiaceae > Actinosynnema > Actinosynnema sp. NPDC037264. Next base: position 17,915 of record NZ_JBVJVK010000037.1, on the reverse strand, counting down.
CGCCGAGGCCCTGCTGCGCCGAGGCCTGGAGTCGGTCGGCGTGGTGGTGGGCCGCTGGCCCGCCGTGCCCGACCTGGCCGCCCGCACGAACCTGGTCGACCTGCCCGAGGCGGCGGGCGCGCCGCTGCTGGGCGTGCTGCCCGACGGCATGGCGGCGCTGGGCCGGTCCGAGTTCGCGGACCGGGCGAGGGAAGGCCTGTCGCCGTGGTTCGGCGGTACGTTCGACCCGGAGAAGTTCGCCGCGCCGCACACCTGCTGACGGTATCGGCTCGATCGAGCACTTCGCGGCTCGGATTCGTCAGTCAGCGCCGGACCACGAGTCGCAGGATCACCTGATCGTGATCTTGTCATACTCGAACTTGAGTTCGAATATGAACGACATGACGACCTTGGTCGGGTATCGCTACCGGATCGAGCCGGGAAGGGCTCAACGGGCGATGCTGACGCGCACATTCGGGTGCGCTCGAACCGTGTTCAACGACGCCATCCGTTGCCGACAGGAAGCACGTGCGGCAGGGGAGAAGATCAGCGGGACCGAGGTGCAACGGCGGGTGATCACCGTCGCGAAGGGCACCGAGCCACGGGCGTGGTTGTCGGAGGTCGCGTCGGTGGCGCTGGTGCAGGCGGTGCAGGACGCGCACCGCGCGTACCGGAACTTCTTCGACTCCGTGAGCGGCAAGCGGCGCGGTCGCAAGGTCGGCAAGCCTCGGTTCAAGTCTCGCAAGGACAACCGGCAATCCGTCCGGTTCACCCGCAACGGGTTCTCCATCCGGCCTGACGGCCGGCTCTACCTGGCCAAGGTCGGGGAGGTGCGCGTCCGCTGGTCACGGCGCCTGCCGTCCGAACCGAGTTCGGTGACGATCATTCTCGAGCCGGACGGGCACTACTACGCCTCGTTCGTGGTTCGGGTCGAGCCCGCACCGCTGCCGAGTGTGGAGCGGGAAGCCGGGGTGGACCTGGGTATCGGCCGCTTGGTGGTGGTGGCCGACACCGAAGGCGGGCGGCGGGACATCGCGAACCCGAAGTTCCTGGCTCGGAAGTTGCGAAGGCTGCGGAAGCTGGAGCGGGAGAAGTCGCGTCGCGCCAAGGGCGGCGCGAACCGGGCCAAGACTCGGCGAAGGGTTGCCGTGCTGCACGGCAAGGTCACCCGCGCACGGCGGGACCATCACCACAAGCAGGCCCTCGACCTGGTGCGCGAGAACCAAGCGGTCTACGTCGAGGACCTCAACGTCGCCGGCATGGTGCGCAACCGCAGCCTGGCGCGCGCCATCTCGGATGCTGGATGGGGTCAGTTCGTCCGGCTGTTGGAGGAGAAGGCGCAACGGTACGGCCGCAGCGTGACCAAGGTCTCGCGGTGGCTGCCGTCGTCGAAGACCTGCTCTGCCTGCGGGCACGTCATGGACGACATGCCGCTGAGGGTCCGCGAATGGTGCTGTCCGGCATGTGGGACGGCGCACGACAGGGACCACAATGCCGCGATCAACATCCTCGCCGCCGGGCGGGCGGAGAGGCTAAACGCCTGTGGAGCCGGTGTGAGCCCTCCTCTCGGGGAGGCGGTCGGTGACGAAGCAGGAAGCACCCCGGACGTGGCATAGTCGCGTCGGAATCCCGGACGTTCACGCCGGGGAGCACGTCAAGAGGAGACGTTGTGACCGCAGCCCCTGAACAGGTCGATGTCCTCGGCGTTGCCCGCGAGCAGGTGCTGGAGCGGGGGGTCGGGCTGACCGAGGAACAGGTGCTCGAAGTCCTCCGACTGCCCGACGAGCGCATCCCGGAGCTGCTGGAGCTGGCGCACGAGGTGCGGATGCGGTGGTGCGGCCCGGAGGTCGAGGTCGAGGGCATCGTGTCGCTCAAGACCGGCGGCTGCCCCGAGGACTGCCACTTCTGCTCGCAGTCCGGTCAGTTCCCCTCGCCGGTGCGCTCGGCGTGGCTGGACATCCCCGGCCTGGTGCGCGCGGCCCGGCAGACCGCGGAGACCGGCGCGTCCGAGTTCTGCATCGTCGCCGCCGTGCGCGGGCCGGACAAGCGGCTGCTCTCGCAGGTGCGCGACGGCATCAAGGCCATCCGCGAGGACGGCAACGACATCCAGATCGCGTGCTCGCTCGGCATGCTCACGCAGGAGCAGGTGGACGAGCTGGTGGACATGGGCGTCCACCGCTACAACCACAACCTGGAGACCGCCCGCTCCCACTTCCCGAACGTGGTCACCACGCACTCGTGGGAGGAGCGCTGGGACACGCTGAAGATGATCAGCACGGCCGGCATGGAGGTCTGCTGCGGCGGCATCATCGGCATGGGGGAGACGCTGGAGCAGCGCGCCGAGTTCGCCGTGCAGCTGGCGGAGCTGAAGCCCGACGAGGTGCCGCTCAACTTCCTGATCCCCAACCCGGGCACCCCGTACGAGAACTACCCGGTGGTCGAGGGCCCCGAGGCGCTGCGGACCGTGGGCGCGTTCCGGCTCGCCCTGCCGCGCACGATCCTGCGCTTCGCCGGCGGCCGTGAGCTGACCTTCGGCGACCTCGGCGCCAAGCAGGGCATGCTCGGCGGCGTCAACGCGATCATCGTCGGCAACTACCTGACCAACCTCGGCCGGCCTGCCCAGCAGGACCTCGACATGCTGACCGAGCTGTCCATGCCGATCAAGGAACTGAGCAAGACCCTGTGACGAGCGGGCTGGGTGCTGTGGCGTACTGCGGATTTTGCGGCAAGGCGAGCGCGGAGGCCGACCACTCCGCGTGCGCGTCGCGGCTGGGTCTGATCGATCCGCCGCGGTTCTGCGCGGAGTGCGCGCGCCGGATGGTCGTGCAGGTGACACCCGCCGGGTGGACGGCCACGTGCAGCCGCCACGGCGAGATCACCTCCGCGCGGTAACCTGCCCTGCATCTGGTCACGGGTGCAGGGAGGTCGTCGGGTGGCGGAGCAACCGGTGGACGAGCGGGCGACGCCCGTTCGGGTGCCACCCGCGCCGGCGTTCGAGTACTACTACGTGGTCCGACGGCCGCGGGTCGTGGTGAAGCGCGACCTGCTGCCCTCGTTCTCCGTGCTGTCCGTGATCTCGCTGTTCGGGCTGCCCGCGGGGTGGCTGTGGGCGAGGCTCGCGCCGCCGCAGAACGTGGTGGCGCAGCAGGACGGCTCGCTGATCCCGGTGACCGGCGAGAGCTACCACCGGCTCGACGGGCTGATGCTGTTCGTGCTGATCGGGCTGGCCGCCGGGCTGGTCACGGGCATCGCGGTGTGGCTGCTGCGGGAGCGCCGCGGCCCGGTGGTGATGCTCGCCGCCACGCTCGGCGCGCTCGTGGCGGCCTACCTCGCCCAGCTGACCGGGATCGGCGCGGCGGGCAGCCGGTACGCCGTCGACGCCGCGCCCGCGGTGGGTGACGTGATCGCCCTGGCCCCGGTGCTGGAGACGTGGTGGGGCTTGCTGGCGTGGCCCTTGGGCACGGCGCTGGCGTACGGCTGCCTGGCCGCGTGGAACGGTCTGGACGACCTCGGCCGCCGGCTCGGCTAGCGCCGGCCGGGCCTAGAGCTGGTAGGCCAGGTCGGGCACGTCGGTGACGAACATGTGCCCCGGCGCGTGGGTGATCGCGAACGGCGGTTTGGACGCCATCACGGCCGCCTGCGGCGTCACGCCGCAGGCCCAGAACACCGGCACGTCGCCCTCGTGCGGCTCGGTGCGGTCGCCGAAGTCCGGCTGGTCCAGGTCGTCGATGCCGAGCGCGCCCGGGTCGCCCACGTGCACCGGCGCGCCGTGGACGGCGGGCATCCGGGCGGTGACCCGCTTCGCGGTGTCGACCAGGTCGGCCGGGATGTAGCGCATCGAGACCACCATCGGCCCGTGCAGCCGGCCCGCGGGGCGGCACTCGCGGTCGGTCACGTACATCGGCACGTTGCGCCGCTGCTCGACGTGCCGCAGCGGGACGTCGGCCTGCTTGAGCGCGGACTCGAACGTGAAGCTGCACCCGATGAGGAACGCGACGAGGTCGTCGCGCCAGTAGCGGGAGGCGTCGGTCGGCTCGTCGACCAGGTCGCCGTGCTCCCAGATCCGGTAGCGGGGCACGTCGCGCATCAGGTCGGCGTTGCCCGCGAGGAACGTCGTGGTGCTGCCCCGGTCGGTGACGTCGAGGACCGGGCACGGCCTGGGGTTGCGCTGGGTGAACAGCAGCACGTCGTAGGCCCAGTCCTCGGGGACCGCGATGAGGTTGGCCTGCGCGTAGCCGTCCGCGAGCCCGGCCGTCGGCCCCTGGTGCCCCCGGCGCACCTGTTCCGGTGTCATCGTCATCGCAGTTCGACTCCTTTCGTCTCGGGGAGGCCGAGCAGGGCGAGGACGGCGATGCCGTAGGCGATCGCGCCGAAGATCATCGCGCCGCCGACGCCCATGCCCTGCGCCAGGAAGCCCACCAGGGCGGGGAAGAACGCGCCGACCGCGCGGCCGAAGTTGTAGGTGAAGCCCTGGCCGGTGCCGCGCAGCTCGGTCGGGTACAGCTCGGCGAGGAACGAGCCGAACCCGCTGAAGATCGCCGACGTGGTGAACCCGAGCGGGAACGTGACCAGCAGGATCAGGCCGTTGGCGCCCGGCGGGATGTTGGTGAACAGCACGATGAGGATGGCGCTGAGCACGGCGAACAGGGCGAACGTGCGCTTGCGGCCCAGCAGGTCGGTCAGGTAGCCGCCGGTGACGTAGCCCGCGAACGCGCCGCTGATGAGCAGCGCCAGGTACCCGCCGGTGCCGACCACGCTGAGGCCGCGTTCGGTCTTGAGGAACGTCGGCACCCAGCCGGCCAGGGTGTAGTAGCCGCCCTGGACGCCGGTGGCGAGGATCGCGGCGAACACCGTGGTGCGGCCGAGGCTGCCCCGGAACACGGCCTTGAAGCTGCCCTTGGCCGGGCTGGTCCGCAACGCCTGCTCGGCCCGCGGCGCGTCCTTGACGTTGCGGCGGACGTAGAAGACCAGGATCGCGGGGATCGCGCCGGTCCAGAACAGCACCCGCCAGGCCAGGTCCTGGGGCAGGAAGCTGAACACGGCGGTGTAGACGATGACGCTCAGGCCCCAGCCGACGGCCCACGAGCTCTGGATGAACGCCACCGTCCGGCCCCGGTACTGCGGCTTGCAGTACTCGGCGACGAGGATGGCGCCCGCGGCCCACTCGCCGCCGAAGCCGAGGCCTTGCAGGGCGCGGAACACCATCAGCATCTCGTAGCTGGTGGCGAAGCCGCACAGCACCGTGAAGACGGCGTAGGTGACGACCGTGATCATCAGGGTGCGGACGCGGCCGATCCGGTCCGCGAGGATGCCCGCGATCGCGCCGCCGAGGGCGGAGACGACCAGGGTGACGGTGTTGAGCAGGCCCGCTTGGCCCGTGGTGAGGCCGAAGTAGGCGGTGATGGCGAACAGGCTCAGGGGCAGGACCTGGAAGTCGTAGGCGTCCAGGCCGAAGCCGCCGAACGCGCCGACGAACGCCCGCTTGCCGTTGCGGCCCAGGGTGTGGAACCAGGCGAACGGGCCGTCCTTGGTCGTGTCTACGTCTGTGGTGCTCATGTGGGTCACCTCGCAGCCGTGAGGGTGTGCCGTGGCCCACACCGTAGGGGATTGTTGAACAATCCCACTAGAGGGCAATAGGACGAATCAACACCCCACCGTGAGTGCACGCTCCCGCACGCCCGCGCGAGTCGTCCCCCCGCGTCGTGCGTGTCCCACGTTCAGGACGGCCGTGCCCTACGTCCGGACCTCCGAGTCGAACGCTCAGGCGTCGACGGCGCCCCTCCGGTCGTACCCCGGGTAGAACTGCCGGACGAGCCGGGACGTCTCGGCGTAATCGAGTTGGCCCGACGTCGGCTGGTGCCCGATGAACGTGTAGGTCAACCGCGAACCGAGCGCGGGGAAGAAGATGCGGGACGCGGTGCCGATCTCGCCCATGGCGATCACGATCATTCCCGTGTCGTCCCCGGAATTCACCAACAAAGAAGCCAACTTCTTCACGTCGGCACCGGTGTTCGCCATCGTGGAAATCTTCACGATATCCGCACCGGCGTCCTTCGCGGCACGCACGGTGTTTTCGAGTTCACCGATGTCGGGCGTGCGGTCGAAATCGTGGAACGACACGATCGCCACCGCGTCGTGCGCGTGCGCGGCGGCGATCACGTCAGCCACGACCTCCCGCGACGACAGCTCCACGTCCACCGCGTCCACCAGCGGCGCGACCTCGCGGAACAGCTCGAGCCGGGCCTCCTCGGAACCGCTCCACCCGCCGCCCTCCGCCGCCGAGCGCACGGTCGCCAGCACGGGCAGCCCGTCGAACGCGCGCACCTGGTCGAGCACGTGCCCGACCTCGGTCCGCGAGAACCGGTCGATGCGCAATTCGGCCACGTCGACCCCGAGGGAACGCGCTTCCGCCGCCGCCCGCGCGCTGTCGTCGTCGGCGAAGCTGACCGCGATCAACGGGAGGTCGAGCCCGAGCAGCGCACGCATGGTATTCACCCGCGGCATCCTACACCGCCCGCTTGACGGGTCAGTTGCGATGAGGTAGTTGGCCCAATTCCGACAACGGCGCGGGCACGGCGCTCAACGCGTCCAGAATGCCCGCCTCGCGGTGCAGCACTTTCCGCACCATCCGCAGCCGCCGGGCGGGCGAGGTCTCCTCCAGCAGCCGCTGCCGGTCCTCGAACGTCAGCAGGCAGTCGCCGGCCAACGCGTACGCCAGGTCGGCCAACGCCGTGTCCGGACCGGGCGGCCGACGCCCCACCGCCTGGTACGCCGCCTGCCGGTACCGGCCGTGCGCCGCCCGCGCGCTCTCCGCCAACAGCGGCAGCACGGCCTCGACCTCCGGCGGCGCCGCGGTGTCCGGCAGCCACTGCACCGACGCGACCAGGTACGGCGCGCTGTCCTCGTCCACGTCGAGCAGCCGGAACCGCCGACCGCCCTTCGTGGTCAGGTCGTACCGCCCGTCCGGCAGCCGTCGCGCCTCCTCCAGCACCGCCGTGCAGCCGATGTCGGACAGCGCCTCGACGTTCTCCGCGCCGACCTCCCACCCCTGCTTGATCGACACCACGCCGAACGTCCGCTCCGGCACCGCGCCCGTCACCAGGTCGACGGTCAGCTGGCGGTACCTCGGCTCGAACACGTGCAGCGGCAGCGACGCCCCGGGCAGCAGCACGGTGCCCAGCGGGAACAGCGGGAGGGTCGTCGTCACGAACCCAAGCTACGGGCGGACGGTGGCCGCAGCACGGCGAACGGGTCCGTGATCCGCATTTCCCCCGACACGAACCGGAACAGCGCCGCCGGCCTGCCACCGGACGGCCCCGGCTGCACGGTCCCGCCGGTCGGCTCCAGCAGCCCCCGCCGCGCCAGCACGCGTTGCAGGTTGGTCGCCGACACCTTGTAGCCCAGGGCCGCCGAGTACAGCGACCGCAGCGCGGAGATGGTGAACTCCGGCGGGGCCAGCGCGAACCCCAGGTTCGTGTACGACAGCTTCGACGCGAGCCGGTTGCGGGCGCGGCGGCAGATCGCCTCGTGGTCGAACGCGGTCGCGGGCAGCGCGTCCACCGGGTGCCACGTCGTGTCCGACGGCACCACGGGGTCGATGTGCGACGGGACCAGGCCGAGGAACGCGGTCGCCACCACCCGGGGCCCCGGCACCCGCGACGGGTTGCTGAACACGGCCAGCTGCTCGACGTGTGACAACTGTCGCACATCGACTTTTTCCGCCAGCTGACGGCGGATCGAAGCCTCGACGTCCTCGTCGTCGCCGAGCCCGCCACCGGGCAGTGACCAGCGGTGAGCGTGCGGTTCCCGAGCGCGCTCCCACAGCATGACCTGGAGTGATCCGGCTCTCACCTGGAGCACCGCGGCCAGCACCTCATGTCCCGCCAGTCCCACTCGGCTGATACTATCGGCCACGTTTTCGACCGTTAGGCGAAAACCTGGCTCAAGGGAGGAACCCATGGTCGCTACCGCCTACGTGGAGCGAACCTCGGACGGCGCCTACGACGGCATCGCGCCGGACGCCGCCTGGCGTGACGAGGTGCTGGAGCTGGCCCGCGAGCGGGACGCGGTCATCCTCGCGCACAACTACCAGCTGCCCGAGATCCAGGACATCGCCCACCACACCGGTGACTCGCTGGCGCTCAGCCGCATCGCGGCCGCGAGCGACGCGTCCACCATCGTGTTCTGCGGTGTGCACTTCATGGCCGAGACCGCCAAGATCCTCGCGCCGCACAAGACCGTGCTGATCCCGGACGAGCGGGCGGGCTGCTCGCTGGCCGACTCGATCACCGGCGAGCAGCTGCGCGCGTGGAAGGCCGAGCACCCCGGCGCGATCGTCGTCTCCTACGTCAACACCACGGCCGAGGTGAAGGCGGAGACCGACATCTGCTGCACCTCGTCGAACGCGGTGGACGTGGTGAGGTCGATCCCGGCCGACCGGGAGGTGCTGTTCCTGCCGGACCAGTTCCTCGGCGCGCACGTCAAGCGCGAGACCGGCCGGGAGAACCTGCACATCTGGGCAGGCGAGTGCCACGTGCACGCGGGCATCAACGGCCCGGAGCTGGCCGAGCGCGCGGCGGCGAACCCGGACGCCGACCTGTTCATCCACCCCGAGTGCGGGTGCGCCACGTCGGCGCTCTACCTCGCGGGCGAGGGCACCGTGCCGGCCGAGAAGGTGAAGATCCTCTCGACCGGCGACATGATCACCGCCGCCCGTGAGACCAGCGCGAAGTCGGTACTGGTGGCCACCGAGATCGGCATGCTGCACCAGCTGCGCCGGGCCGCGCCGGAGATCGACTTCCGCGCGGTGAACGACCGGGCGTCGTGCCGGTACATGAAGATGATCACCCCGGCCGCCCTGCTGCGGGGCCTGCGGGAGAACAAGGACGAGGTGCACGTGGACCTGGAGACCGCGAAGCGGGCCCAGGGCGCGGTGCAGCGCATGATCGAGATCGGGCAGCCCGGCGGCGGCGAATGAACACGCCGTTGTGGGAGGCCCGCGCCGACCTCCTGGTGGTCGGCACGGGCGTGGCCGGTCTGACGGCGGCGCTGCGCGCGCGTGAGCTGGGACTCCGGGTCCTCGTGGTGACGAAGGCCGCCGGCGAGGACGGCAACACCCGGTGGGCGCAGGGCGGCGTGGCCGTCGTGCTGCCCGGCGAGCACGACGAGGGCGACACGGTCGACGCGCACGTCCGCGACACGCTGGTCGCCGGCGCCGGGCTGTGCGACGAGGCCGCGGTCGAGGCGATCATCGCCGGCGGACCGGCCGCGGTGGCGCGGTTGCGGGAGCGGGGCGCGGTGTTCGACGCCGCGCCGACCGGTGGCCTGGCCCGCACGCGGGAGGGCGGGCACAGCGCGTTCCGGGTGGTGCACGCGGGCGGTGACGCGACCGGCGCGGAGGTGGAGCGCGCGTTGTTGGCGGCGGCGTCCGACGGACGGGTGCCGGTGCTGGAGAACCACGTCGCGGTGGACGCGGTGCGCACACCGCTCGGCCAGGTGTGCGGCCTGCTGGTGCTGGACGGCAACGGCGTGCCCGGCGTGCTCGGGGCGCCCGCCGTGCTGCTGGCCAGCGGCGGCCTCGGCCAGCTCTACCAGGCCACGTCCAACCCGGAGGTGGCCACCGGCGACGGCCTCGCGCTGGCGCTGCGCGCGGGCGCGGTGGCGGCGGACGTCGAGTTCGTCCAGTTCCACCCGACCGTGCTCTACACCGGGCGCGGCGCGCGTGGCCGCTGCCCGCTGGTCACCGAGGCGGTGCGCGGCGAGGGCGCGGTGCTGGTCGACGCGACCGGCGCACGGGTCATGCGGGGCGTGCACCCGTTGGCGGACCTCGCGCCGCGCGACGTGGTGGCCGCGGCGATCACCCGGCACCTGGCGGGCGCCCCCGGCGGCGTCGACGACCACGTGTTCCTCGACGCCACGGGCATCTCCGACTTCGCGCGCCGGTTCCCGACCGTGCACGCGGCCTGCCTCGCGGCGGGGGTCGACCCGGCGGCCGAGCCGATCCCGGTGACGCCCGCGGCGCACTTCGCGTGCGGCGGCGTGGTGTCCGACGTGTCCGGGCGGACGGGCGTGACCGGCCTGTACGCGGCGGGCGAGGTGGCCCGCACCGGGCTGCACGGCGCGAACCGGCTGGCGTCCAACAGCCTGCTCGAAGGCCTGGTCGTCGGCACGCGGGCGGCCGAGGCGGTCGCGGCGGACCTGGCGCTCGGCGTGCTGGCCCGCCCGTCGGCGTCGGTCGTGGCGGAGCTGCCGACGGCGCCGGTCGCCGAGCGGGACTCGTTGCAGCGGGTCATGTCCCGGTACGCGGCGATCGGCCGTGACGCCGAGGGCCTGGCCGTGGTCGGGTCGGTGCTGGACCTGTCCACCGCGGACCGCGTGCTCGACAGCCGGCAACGGGTCGAGGACGCGGCGCTGACCGTGGCGGCGCGGGCGTTGATCGCGGCGGCGGCGGAACGCGAGGAGTCGCGCGGCTGCCACGTGCGCACCGACTTCACCGAGCGGGACGACGTGCGGTGGCAGCGCGGTCAGGTGGTCCGGCTCAACCCGTCCGGTCAGCCGGTGCTGGCCGATCCGGTGGTGGCGAGGGGAGTGGCATGAGTGCCGAAGACCGGCTTGTCGGGGCGAGCACCGGGCTCGACCTGGACGACGCGCGGCGCGTGATCGCGACGGCGTTGGCGGAAGACCTGCGGTACGGCCCGGACGCGACGACCGAGGCGACCGTGCCCGCGGACGCGGTGGCCGTGGCGGAGCTGACGCCGCGCGCGGCCGGTGTGCTCGCGGGCATCCCGGTGGCGCTGGAGGTGTTCCGCCAGGTCACGGACGTGGAAGTGCTCGAAGAGCGGCGGGACGGCGACAAGGCCGTGCCCGGCGAGCCCGCGCTGGTGCTGCGCGGGCCGGTGCGCGGCCTGCTCACCGCCGAGCGCACCGCGCTGAACCTGCTGTGCCACCTGTCCGGCGTCGCCACGCTCACCGCCGCGTGGGTGGACGAGGTCGCGGGCACCAAGGCGCGCGTGCGCGACTCCCGCAAGACCCTGCCGGGCCTGCGGCTGCTGGAGAAGTACGCGGTGCGGTGCGGCGGCGGCGTCAACCACCGGCTCGGCCTCGGCGACGCGGTGCTGATCAAGGACAACCACGTGCGCGCCGCGGGCTCGGTGCGGGCGGCGTTGGCCGCGGTGCGCGCCCACGCGCCGCACCTGGCGTGCGAGGTCGAGGTCGACTCGCTCGACCAGCTGGACGAGGCCGTCGCCGAGGGCGCGGAGCTCGTGCTGCTGGACAACTTCACCGCCGCCGAGTGCGCGGAGGCGGTGCGCCGGGCGGGCGGTGTCGCGTTGGAGGCGTCCGGCGGGCTCACGCTGGACGTGGCCAGGGCCTACGCCGAGACCGGCGTGGACTACCTGGCCGTCGGCGGCCTGACGCACTCCGCCCCGGCCCTGGACCTGGGCCTGGACCTGCGGTGAGCCGCTGAGCGGACGGGAACGCGCCCGCGCCCGGGGCACAGGCGCGGGCGCGTCCTGTTCAGGAGTCGCGCCGCTTGGTCTTGTCGTCGCGCTCCACGTCCACCCGTTCCTTGCGCACCTCGCCGCGGACGTGCTGCTCCTCGGTCACGGCCTGCTTCTCCAGCCGGACCTTCTCCACCGCCTTGGCCTTCTTCTCCACCACCGGCTCCTGCCGGCGGAGGGTGACCTCGGCCTCCTCGTCGACGAACGCGCGGTCGGTCGACGTGCCCTCGGCGGGCTCGCTCACCACGCGGACCTCTTCGTGCGTCACCGGCACCGTCACGTCCTTCTGCTCCGTCACGGTGTGCTTGACCAGGCGCACGCGGCCTGCCTCGACGTCGCGGGTGCCGACGTCGAGCTCTTCCTCGTAGCGGGTGACCGAGTCGCCCGTGCGGGCCTCGTGGCGGCCGCGCTTGCCGGCGGTGGTGTCCTCCGCGGCCGGCCGGCCCATGGCGGACCTGCCCGCGGCCGTGGTCTTCTCCTCGCGCGCCACGCCGCGTCCCTCCGGACGCGTCTCGCCGGGCATCCCGCCACCGCGCATCTCGCCGCGGCTCAGCCCGGACGTGTGGCCGGCGGCGGGCATGGGCCTGGTCTCCGAGCGCCCGCCCGGCAGCCGGTCGTGGTCGCCGGTGCGGTGCGACGGGATCATGCCGTAGTACTCGTAGAGCTCGTCCTGCTGCTTGTCGGACATGTGCTGGTCCGACACGTCGATCCGGGGCGCGTCCTTGACCTGTTGCTTGTCCACGGGCACGGTGACGACACCGTTGCCCAGGGTCGCGTCCTGGATCGGCACGAACGACTCCTTGAGGCCGAACAAGCCGGTGTGCACCGAGGCCCACATCGGCCGTCCGTCCCGATCATCGAGCCACACCTGTTTGACCGAGCCGATGCGCTCACCGTGCTCATCGATCACTTCGCAGTCGTACAGGCGGTCCACTTCGGCCTGGTTGATCATGGCCAGCGTCCCCTTCGCGTGTCGTGATACGTCCCGCGGAAGGCTTCCCGGTGCCAAGGGCCACCTATTCGGCTGCCACCCGTTCGTGTGAGGCAACGTCCCCCGAAAGAAATTCAGAGACGACGATTCGCCAGGACGGGCAAGGTATTCCTCGCCCGCGTGACACTCTCCGTGTCCACTTCGGACATGATCATCCCGGGTTCGCCCGCCAGCTGCTCGGCCACCTCGCCCAACGGCGAGGCGACCGTGCTGTAGCCCACACCGGTGGGTGCGCCGCCGTGGTCGGCCTTCGGGTCGGCTTGGCCGCACGCCAGCACCCACGACGTGCAGTCCAGCGCCCGCGCGCGCACCAGCAGCTCCCACTGCTCGCGCTTGCCCGGCCCCGAGCCCCACGACGCGCACACCAGCACGGCCGTCGCGCCGCGGTCCGCCAACGCCCGGAACAGCTCCGGGAACCGCACGTCGTAGCAGGTGGCCAGGCCGAACGTGACGCCGTCGACCTCGACGACCACCGGCGCGTCGCCGGGCGCGACCGTGCGCGACTCGGTGAACCCGAACGCGTCGAACAGGTGGATCTTGTCGTAGCCGACGTGGTGGCCGCCGCCCGTGACCAGCAGGGTGTTCGCCACCCGGCCGTCCGGCGCCGGCGTGAACATGCCCGCCACGACGACCACGCCGTGCTCGTCGGCGATGGCGCGCACGGCGCCCGCCCACGGGCCGTCCAACGGCTCGGCCACCGGTCCGAGGGGCACGCCGAACCGGCACATCGTGGCCTCGGGGAACACCACCACGCGGGCGCCGCCGGCCGCGGCGCGCGCGGTTTCCGCCCGCACCAGGTCGAGGTTGGCCGCCGGGTCGCTGGACGAGGTGATCTGGCAGAGGGCGACACGCATGCGGCCCACTCTAGGTAGTGTCGGGTCTCGTGCGCTCCCTCCTCCCCCCGCTGCTCGTCGTAGCTCTTCTCGCCGCCGCGGGGTGCACGGGCGCGGCGACACCGAGCGCCGAGGGCACGTCGGACAACAGCGCGCTCGTGCTGGCCGACCCGATGGAGCCGACCACGCTGAACCCGCTGCTCGGCTACGGCCGCGAGGGCGTGTCGAAGCTGTACGACGGGCTGGTGGAGCACCGCGCGGACGGCTCGGTGCGGCCCCAGCTCGCGGCGGACGCGCCCGAGCCCGCCGCGGACGGGCTGAGCTGGACGGTGACGCTGCGCGAGGACGTGAAGTTCACCGACGGCACGTCGTTCGGGCCCGAGGACGTGGTGGCGACCTACCGGGCGCTGCTCGACCCCGCGTCCGGCTCGACCGAGCGGGCCGCGTTCGCGGAGCTGACCGGCGTGGAGCAGCTGGACGCGCACGCGGTCCGGTTCACGCTGGCCAGGCCGTGGGCGGCGTTCCCGCACGCGCTCGTGCTCGGCATCCTGCCCAGCGAGGCGCTCGGCGGGCCGCTGCGCGACGTGCGCGCGGTCGGCACGGGCCCGTACAAGCTGGTGGACTGGCGCAAGGGCGACCGGATGGTGCTGGAGGCCAACGCCTCCTACTTCGGCGGCGAGCCGAAGATCCGCAAGCTGACCGTGGTGTTCGTGCCGGACGACAACACGCGCGCCCAGCGGATGCAGGCGGGCGAGTTCGACGGCACCGCGCTGCCGCCCCGGCTGGCCGCGTCGTTCAGCGCCGCCAACGGCATGAGGGTGATCACCCACCGCAGCGCCGACCTGCGTGCCGTCACGCTGCCGGGTGGCGCCGTGACGGGTGACAGCGCGATCAGGATGGCGTTGAACCACGCGGTCAACCGCAAGGGCGTGGTGGACAACCTGCTCGGCGGCCAGGGCGCGGTGGTGAGCACGCCGGTGCCGGACGCGCTGCCGGAGTTCGTGGAGACCGGCGCCCGGTTCGCCTACGACAAGGCGCTGGCCGAGCTGCTGCTGGACCAGGCGGGCTGGGCGCGCGGCGCGGACGGCGTGCGCGTGCGCGACGGCGTGGTCGCCCGGTTCACCCTGATGTACCCGATCGGCGACGTGGTGCGCGCCGACCTGGCCACCGCGTTCGCCGCGGACGCCAAGGCGGTCGGCATCGACGTGCAGCTGGCCGGGCTGAGCTGGGAGGCCCTCGCGCCGAGGCTGGGCGCGGACGCGCTGCTGCACGGCGGCGGCACCCCGTTCGACCCGGACCTGATGACCTACCAGCAGCTGCGCTCGCCCAACCCGTGGGGCTACTCGAACCCGCAGGTGGACGCCGCGCTGGACGCCGGGCGCACGTCGCTCGACCCGGCGCAGCGGGCGGCGGCGTACAAGCAGTTCCAGCGCGCGTACGTGGCCGCGCCGGGCATGGTGGTGCTGGCGTCGGTGCGGCACACGTACGTGGTGCGGGAGAACTGGAACGGCTACCAGGAGGTCGTGGACCCGCACGCGCACGGCGCGCTGTCGTGGGGCCCGTGGTGGAACCTGGAGAAGTGGACGCCCCGCTAGCCCCCGTCCTGTTGCATGCTGTTGGCGACAGTGCACGGGAAACCCGCGGACCCTGGGGGCGCCATGACGATCTTCCTCGACTCGGCCGGTTCGTCGCTGCCACCGCGTGAGGTGCTCGACGAGGTGATCGGGCACCTGCGGCGCGAGGCGGAGATCGGCGGGTACGTCGCGGCGCAGGAGCGCGCGGCCGACCTGGAGGCCGGGTACGGGGTGTTCGCCGAGCTGCTGGGCGCGTCGCCGGACGAGATCGCGTTCACCGACAGCGCGACCCGGTCGTGGCTGACCGCGTTCGACGCCGTGCCGCTGGCCGCGGGCGACCGGGTGCTGTTCAGCGAGGCCGAGTACGCGGGCACCGCGATCCCGATCCTGCGCCGGGCGCGCGAGGTCGGCGCCTCCGCCGAGGCGGTGCCGTCGGACGCGTTCGGGCAGATCGACGTGGACGCGTTGAAGGAGGTGCTGGACGAGCGGGTGAAGCTGGTCTCGCTGGTGCACGTGCCGACCAACAGCGGGCTGGTGAACCCGGCGCGCGAGGTCGCCGACGCGGCGCACGAGGTGGGCGCGCTGGTGCTGCTGGACGCGTGCCAGTCGATCGGGCAGCTGCCGGTGCGCGCCGACGAACTGGGCGTGGACCTCATCTCGGGCACCGGCCGCAAGTGGCTGCGCGGGCCCCGCGGCACGGGTGTGCTGGTGGTGCGCCGCGAGGCCGCCGCGCGCATGAACCCCCGGCTGGTCGACCTGCACAGCGCGGAGTGGGTCGCGCCGGACGACATCCGGCTGCGGGACGACGCGCGGGTCTACGAGATTTGGGAGACGAGCGTCGCCGACCGGCTCGGGCTCATCGCGGCGGCACGGCACGCGCTGGCCAAGGGCCTGGACGTGATCGAGCGCGAGGTGGGCGAGCGCGCGCGACGCCTGCGTGACGGGCTGAGCGCGCTGCCGGGCGTGACGGTGCGCGACCCGGGCGTGCGCAAGGCGGGCATCGTCACGTTCACCGTGGACGGCGTGCCGGCCACCGACGTGCGCGACCGGCTGGCCCGCGAGGGCATCACGGTCACCGTCAGCTGGGCGTCGTCCACGCTGCTGGACATGACCAGGCGCGGGCTCGCCGAGGTGGTGAGGGCCTCGCCCCACTACTTCGTCGAGCCCGCGCAGGTCGACCGGGCCGTGGAGGCCGTCAGCCGGGTGCGCCCGTGACGGCGGTCGCCACGCCGGGTCGGCTCAGCCGACGCCCTCGGCCAGCTCGACCACCTGCCGCTCGGTGAACCCGGCGGGCACCTGGAGCTGGAACGCCCGGCCGTCGGGCAGCGGGGCCTGCAGCATCCACCGGTCGTCGGCCAGGTGGACGAGGTCGCCCGGCCGGCCGTCGACGGACACCGGGACGACCGGCAGGGGGCCGCCTTCGACGACCTCGCCGTAGTTCGGCACGAGACCGGCCGTGGTGCTCACGTGGATGACGCGGTCCGGGGCGCGCGGGTCCCGCACGGACGTGACCGCCCCGTCGCCGTCCGGGCCGGGGCCCTTGAAGGCGTACAGCTCCCAACCGGCGGGCGCGACGCTGATGGACAGGCTCAACCGCTTGTCCGTGTCGACGAGGGTGTCGGCGAGGGCGCGCACGGCCCGCTCGTCGGCGAAGTCACCCGTGCCGGTGAGCTTGATCCACTGGTCGGGCGACCGCTCCCAGGTGAGGGACACCGAGTGGAACTCCGGCACGTCCTGATCGACCCGCTCGACCACGGCCGGCTTGCCGGCGTAGGTCGTGTCCCGGCCGCCGTCGCCGCCCTCCGGCCTGGTCCGGTGGGTCTTGACGTAGATGGAGCTCCCCGGCGCTCCGGGTCGCTGGTCGGCGCCGCGGTACACGGCCGCGAGCCAGCCGGGTTCCGCGGTGAAGCCCGGTCCGGTCACCCCGACCGGGATCGGGTTCAGCTCCGGCGGCAGCGTCGGCATGTCGAACCCGACCAGCACCGGCGGCTCGACGCCGGCAGGCGGTGGTGGTGGCGTGCCGCCGCCGGGGGCGACGATCCCGACAACGACGACGACGGCCGCCGAGGCGGCGGCGGCGACCACCGCACGGCGACGGAGGCCGACCGGCCGGTCGGCCGCGGGGCGGGCGCCGGCCCGGATCTCGGCCAGCAGGTCGGCGCGGGCCCTGGCCAGCACGTCCTCGGCCAACGGGGTCGGCTCGGGGCCGTGTTCCCGGAGCGCGGTGAACTCGTTCATGCGGTCTCCTCGGCGGACAGCCGGCGATCGTCGAGCCGGGCGCGGACCTTGCCCCTGGCGCGGTGCAGGCGGGAACGGACGGTGCCGAGCGGAACGCCCAGCGCCGCGGCGATCTCGGCGTAGGACAGCTGCGGGTAGGTCCACAGCAGCAGCACGTCCAGGTCCTCGCGCGGCAGCGCGGCCAGCGCGTCGGCCAGCACGCCCCGCAACGCCAGGGCGTCGACCCGCGCGGCCACCTCGCCGAGCTCCGCGGTCGTCTCCACGTGCCCGGCCGCCCGGCCGAACGCCCGGTACCGCCGTTCCTCGTCCCGGGCGTGCCGGCGCACCAGGTTGGTGGCGATGCCGAACAGCCAGGCCCGCACCGGGGCGCGCCCGGGGATGTAGCCGGTGCGGCCGCGGAACGCGAGCAGGAACGTCTCGCTCATCAGGTCGTCCGCCATCGCGCCCACCCGGCGGGACAGGTAGCCGTGCACGACCGGCGCGTACCGGTCGAAGATCACCGCGAACCGCTCGGGGGTCGTCAGCGACTCGACGATCAGGTGTTCGTCGGTGACACCGGGAGGCGACTCCGTCGGCGGCACGGGCCCGGCGGGGGGATTGCGCGTGGTCATGCTTCCTGTTGCCCGAAGTCGCGATCCGGTTCTCCTCCCGGCAGCCCGCGGCCCGGGATCGCGGAGCCCGGCCGCAGTGCCGGGGTGATCCAACCAGGCGGGGGGGGGGGGGGGGGGGGGGGGGGGGGGGGGGGGGGGGGGGGGGGGGGGGGGGGGGGGGGGGGGGGGGGGGGGGGGGGGGGGGGGGGGGG
>NZ_JBVJVK010000036.1:0-83780 GCF_055603705.1 Actinosynnema sp. NPDC037264 | reverse complement strand
CCCCCTCCCCCCCCCCCCCCCCCCCCCCCCCCCCCCCCCCCCCCCCCCCCCCCCCCCCCCCCCCCCCCCCCCCCCCCCCCCCCCCCCCCCCCCCCGCTACCCCGGTAGCACGCCGGGGATGGCTCCGCGGTGTGACGACCCGCGCCTCGCGCGCGCCTAGCGTTCGCGCCGTGAAAACCCTCGGCATCCACCCGCGACCCGGGATCCTCCGCGCGCTCGTCGCCGCGATCCCCGTGCTGCTCGCCCTCTACCTGGTGGCACGGGGCTGGTTCTACCCGCTCTGGCCGGACACCGTCGGCGCGATCGGCCACCCGTTCACCGCCGACCCCGGCCTCGGCGGCGCGTGGGGCGGGCCCACCCTCGCCGGCGCGTGGCTCGTGCACGCCCTCATCGCGCTCGCCGTCCAGGCCGGCTGCCTGGTCGTCGTCCGGGTGCTCTACCGGCCCGTGAGCCGCTAACCCTGCTCCGGGTGCACGTCGCCCGCGGGCACCACGGCGCCTTCGCCGTCGACGAACCGCACGTTGACCCGACGCCCGTCGTCGGTCCGGTAGACGACCGTGGACACGGTGTCCGGCAGGTGCTCGTCGCCCCACTCCTGCAAGGCGCACAGCACCAGGTTCACCCGCCGGCCCGCCTCGGTGAGGCAGTAGGCGTCGCGCGGGCGCTGCCCCGGCTCCCGGTAGGACCGCCGGACCAGCAGGCCGCGGTCGACCAGCTTCGCGAGCCTCGCCGTGAGCACGTCGGAGGCGATGCCGAGGCGCGCGCGGAACTCCGAGAAGCGGGTCGCGCCGGCGAGGGCCTCGCGCAGCACGAGGAACGTCCAGCGCTCGCCGACGAGGTCCACCGCCTTGACCAAGGAGCAGTTCTCGTCCGGTGGCGTCACCGCCCCAGTATGGCTCGGTTGTGCATCCCAAGCCAGCCAGGCTAGGTTGGCAAAGCCAACTCACCCCTGGGAGAACCCTCCATGAAGATCGCCAACTCGGTCGCCCTGGTCACGGGGGCCAACCGCGGCCTCGGCCTGCACTTCGCGCGGCAGTTGCGGGAGCGGGGCGCGGCGAAGGTCTACGCCACCGCGCGCGACGCCGGCTCGATCGACCTGCCGGGCGTCGAGGTGCTGACCCTGGACATCACCGACCCGGCCGCCGTCGCCGCCGCGGCCTCGGCCGCCGGTGACGTCACCCTGCTGGTCAACAACGCGGGCATCATCACCGGCGAGAACCTGGTCACCGGCGACCCCGCCGCGATCCGGCTGGAGATGGACACGCACTTCTACGGCACGTTGGCGATGATCCGGGCGTTCGCGCCGGTCCTCGCGGCCAACGGCGGCGGCGCGATCGTGAACGTGCTCTCGTCGATGTCGTGGGTGTCCTACGACCGCGCCACCGCGTACAGCGCGGCCAAGGCGGCGCAGTGGAGCCTCACCAACGGCGTGCGGGTGGAGCTCGCGGGCCAGGGCACGCTGGTCACCGGCGTGCACCTGGGCCCGACGGACACCGACATGACGGCGAGCATGGACGTGCCGAAGAACGATCCCGCGGACGTCGTGCGCGCCGCGCTGGACGGCGTCGAGGCCGACCTCGTCGAGGTGCTGGCCGACCAGGGCGTGGTCGACCTGAAGGCCGCGCTGGCCGCCGACCCGCGCACCCTCTACCCGCAGGTGGTCTGAACACCGGTCCGGGGGCGCCGGTCGGCGCCCCCGGACGCGGGACTCACGGGTTCAACGCCTCCGTCATCGAGGCGGGTCCGACCAGGGGGATGTCCGGCGAGATGCCGCCCTCCTCCACCAGCTCGGCCTTGACCTCGTGCGGCCGGATCTTGCCGGCCCGGATGTCCTCCGCCCAGTGGCACGCGACCTTGTGCCCCGGCAGCACCTCGCGCAGCGCGGGCCGCTCGGTGTCGCACCGGGTCGCCTGCTTCCACGGGCAGCGCGTGTGGAAGCGGCAGCCCGTCGGCGGGTTGGCGGGCGAGGGCAGGTCGCCGGTGAGCAGGATCCGCTCGCGCTCGTCCTCCACCACCGGGTCCGGCACGGGGATCGCGGACAGCAACGCCCTGGTGTACGGGTGCAGCGGCTCGGCGTAGAGGGCGTCCGAGGTCGCCTCCTCCACCAGCCCGCCCAGGTACATCACGCCGACCCGGTCGGAGATGTGCCGCACCACGGCGAGGTCGTGCGCGATCACCAGGTAGGTGAGCCCGAACTCGTCCTGGAGGTCCTCCAGCAGGTTGACCACCTGCGCCTGCACCGACACGTCCAGCGCGGACACCGGCTCGTCGGCGATGATCAGGTCCGGCTCGACCGCCAGCGCCCGCGCGATGCCGATGCGCTGCCGCTGGCCGCCGGAGAACTCGTGCGGGTACTTGCGCAGCGACGTGGACGGCAGGCCGACCGCCGACAGCAGCTCGCGCAAGCGCTTGCCCGTCGACTCGCGACCCTTGTCCAGGCCGTGCGCCCGCAGGCCCTCGACCAGCAACGAGTCCACCGACTGCCGCGGGTCCAGGGACGACATGGGGTCCTGGAACACCATCTGCATCCGGCGGCGCATCCGGCGCAGTTCCTCGCCCTTGAGCCCGACCAGGTCCGTGCCGTCGAACAGCACGCGGCCGTCGGTCGGCTCGACCAGCCGCAGCATGCCGCGGCCCAGGGTCGACTTGCCGCAGCCGGACTCGCCGACCAGGCCGTAGGTCTCGCCGCGGTTGATCCGCAGGTCCACGCCGTCGACCGCGTACACGTGGCCGACCGTGCGGTCGACCAGCAGGCCTCGCTTGATCGGGAAGTGGATCTTCAGGCCCTCGACCGACACCAGCGTGTCGCCCGTGGGCGCGTCGGCGGCTGCCGGTTCGACAGCGGCGGTCATGCGGGCACCTCCTGGGCGGCGGGCGTTCCCGGCAGCACCGGGTTGTGGCAGCGCAGCGAGCGCACGTCACCGGCCTCCAGCTCGGGCGTGACCTCGCGGCACACCGCCAGCGCGTTGGGGCAACGGGGGGCGAACGCGCACCCGTGGTCCCACGGGATGTTGTCGGCCACCGAACCCTTGATCGGGACGAGCTTCTCGCCACGCGCGCCGTCGAGCCGCGGGATCGACGCCAGCAGGCCGTGCGTGTACGGGTGCCGCGGCTCGGCGAACAGCGGGTACCGCTCCGCCTTCTCCACCACCCGGCCGCCGTAGAGCACGTTGACCTCGTCGCACAGCCCCGCCACGACGCCCAGGTCGTGCGTGATCATGATCAGGGCCGTGCCCAGGTCCTGCACGAGCTCCTTGAGCAGGGCGAGGATCTGCGCCTGGATCGTCACGTCCAGCGCCGTGGTCGGCTCGTCGGCGATGAGCAGCCGCGGCCGGCACGCCAGCGCGATCGCGATCAGCGCGCGCTGCCGCATGCCGCCGGAGAGCTGGTGCGGGTACTCGCTCAGCCTGCGCCCCGGGTCGGGGATGCCGACCCGGCCGAGCAGGTCGGCCGCCTCCACCATCGCCGCCTTGCGGGACATGCCGCGGTGCCGTTCCAGCACCTCGGTGACCTGCAGCCCGATCGGGATCACCGGGTTGAGCGACGACAGCGGGTCCTGGAACACCATGCCCAGGTCGCGGCCACGCCGGTTGCGCATCTCCTTGTCGCTCAGGGTGAGCAGGTCGGTGCCCTCGAACCGGACGGAGCCGGTGACCTTGTTGCCGCGCGAGGGCAGCAGGCCCATGATCGCCAGCGACGTCACGGACTTGCCGCAGCCGGACTCGCCGACCAGGCCCACCGTCTGCCCGGGGTCGACGTCGAAGGAGACGCCGTCCACGGCGGTGAAGGGCTCGGTGCCCCTGCGCTGGAAGACCACCCGCAGATCACGCACTTCGAGCAACGCCATCGCGGTTCACCTCCGGTTCTTCGGGTCGAGCGCCTCGCGCAGCGCCTCGCCGAGCAGCGTGAAGCCCAGCGCGACGATGATGATGGCGATGGCCGGGTAGAACGCCAGCTCCGGCTTGACGTCGATGTAGCGCTGCGAGTTGCCGAGCATCAGGCCCCACTCGGCCCGGGACGGGTCCGGGTCGCCGAGGCCGAGGAACGACAGCGACGCCGCCTCGATGATCGCGGTCGCCAGGGTCAGCGTCGCCTGCACGATGACGGGGCCGAGCGAGTTCGGCAGCATGTGCCGGAACACGACGGTCCGCCGCCGCACGCCGAGCGCCGTGGCCGCGAGCACGTGATCGCTGTGCCGTTGCGCGAGCATGGCGCCGCGCAGCAGCCGGGCGAAGATCGGCACGGTGGTCACCGCGACCGCGATGATCACCGTGGTCTGGCTGCCCCGGCTCGCCAGCGCCGCGATCGAGATGGCCAGCAGCAGGCTGGGGATCGACAGCATGATGTCGGTGAACCGCATCAGCCAGCTGTCCACCCAGCCGCCGAACGCCCCGGCCGCGCCGCCGATGAGCATGCCGAGCACCAGGCCGATCAACGTCGCGCCGACGCCGACCACCAGCGACTGCTGCGCGCCGACGAGCAGCCGGCTGAAGAAGTCGCGGCCGAGCTCGTCACCGCCGAGCAGGAACCCCGGCTGCGCGCCGGGGATGAAGTCCGGCCGCAGGTCCTCCAGCAGCTCCGGATAGCGGTGGTAGGGGTCCTTCGGCACGATGAACGGCGCGATGATCGCCAGCACCAGGAACATCAGCACGAGGAACGCGCCGATCAGGGCGACCGGGCTGCGCAGCATCCGCCGCACCGCGTCGGCGGCGAGGCTCGTGCCCGCCGACTCGGCGAGCGCGTCCACCCGCTGCTGCTTGCGCTTGAGGAGACTGGTCATGATGCCCGCACCCTCGGGTCGATGATCGCGTAGGAGATGTCGACCAGCAGGTTGACGAGCACGTAGACCACCGCCGCGAGCAGCAGCAACGCCTGCAGGCGCGGGTAGTCCCGGCGCTCGATCCCCTGGGCCAGCAACGATCCGAGTCCGCCCCACACGAACACCCGCTCGGTGAGCACGGCGCCGCCCAGCAGCAGACCGGTCTGCAGGCCGATCGTGGTCGACACCGGCAGCATCGCGTTGCGCAGCACGTGCCGGCGGCGGACCAGCGTCGCCTGCAGGCCCTTGGCGTTGGCCGTGCGGACGAAGTCCTCGTTGAGCACGTCGAGCACCGAGGCGCGGGTGATCCGCACGATGACCGCGAGCGGGATGGTGCCCAGCGCGATCGCGGGCAGCACGAGGTGCCACAGCGCGTCGGCCGCGGCGTCCCACTCCTGGGTCAGCAGCCCGTCGAGCACGGCGAAGTTCGTGACGTGCGTCGGGTCGATCGTGACGTCCTGCCTGCCCGACGGCGGGAACAGCGCCAGGTCCTGCGCGAACAGCTGCTTGAGCAGGATGCCCAGGAAGAACACCGGCACGGCGACGCCGACCAGCGTGCCGATGACGGTGGCGTTGTCGAGGAACCGCCCGCGGTAGCTGGCCGCCAGGTAGCCGAGCGGGATGCCCAGCACGATGGCGAACAGCAGCGCGGCCAGCGACAGCTCGATGGTGGCGGGCAGCGCGCGGCCGATCTCGGCCACCACCGGCTCGCCGCTGATCAAGGAGCTGCCGAAGTCACCGCTGAGGATGCGGCCCAGGAACTTGAAGTACTGGATGAAGATC
The DNA here is from genome assembly GCF_055603705.1 of Actinosynnema sp. NPDC037264. NCBI lineage: Bacteria > Bacillati > Actinomycetota > Actinomycetes > Pseudonocardiales > Pseudonocardiaceae > Actinosynnema > Actinosynnema sp. NPDC037264. The sequence continues at coordinate 78,178 of NZ_JBVJVK010000036.1, read as the reverse complement.
GGTTGGTCGAGGCCGAGGACCTTGTTGAGCGCCTCGATCTTCTCCGGGGTCGCCTTGTCGCCGAGCAGCGCGCCGGCCGGGCCGCCGGGCAGCGACCGCAGCCAGACGAAGACCAGCAGCGACAGGATCAGCAGTGTGGGGATCGCCTGGAGCAGGCGACGGACTATGAATCGCAGCATGATGGAAGCCCTCTGGACAGCACGGGTGGTGACGCCCGGATCACGAGCGCCACCACCCGCCTACCGTTCGGTTCAGCCCTTGCTCACCGTGTCGAAGCGCTCGTCGGTCAGCGGGCTGGGCACGAGGCCCGAGATCTTGCTGCTGACCACGATCGCGGGCGGCGAGTGGGACACCGGGATCGCGGGCAGGTACTTGCTCATGAGGTCGCGGCTCACCTGCTTGTAGGCGTCCGCGTGCTTGTCCTGGTCGACCACGCCGTCGGCCGCGGCGATGGCGTCGAACATCGACTGGTCGCCGAAGCCGAACTCCTTCTTCTCCCGACCGAAGAAGGTGCCGACGAAGTTGCCGGCGTCGTTGTAGTCGCCGGTCCAGCCGAGCAGGTGCAGGTCGTGCTTGCCGAGCTTCTGCACGTCGTCCTTGTAGCCGCCGTTCCACGGGCGGGAGACGATCTCGGCGTTGATGCCCGCGGCCTTCAGGTCGTCGACGATCACCGCCGCGATCTCGGACGGGTTCGGCATGTACGGCCGGCTGACCTCGGTGGGCACGTAGAACTTCAGGCTCAGGTTCGACACGCCGGCCTGCGTGAGCAGGTCCTTGGCCTTGGCCACGTCGTGCGGGTACTGCTGCACGTCCTCGGCGTAGCCCGCGACGGTCTTCGGCATGAACTGCGTCGCCACCTCGGCGCCCAGCGGCAGCTTGGTCTTGACCAGCTGCTCGCGGTTGACGGCGTAGGCGATGGCCTGGCGGACCCGCAGGTCCTTCAGCGCCGGGTTGTTCGCGCCGTTGATGCCCAGGTAGAGGATGTTGAACGCTGGCCGCGGCGTGACGTTGAAGCCGTCGGTCTTCAGCGAGTTGTAGTCCGCCGGGCTCGGGAAGTCGTAGCCGTCGATCGTGCCGGCCTTGAGTTCCTGCTTGCGCGCGTTCTCATCGGGGATGATCTTGAAGATCAGCTTGTCGAGCTTGGCCTTCTCGCCCCAGTAGTCGTCGTTGCGGACCAGGGTGATGGTCTTGTTGGCCTTGTCGAACTTCTCCAGCTTGAACGCGCCGGTACCGGTCGGGTGCTCGGTCGCGTAAGCCGGATAGGTGAACGAGTCACCCGACTGCACGACGTTGTCCGCGTCGTACTTCTTCAGCGCCTCGGGGCTGGAGATGGACAGCGCCGTCAAACCGAAGGCGGCCGGGAAGGCGCCCTTGTACTTGTTGAGGTTCAGCACGGCGGTGTGCTCGTCCTTGGCCTCGCAGGACTTGTAGACCGGCTCGCCCGCCGCGTCGCCCTCGTTCTTGGCGAAGCCCTCGAACACGTCGCCGTAGTAGATCATCTGGCTCTGGGCGGCGGCGCCCTTCATGTTGAACCAGCGGTCCATGTTGAAGCAGACGGCCGCGGCGTCGAACGCCGTGCCGTCGTGGAACTTGACGCCCTTGCGCAGGTCGAACGTCCACGACTTGCCGTCTTCGCTGGGCGTCCACTTCTCCGCGAGACCCGGCGCGAGGTCGGCGGTGCCCCGCTTGTAGGTGACCAGCGTGTCGAACATCTGGCGGATGGGGCGGAAGCTCTCGCCGTCGTCGTTGAAGATCGGGTCGAAGTTCTTGGGCTCGCCCGCGGCGCCGAAGACCATCGTGCCGCCGACCTTGCCGGACCCCGAGTCGTCGCCGCGCTCGGATTGGGCACAGGCCGACAGTGCCAGTGCCGCGACGCCGGTCAGGCCGATCGCGGCCAACCATCGGCGCCGGGCCGTTCGAGATTGAAGCATTTGACACACCCCTAGGGAAATCCGGGATCTCACGGTGTGGTCACGGACCCTAACCGGTCACCACAACCCTTCCGACTCGTCCGAGGTCACGATCCGGCCACGTGAATCAGCATTAACACACGTCCCGCGCACCTTCGCTGACCCAAAGTGACCACGTCGGATCGGGCAAACACCCTCCTACGCTGTACAACGGACAACAGAAACCCGCACACGCGCGGAGGGAGGTCGCTGGTGAGCCCTGTGGTCGAGTTCCGCGTCCTCGGCCCGTTGCAGGTGCTGGTCGACGGCGAGCAGGTCGTGGTGCGGGCGGGCCGGCAGAGGTCCCTGCTTGTGTCTCTTCTCATGCGCGCCGGCGCCGGCGTCTCGGTCGACGAGCTCGCGGAGCACATCTGGGGCGCCGACCCTCCCGCGCGGGCCCGGGGCACGCTGCAGACCTACGTGATGAGACTTCGGCAGGTGCTCGGACCGGCGGTGCCGATCCGGACCGTGCCCGACGGCTACCTGATCGACGTCGACGAGCGCACCATCGACGTGATGCGGTTCGAGCAGCTCGTCGAGGAGGGCGAGCGGGAGCGGGCCGCGGGCAGGCTGGAGTCGGCGTCGGCGATCTTCACCGCGGCGCTGGCGCTGTGGCGCGGGCCCGCGATGGTGGACGTGCCGTCGGAGGTGCTGCACCGCGACGAGGTGCCGCGCCTGGGTGAACGGCGGCTGCACGTCGAGGAACGCCGGGTCGAGGTCGACCTCGAGCTGGGCCGCCACGCCGAGCTGATCCCCGAGCTGTCCCGGCTGACCAGCGAGCACCCGCTGCGGGAGCGGCTGTGGGCGCAGCTGATGGTCGCGCTGTACCGGTCCGGGCGGCAGGCCGACGCGCTCGGCGCGTACCGGCGGGTCAGCGGGCTGCTGGCCGAGCAGCTCGGCATCGACCCCGGCGACGAGCTGCGGCGCGTGCACCAGCAGGTGCTCGGCGGTTCGTCGTCGCTCGACCTGGGGCAGAACGCGCCCGCCGCGCGGCGTGACCGGGTGGTGCCCTCGCAGCTGCCCGCCGACATCGGCGACTTCGTGGGCCGTGAGCAGGCCGTTCAGCTGATCGAGGCGTTGCTGCGGACCGCGCAGGGCGTGCCCGTGGTCACGCTGGCCGGGCCGCCGGGCGTCGGCAAGACGGCGCTGGCCGTGCACACGGCGCACAAGATGCGGCACTGCTTCCCCGACGGGCAGCTGTACGTCAACCTGCGCGGTTACGCCCAGGGCCCGCCGTTGAGCGCGGTGGACGTGCTGCCGCGGTTCCTGCGCGCGCAGGGCGTGCCGCCCGAGTCCGTGCCGCTCGACCAGGACGAGCAGGAGGCGATGTTCCGGTCGCGGCTGACCGACCAGCAGGTGCTGCTGGTGCTGGACAACGCGGCCAACGCCGAGCAGATCCGGCCGCTGCTGCCCGGCTCGCCGGGGTGCGCGGTGCTCGTGACCAGCCGCGACACGCTGCGCGGGCTGGCGGTCAGCCACGCCGCGTCCAACGTGCGGCTCGACGTGCTCGACCGGTCCGAGACGCGGGCGCTGCTGGCCGGGATGCTCGGCGACGACGTGGTGGCGTCGCAGTCCGCGGCGGCCGACGAGCTGGCCGAGCTGTGCGCGCACCTGCCGCTGGCGCTGCGGATCGCGGCGGCGAACCTGCTGTCCCGGCCGGAGATCACCATCGCGTCCTACGTGGAGGAGCTGCGTGCGGGCAACCGGCTCGCGGCGCTGGCCGTGGAGGGTGACGAGCGGGCGGCCGTGCACGCGGCGTTCGACCTGTCGTACACGGCGCTGAAGCCGGAGCTGGCGTCGCTGTTCCGGCTGCTGTCGCTGGCGCCGGGCGACATCACGCCGGACGTGGCGGCGGCGTTGGGCGGGCTGACCACGCAGGACGCGCGGCGGCGGCTCGACCGGCTGGCCACGGCGAACCTCGTGGACAACCACGCGCCCGGCCGCTACCAGTTCCACGACCTGCTGCGGGACTACGCGACCGAGCGGCGCGGGATCGAGGACGACCCGGAGGAGAGCGCGCAGGCGTCGCGGCGGCTGCTGGACTGGTCGATCCGGTCGGTGGACAACGCCACGGACGCGTTCAAGAGCACCTTGCTGCGGCTGCCGCGCACCGACGTCGTGCCGGGCGTGACCCCGCGCCTGTTCTCCACCTCGGCGGAGGCCCTGGCCTGGCTGGACGCCGAGCGCGGCAACCTGGTCGGGCTCGTCGTGCACGCCGCTGACCGCCAGCCCGACGGCGACGTGTGGCAGCTGGCCGACGCGCTGCGGCGGTACTTCTACACGATCGGGTTGCCGGTGGAGTGGCTGGCGACCGCGAAGGCCGGCCTGTCGGTCGCGCAGTCCTCCCAGGACGCCCTCGGCGAGGTGGCGATGCTGTCGTCGCTCGGCACGCTGTACTGGGCGATCGGGCAGCACCGGGTGGCCGTCGACTACTTCCGGCGCGCGATCCCGATCCAGCAGCGCACCGGCGCCGCGCCCGCCGTCGAGGCCGCCGTGCTGGCGAACCTCGGCGCGGTCTGCATCGACATCGGCGACCTGGAGCAGGCCGCCGAGCACCTGGAGCGCGCGCTCGTGATCACGCGGGCCATCGGCGCGTTGCAGCAGGAGGGCATCGCCCAGCTCAACCTCGGCGGGGTCTACATGCAGCTCGGTCAGCTGGACCGGGCGGTGTCGTCGTTCGAGGGCGCGCTGGACGTCGGCAACCGGCTCGGCGCGTGGATGACGCAGGCCGACAGCCACCGCGCGCTGGCCGAGGTGCACCTGTTCCTGGGTCAGCCGCAACGTGCCGCCGAGCTGTACCAGCGGTGCGGCGAGCTGTACGAACGGGCCGGCGCGCGTGGGTTCGCCCACTTCTCGCACGAGGGCTTGGCGCTGGCGCACGTGATGAGGGGCCAGTGGGCCGACGCCGCGCGCGAGGCCGGGCGGGCGGTGGCCATCGCGGAGGAGCTGGGCAACCTGAAGGGGTTGTGCGACGCGAAGAACGCCCTCGGTGAGGCGTTGTGCGGGTTGGGCAGGCTGGAGGAGGCCGTCGAGCACACGACGGAGGCGCTGCGGATCGCCGAGGAGACGGGCTACCCGCTGGGCATCTGCGCGGCGCGGCGGAGCCTGGCGCTGACCCACCACGCGGCGGGCCGGCTGGACGAGGCGCGCTACTCGGCGAGCCAGGCGCTGGACAGCGCCGTCCGGTACCGACTGCGGATCGCCGAAGTGGACGTGCTGGCCGTGCTCGGGCGGATCAGGCTCGACCAGGGTGACGCGGCGCAGGCGCTGGACCTGGCGCTGCGGTGCCTGGAGCTGAGCGGGACCACGGGGCAGCGGTGCGTGCACGCGCGGGCCGCCCACCTGGCAGGCGACGTCCTGGCCACCACCGGCGACGACGCCGAGGCGCGCCGGCAGTGGCGGACGGCACTGGAGTGGTTCACCGCGATCGGATCGCCGGACGCGGACGTGGTGCGGGCCTCGCTCGACGGGTGACCCGGCCGACGTGTCGGTGCGGCTTCGGGCTGGGCGCGGCTTCGGACCGGTGCGGCTCGGTCGGGCGCGGCTTCGGTCGGTGCGGGCCTGGTCAGGCGCGGGTCCGGTCGGGCATCGGCACGGTCGGGCGCGGGCTCGGGCAGGCGCGGCTTCACCCGGGCGTGGGGCCGGTCAGTCGGGCGTGACGATCCGGTCGGCGCGGGACTTCGTGGCGTCCACGGCGAACCAGCCGCGCTCGAACGCCTGCCAGCGCCGCAGGTGCGCGCGGCTCGCCTCGCCGTCCCGCTCGACGGCCCGGCGCAGCCGCTCCTCCGGGTCGGGCACCTCGACCCAGATCGCCTCGTCCAGCTCCCGCGCGATCGAACGCCGGGCCGCCGAGACGCCCTCGATGACCAGCACCTCCGGCACCGGCACGTGCACCACGTCGCCGAGGCGCGGCACGCCGCCGGTCCACTCCATGCGCCGGTAGCGGGCCTCGCGGCCGTGCCGGAGCGGGTCGAGGACCTCGGTGACCAGGCGCGGCCACCACGACACCGGGTCGGTCCAGGTGGCGAAGTGGTCGGTCGGCACCACGGTCGCGCCCAGCTCCGACGCCAGGCGCGCCGCGAACGTCGACTTGCCCGAGCCCGAGGGCCCGTCCACCGCGACGAGCCTCACATGCTGCGCCGGCCGGACAGGGCCCGGCCGAGGGTGAGCTCGTCGGCGAACTCCAGGTCACCGCCCATCGGCAGGCCCGACGCGAGCCTGGTGACGGTGAGGCCCGGGAAGTCGCGCAGCATCCGCACCAGGTACGTCGCGGTCGCCTCGCCCTCCGTGTTCGGGTCCGTGGCGATGATGATCTCCGACACGTCCGTGCCGATCCGGGTGAGCAGCTGCCTGATCCGCAGCTGGTCCGGCCCGACACCCGACAACGGGTCGAGCGCCCCGCCCAGGACGTGGTAGCGGCCCTTGAACTCGCGGGTCCGCTCGACCGCCAGGACGTCCTTCGGCTCCTCCACAACGCAGATCAGGGTCAGGTCGCGGCGCGGGTCGCGACAGATGCGGCAGGTCGCCTCGGCCGAGACGTTGCCGCACACGTCGCAGAACACCACGCCGTCCTTGACCTTCTGCAACGCGTCCTGGAGCCGGCCGATGTCGGCCGGGTCCGCGGCGAGCAGGTGGAAGGCGATGCGCTGCGCGCTCTTCGGACCGACGCCCGGCAGCCTGCCGAGCTCGTCGATCAAGTCCTGGACGGGCCCCTCGTACATCAGCCGAACAGCTTCCCGAGACCGCCGAGGTCGTCCATCCCGCCCATGCCGCTGGCGAGCGGGCCCATCTTCTGGGCCGCCAGCTCCTGGGCGGCGCGGTTGGCGTCGCGCACGGCGGCGACGACCAGGTCGGACAGCGTCTCGACGTCGTCCGGGTCGACCGCCTTCGGGTCGATGTCCAGGCTCTTGAGCTCGCCGCCGCCGGACACGACGGCGGTGACCAGACCGCCGCCGGCGGTGCCGGTGACCTCGGCCTCGGCCAGCTCCTGCTGGGCTTCAGCGAGCTGCTGCTGCATCTTCTGCGCCTGCTGGAGGATTTGCTGCATGTTGGGCCCACCGGGTTGCACCGCGGGTTCCTCTCTTCGGGGTCTGCCGCCGTTCACCAGCGTAGTCGCGTCGATCAGCCCTTCAACGGCCGAGCGCCAAGCTCGTCGGCGAGGAGCTTGAGCACGACGGCCTCCGGGTCGAGCCGCTGGTCGTCCGCGTCGCCGGGCAGCGCGGCCTCGGCCAGCATCTCCTCCTCGTCCACCGGCTCCGGCGGGAGGGGCTCATCGGGCTCCGGCGGCTCGGGGGGCGGCGGCACGTCGTCGACCGGTGGTCGGCCGGACGGCGCCGGGCGGGACTCCGGCTGACGGGCCTGGCCGGGCTGCTGCGCCTGGCTCGGCCTGGTCACCGCCGGTCGCTGCGGCTTCTGCGCCGCCTGGCGGGCCGGGGCGGCGGCCGCGTCGCCGTGCACGCACCGCACCTGCCACGTGCCGCCGAGGACCTGCGCGAACGCGGCGGCGATGGCGTCGGCGTTGCGCGGCTCGGCGAGCCGGCGGGCCAGCGGCGCGGAGGTGTGGGTGAGCGTGACCGTGGTGCCGTCGACGTCGGCGACGGTGGCGTTGGTGAGCATCGCCTCCGTGCTGCGGCTCGTCCCGCGGACCACGCCCAACAGCTCCGACCAGCGCCGACGCACCTCGACCGCGTCGACACCGCCGGAGGCTGCCGCCGGTGCGGCTGCCTGGGCCGGCTGGGCCGCGGGTGAGTTGTCCGACGCGCCGGGGTGCGCGCTCTGCGGCACGGCGGCGTGCGGTGCGGCGGCCTGGGGTGCGTCGGCGTGCGGTGGCTGCGCGGCAGCCGGCGACGTGCCTCCAGCCGCGGCGGCGTGCGGAGCGGCGGCGTGCGGTGGCTGGGCGGCAGGCGACGTGCCCGGTGCGGCGGCGTGCGACGGGGGCGCGGTGCTCGGCCGGGCCTGCGGCGCGTCCGGCGGCTGCACGGCGCGCTGGTCCACCTCCGGCGCGACGGGCGCGCTCTCGGCCGACCTCATCGCCGCCGACCGCAGCACCGGCGGGGTGGGCAGTCCAGGCGGCGCGGCAGCGGCCGGAGGCGCGGTCTCGATGGGCCTGGCGACGGGCGGCGCGGCGGGGGTCTGCGGCGCGGCGGGCTCGGCCGCACGCTGCGAGGGGCGCTGGAAGCGGGTCTCCACGGGCCCCGCCGGTGCGCCGCCCGCCGGCGGGCCGTGGCGCTCCAGCTGTTCGACGCGTTGCAGCAGGCCCGACTCGACGTCGCCGACCGATGGCAGGAGCATCCGCGCCGTCACGAGTTCGAGCAGCAGGCGGGGCGCGGTCGAGCCGCGCATCTCGGTCAACCCCTGGTGCAGGATTTCCGCCCAACGGGTGACCGTCGCGGGCCGGGTCGCGTCGCGTTGCGCGATCATCTTGGCCAGCTCGTCGTCCGGCGCGGACACCAGGCCGCGGTCCGCCGCGTCCGGCACGGCGTGCAGCAGCACCAGGTCGCGCAGCCGGTCGAGCAGGTCGGACGCGAACCGGCGCGGGTCGTGCCCGGCCTCGACCAGCCGGTCGACGGTGCCGAACACCGCCGAACCGTCGCCGTTCGCCAGGCCGTCCACCACGTCGTCGATCAACGCCACGTCGGTCACGCCGAGCAGCGCGATCGCCCGGTCGTAGCGCACCCCTTCGGGGCCCGCGCCGGACAGCAGCTGGTCCATCACCGACTGCGTGTCCCGCGCCGACCCACCGCCCGCGCGGATCACCAGCGGGAACACCGACGGGTCGACCGTGACGCCCTCGGCCGCGCAGTTGCGCTCCAGCAGCGCCCGCATCGAGCTCGGCGGGATCAGCCGGAACGGGTAGTGGTGCGTGCGCGAGCGGATGGTGGGCAGCACCTTGTCCGGCTCGGTGGTGGCGAAGATGAAGATCAGGTGCTCGGGCGGCTCCTCCACGATCTTCAGCAGGGCGTTGAAGCCCTGCGTGGTGACCATGTGCGCCTCGTCGATGATGAACACCCGGTACCGCGACTCGGCCGGCGCGTAGAACGCCTTGTCCCGCAGCTCGCGCGCGTCGTCCACGCCGCCGTGGCTCGCCGCGTCCAGCTCGACCACGTCCACGGTGCCCGGACCGTTGGGCGCCAGGCCGACGCACGAGTTGCACTCGCCGCACGGGTCGGGCGTCGGGCCCTGCACGCAGTTCAGCGAGCGCGCCATGATGCGGGCGCTGGACGTCTTGCCGCACCCGCGCGGCCCCGAGAACAGGTACGCGTGGTTGACCCGACCGGCCGCCAGGGCGGTGCGCAGCGGTTCGGTGACGTGCTCCTGGCCGACGACCTCGCCGAAGGTCGCCGGACGGTACTTGCGGTAGAGGGCGAGCGCCACGTCGGGGACCTTACCGGGAGGGTCCGACAAAGAAAGGGGACCCCGTGCACCCACCAGAGCCCGCTTATCCTTGCTGCCTTCCGGCCCTGGGGAGGTTCGCGAGATATGTGCCGCACGAGGTCCGCCACCAGTGTAGCCGGTCGCCCCACTGGCTCTGTCCCCACCCACTCCGGGCACGGGAAGATTTCACCGGTTAGTGGCACTACCCGGTGAAGGAGGAACCAGATGAGGGCTCTTGTCCTCGCGTGCGCCGCCCTGGTGCTCGGCGCCACCACCGCCGCGGCCGACCCCGTGCCGCCGCGGCACGCCATCGTCATCTGCCAGACCGCGAGCTTCTACGGCAACTACGACCACGCGGTCGGCCCGGTCGAGTTCAAGCGGACGCTGACCTACGGCAACAAGATCGGTCACACGCCCGGCGCCCACCCCGTCTACAACGGGTGGGCGGCGAGCATGGACTTCGGCCCCAACGACTGGGGCTACCTCCGGATCGAGTGCATCGGGGGCTACGACTCGTGGTGAGAGCAGCAGCAGTCCTGGCGGCCGCCGTCGCGCTCGTCGCCACCGCGTCGCCCGCCCAAGCCGCCAACGGCACGGTCGGCGAGCGCGAGACCGTGTGCGCCGACGACCTCTACGTCCGCACCGCACCCGACGACGGCCCGTGGATGGGCACCCTCTACCGCGGCCAGACCTTCCTGGTGAAGGGCCCGAAGTCCGGCAACTACATCTACGGCTTCGCCTACGGGCACATCAACGCGCACGGCTGGGTGGCCGACGGCTGGTTCTGCTAGCCGAGGGCGGCCGTGAACAGCGGCACGGCGTGCTCCAGCGCGTAGGCCATGCCGAGCGACGAGCCGCTGGAGAAGGCGTTGACCAGGTTCTCGTCCTCCAGGATCAACGCCTTCTCCGGCACCAGCGGGTTGGCCTTGAGGGCGGTCGCGTCGCCGCCGATGGGGAACAGCACGCTCAGGTCGGCGGTCAGCAGGTCCAGCCGCTCGGTGGAGATGTCGACGTAGAACGTGCCGGAGGCGAGGGCCTCGACGTCCTCGCGGAGGGTGAAGCCGAGCGCCTTCATGAAGTCCGCGCGCGGGTCGCCGGAGACGTACGCGCCGAACTTGCCGTCGAAGTACGCGCCGACCACGGCGGTCCGGCCGTCGAACTTCTCGTTCGCGGCGAACTTCGCGTCCAGGTCGGCGATGACCTCCGCGCCCTCGGACACCTTGCCCAGGGCCTTCGCGACCAGCTCGACCTGCTGCCGCCACGACGTGCCGTAGGGGATGACGTCCTTCGGCGCGCCGATGGTGGGCGCGATCTTGGACAGCGTCTCGTGCTTCTTCTCGTCGTTGTCCGACCGGGTGTTGAGGATGAGGTCGGGCTGGAGCGCGGCGACGGCCTCGTAGTCGATCTCGGTGGTGCCCAGCAGCGTCGGCGCCTGCTCGTAGAGCCCTTCGGCCCACGGCCCGACGCCCTTGCCGCCGAACGCCAGCCAGTCGCTCGCCCCGACCGGCCGCACGCCGAGCGCGAGGGCGGTCTCGGCGTCCGACCAGCCCAGCGCGACGACCCGCTTCGGCGGCTCGGCGATCGTCACGGGACCGAACCGGGTGTCGACCGTCACGCCGGACGAGGTGGGCTCGGCGCCACCGCCGCCTCCCCCGCAGGCCGCCAGGAGCAGAGCCGACAGCACGACCACCAGACCACGCTTCATTAGGCAAGCCTAACCGAACCTATACCTATTAGCGACCGATGCATCCGACCACCCGTTTTGGGGGACGCCCGGACCCTCCGTTAGACTCCGCCACGGAGGATTCGCATAGTGGCCTAGTGCGCACGACTGGAAATCGTGTTGGGTTAACCCCCTCACGGGTTCAAATCCCGTATCCTCCGCGGCCCAGAGCCCCGGCACCGTCAGGTGACCGGGGCTCTGGTCGTCAAAGACCGCGTCGGTGCAACACCGGGCCGACCTGAGGCGTCTTATCCAGTGATCGACTGATTACTGGGAGGACACGGACATGAGGATCGTCAACACGGCCGTCGCTGTGGCACTGGCCGGAGCGGGCCTGCTCGCCGGCGGCGCCGTGGCACTGGCCCAGCCCGCGGGCGAGGCCGACGCGAGCGCCGGGCCGAGCTACCGCGCCACGACCTGGCACAACGTCAACGTCCGCATCTGCCCGTCGACGGCGTGCCTGCCGGCGGCGGGCGGGCAGATCCTCGAGGGCAGGACGGTGGGGGTCTACTGCTGGGTGCACGGCCAGTCGGTCACGGATTTCGGCTACACCAACGACGTCTGGCTGAACGTCGGCAGGCAGGACGGCGGCACCCAGTGGTCCAGCGCCATCTACTTCGTCGGGGACGAGTTCGCCAACCTGCCGAAGGAGGCCGAGTGCACCGACGCGCCCAAGCCGCCGACCACCACGCCCGTCCCCACCACGACCACTAGGCCCGCTCCCACGACCACGGGCATCCCCACCACGTCACCCCGGCCGACGGTGACCACCACGGTCCGGCCGACCGTGACGACCTCGCCCCAGCCGACCGTGACCACGACGGCGCGGCCCACCGTGACCACGTCGCCGCAGCCGACCGTCACCACCACGGCCCGACCCACGATCACCACCACGTCCGGCCGGTAACCCGGTCGGCGACACGAGAACGGGCCCCTCGGACGTGGTGTCCGAGGGGCCCGTCCGCTGCTCCGGGCTAGGACCTGGGCAGGTGCTCGGCGATGTCCTCCAGCAGGAACACCCACTGGTCGACGTGGGCGTTGCCGGTGCTCGGGCGCAGCTTCACGACCTGCGGGTCGTGGTCGCTGGCCTGGTCGGCGAACTCCGCGTTGATGTGCACGACGTCGTAGCGGTAGCGGGTGATGTTCGCGCTGATCAGGATGTGGTCGAGGGTCTGCGAGTTGCCCTCGAACACGTAGCTGTACCGCTCGGCCGCGGGCAGGGTGTCCATCAGGGCCACCACGTCGCCCTTGCCGGTCAGGGTCCCGACCGCCGGGGAGAACTGGTAGTCGTTGATGTCACCCGCGAGGACCACGTTGGCGCCCTTGTCGACCGCCTTGACCTGGTCCACGAAACCGCGCAGCAGCGCGGCCTGCTGAGCGCGCTGCACCTCCGAGCTGCGCACGGGCTCCTGGTAGCGGCCGTGCATGGCCTGGTCGCCGCCCTTGGAGTTGAAGTGGTTCGCGACCACGATCACCGTGCGACCGCGGAACTTGAACTCGCCGGCCAGCGGCTTGCGGCTGCTGTTCCACGCCGGGTCGGCGGGCGCGACGCGGCCCGGCGACACCGACAGCGCGGCGCGGCCGTGCTGCTTGACGACGGACACCGGCGTGGTGGCGTCGCCGCCCGGGCGGTCCACGAAGGACACCCGGGCCGGGTTGAACAGGAACGCCACCCGGATGTTGCCGCCCGGCTCGCCGCCGTCGGCCTTGTTCGCCGGGTCGATCTGGCGCCACTGGTAGCGCGGGCCGCCCGCGGCCACGATGGCGTCGGTGAACTTGGCGAACGTCGCGTCCGCCGCCACCGTGCCGTCGTCGGTCGCGCCGTTGTTGTCCTGGATCTCCTCCAGCACCACGACGTCCGGGTTCTTCAGGTTGCCGACCACGGCCGCGGCGAGGCGGTCGAACTTGGCCTGGTCGTTGGTGGCGGCCAGGTTCTCCACGTTGTACGTGGCCACCGACAGCTCGGCGGCGCGCTGCGCGTCCGTGACCTCCGGCGTGATGCCGCCCGGGACGTGCTCGCCGACCGACTTCGTGGCCAGGGTGTAGCCGCCGAAGTTGGTGTACTCGACGTTGCCGACGGTCGCGCCGCGCCAGACGTCGCCGACGTTGCTCGTCTGCGGCGCCGCCGCGCCCGGCTTGACCTTGATCCGACCGCTGTTGGGCTGGTCGTAGCCGAGGTAGATCGTGCCGCCGCGGGCGGTCGGGTTCTGGGTCGGGTTGGTGGTGATCCACGTCTCGCCGAAGCTGTTCGTGGGTCCGACCACGCGGGCGTCGTCCACCTTGACGTACATGCCCTCGCGGGACTCGTAGTAGTCCTGGCCGTAGGTCGCCGGGTCGAGCGGGAGGGCCTCGATGCTGCCGCCGTTCGCGGTGGGCAGGTAGCCCGCCGGCGGGTTCAGGGCCTCCGGGGTCGGCAGGGCGTTGCCCTTGGACTTCACCGTGACCGTGGCGCCGGTGATCTCGGTGAGCGTCTGGTTGGAGTTGCTCGCCGCGTCACCGCCCGGCCGGTACTCGGCGACGGTGCCGGAGACCAGCACCTCGTCGCCGGGCTCGACGGTCGGGGCCAGGGCCGCGGTGTAGACGAACACGCCCTCGCTGGTGCGCGGGTCGTTGTCCGGCGCGGTGTCCTGGAGCCAGAAGCCGCGGTCGCCGGTGGCGCGCGTCGCGGTGACGACGCCGGGCACGCCGGCGACCTTCTGCCCGAGCAGCGGCGAGATGCGGGTCGTGCCCTGGATGTCGCGGACGCGCTTGTCGCCCGGCTCGGGCTCCGGGTCGGGGTCGGGGTTGCCGGGGCCCTGGCCCTTGGAGTTGACCGGGGTCGGCGCGCCGATGGTGAAGTCGGCGGAGTTGTTGTCGGTGTCGGTCAACGCGGGGCGGGCGGCCGAGGTGGCGTTGCCCGGGTTCGCGGTCGGGGTGGTCTCGCGGACCACGGTCGACGAGCCGTAGCCGACCAGGTCGCGCACGCGTGCGTCGGCGGCGCAGTCGGCGGCGGTCTTGCAGGTCAACGCGGAGGTCTCGGTGACCAGGGCGATCGTGCCGCCGGAGCCGCCCATGGCGATCGTGCCGGTGGCGTCCGGTGCGGGCAGCTCCACCGTGCCGCCCGCGCCTTTGGCCTGCGCGACCAGGAACCGCCCGCCCGCGGCGATCGAGCCGGTCAGCGGGGTGACCTGCCACTGGCTGGACGCGCTCGCGCTCGCCGGGAGGTACTGCACGCTCCAGCCGTCGACGGCGACCGGCGCGGCGCCCGCGTTGGCCAGCTCGACGAAGTCCTGGGTCAGCGTGGCACCGGAGTTGCCGCCGCCGCCGTAGACCTCGGCGATCAGGGCGTCCTGGCTCGGGGCCGCGTGGATCGGCGTGGCGAGGGCGAACGTCACGGCCGAGGCGGCGGTGACCGCCAGTCCGACGCGGAGCGGGATAGGTCTCAACGGGTCCTCCGGTAGTTGGCGGCTGGGCGCATCCTCCCCGTATCGAGTGAACGGCGAAAGACACCGTCACTAACGGTTGACCATTACCCGACCTCGAACGTGTGTTCGAACGTAAGGTAGGGTCATGGCCGTGCCTGCCCGGTGGCCCTCCCAGCGCCGGCGCGGACGCGACACGCACAACAGGGGCGCCGGCCCGGACCTGACGAGGCCCGGATCGGCGCCCGTGCGCGTGGTCGGCCTGCCGGGCCGCCACCCTCGTCGCGGGCGGCACTAGCGGTCGACCGGGCCCGCGTACCGGTAGCGGTTCGGCTCGGTCGGGTGGGCCACCACCCGCACGACGTCCCCGACGCGCGGCACCGCGATCCGCGGCACGACGGCCACCACCTCGAACCCGCCCTCGATCTCGCCACGCACCGCGAGTCGCACGACGGGGTGCAGGCGGATCGCGTGCCCGGTGTCGCTGATCCGGTCGATCCGCACCCGGATGCCGACCGTCGACCGGTAGAGCGGGTGGGTCATCGGGTCGTCGGGGTCGGCCCACGCGTGCCACTGCTCGAACCCCTCGGCCAGGTCCGACCGCCCGACGTGCTCGACCCGCAGCCAACCCCGCTCGACCATCGACGTGCTGAACCTCGTGATCGGCGACGCGGGTGCGACCAGGCTGATGGCGATGATCACGTACACCATCGCCTCGCCGTACCACCGGTCGTCAGCGCTGCCCGTGATCCCGTTCCACAGGTAGTAGCCGACCGACGCCGACACCAGGACCACCCCACCCCGGGCCGACACGCGCAGGAACCGCCTCATCGCCACTCCCCCTCCGACGTGCCGGAAGGAAACCGCGGGCGCCCGCCCTACCGATCACAGGTCGACCGGACCGGGCGTTCGAAGAGGGCGGCCAGGGGCCGTGAAACGTCAGAGCCCCGGCAACCATGATCGGTTGCCGGGGCTCTGAGCAGCGGTGGCGGTGGGATTTGAACCCACGGAGGCTTTCACCTCACACGCTTTCGAGGTCTGCGAACCATCGACCGGCACCATCCACGGCGCTCGTTTTACCAGTTCAGCAAGGTGCATCGGTCTCCGACGAACGTGTCTGAACACCAGCGAACGCCACCACGAATGCAACCACGGCGCACCGCGACGTCCAACGCGTCCCGTCCACACTGGACGGCTGGGCGGCAGGCTGTAGCCGGAGGGGGTTCGGTAGACCAATGCCGGGCGGCGAGCCACCACCGCCCTCCCGTCACCCAGCAAGCGCAAATGCCGTAAGTGCCGTAAACGTGCAGGTCAGGCGTTTACGTCACACCGACCGTATCCGTAAACGGTTACGGATACGGCTGGCCTTTTACGGACACCACAGCCCATTCGTAAACGTCTGACCAGCGTGTTTACGGCATTTACGGCATTTACGGAATGTCAGGAAGGGCCGAGCCGAATAACAGACCAACCCTCCGGCTACAGCCGTCGAACGAAAGACGGCCAGCATGCCTTGACATGCGGCCCTCAAGCAAACCACAGCATCCCAGGCCCCCTCCGGGCCAGTGGGGCGCACTTCACAACCGGTCGCGCCGATCCGCTACCGCTGCGGCGTACGAGCGGACCGCCGCATCGGCGTCGCCGTCCAATCAGCCTCAGGGTACGTATATATTTACGAGGATTGATGCGACCACACCGACGATCGCCGACGCGACGGCTATGACTATGTTGACACGAGTTGACCGCTTCTCCGAGCCCGCGAACTCGCCTTTCAGCGCTTGCGAAACCGCCTGAACCTGCGGCTCGCTCAATTCTGATAAAACTTGAGCACGCTTGACATCCAGATTCATGCCTTCGACAACTGCTTTACCTTCCTGCACTCTATTCTCGATCTGAGTCATCAACTCAACCGCCGAACCGAGCGATGAGTTCAACTCGTCGAAGCTGGAGTCGATTTTGGCACTTCTCTGCGCGAGACGCCGCTTCGCCAATATTCGGAACGTAATCACTACAGCAATGGCCAAAAATACTAGCGAAGTCACATAAAGCGCTGTTTGGTCGCTGGACGGCGGCGTGACCGGAATTGACCCCGACTCACAAGCAACTCCGTCACCGTCTCTATCAAGACCGAATGGATCTTTCGGATCTAGCGCATAAATCCGCTGGGCAGCCTCCTGGTTGCGCAGGTCTGCACAGCTAATGTCAGGAACGAGCCCTTCGTGCACTGAGTCAATCCAAAAGGACGTCGTAGACGAGGTCCCACTAGCTGTCTCCAACACACGCCACCCCTGAGAGGCTCCGCAATAAGGATACAGATCATACCCGATGACACAGGTCAGCGACAGACCCAGCCCATGAGTTCCAAGAACGGGACAGCGTAACTGTCCTCTTTACCGCCACAATATCTTCTCTCCTATTTCGCGATTTGCGACTAGGGTAGTCGCTAAAGAGCCCGATCAGCTACTCGCCCATCAAGCGTGTTGCACCCAAGTGACGCGAATCAGCCAAGGTCCGCCGGTAGCTTTATGTTGCTCCCCAATTTAACTTCGGCACTGCTTGAATTAACAGGCAGGCCAGCCGACGAATCGAAACGCATACCGGCATTCCTGACTGCCTTCGCACGCTGTAGCGCCATCAGCCGTCCACTGTCCTGCAAACTGCTCAGCGCATCGGATCGGGTTGTCTGCCCTGGATGCTGGCGGTACAACCACGTGACAGCACTTTCGTTCCATCCGGCCCCTAGCTCAGAAAGGGCAGCGAACGCAACTAGATCGTCATCTACGGGACATCCGGCCCACCCACCGATTGCACGTAGCGATTCTGTTCGCATTAGTAGGCCAGCACAGTGCACAGGCCAATTACCGCCATGCGCCTCCGCCCACAAGTTCACCTGACCGGCTTCAATCAGCCCGAAGGGTAGCGCCGATTCCCAACTCTTCCGCGTTCCATCCTCAAGAAGGTCGTCCGCCGCACCTACCGCCCAATGGATATCGTGTTCCTCAAATCGGGCGATGAGTGTAGCGAGAGCGCCAGGAAGAAGCACGTCATCGTGGTCAAGTACCTGGACAAGCTGGCCGGTGGCACGACTAAGCGCAAGGTTGCGGGTAAGACTAATGCCGAACTGTGCGCCGTTCGCCGCATATGATGCGATCGACCGAATGTCATCGAATAGGCCACCAAGTTGCGGACTGACGCCGTCTTCCTGGACGATCCATTCCAGATGCCAGCCCTCCGGCAAGACCTGCGCCTTGACGCTCTCGACCGTCTCCGGCAGGTACATTGCCTTAGGGGCGTACGCGGCCGTGATGATAGACACCGTTGGCATCAGGAAGACTCCCATCGCTTAAGTGCGATCGAAAACATCATCTTGGTACGGTCGGCAGGATACTTTGCCTCTGACACTTCGACAACTCGGCCGTTCACATCGATCGCAAACCTTCGGCCACACAAGAGTGGCACACCATTGGGCAATGCCCACTTTCGCATCTCCACAGTCGTAGGCATCGCCGCTGTAACTTCACTGTCCATTCGGGCGATTTCGATACCTACCGTGTAAAGCTGGTGCTGCGTTCCGCCGGGCCATGGCTCATTCTCTGGATCGAGAATGTCCGGGTTTGCCGAAATAAGACTCACCGGCATGTAGGAGATACTGAGATGCTCCCGCACTCCGGTCGTTTTGTTCGTGGTCTCGTACTCGCGACGAAGCAATTCATCGCCCACATCGATACCGAACAGTTCGGCAAGTTCAGCCGAAGCAGGTACACGAGTAAATGTTGAGCGGAAGTTCAAGTCATCGACTGACACACCCATTCCGTCTTCCGCCGCACCGTTTGCCCTCCGCTCCTCTTCGCTCAGCAGAACACGATCCTTCTCAAGCTGGTTCGTATCTTGCCTAAGAACCGTTTGCCGAGGAGGTGTGCGGACAACCGGGCGGCTACCGCGTTGCGCGTCGACCAAACCTTGCTGCTTGAGCAAGGCCAATGCCGCGCGTGCCGATCCCGGTGAACACGACCACATTTGACTCAACTCTTGAGCAGATGGGATCGGGTCGCCAGGCTCAAGCTCGCCACGTTCGATCTTCATGCGCAGGTCATCCGCGATCCGCAGATGTAGCGGTGCCGTGACCTCAGTCGACTCGGGTGCCATGTCCACCATCGTAGGCCAAGTTCGCCTGTTCGCTAGCGAACCTCTTGCGCTCGGCCGCCGCCTGTGGCTACGGTGGGCGCAGTTCGCTAGCTAAGTAGCGAACTTGTGGCCTCTGGAGGACTCGTGAGCGGGACCCACTACCCGGACAGCTTGGACAGCAGCACGCTTGAGGCGCTGTTGTCGCAGGTATCGCAGGAGATCGCCGTGTCGGCTGAGCCGACGTCGGCTCTGTTGGACGGCACGGCCCGTGAGCGTCGTAACCGGCGAATCGCGGCCCGTGCGTTGCGGGGCATCACCGCTGAGTTCGGCGTGACGCTGGCGCAGGCGGAGGCGGAGCAGGGCGAGCCCGTCCGGCTCGTTCGCCCCGTGGCCGTCCGTCCGGCCTGCGTGATCGAGGCGTTGGGCGAGGTTGCGTGATGGGCAACGCCGGTTACCTCGCAGAGAGCGTCTACGCCGACCGTGAGCACGAGGTGCGGCGGGAGTGGACCGCCGAGGAGCACCGGGCGATGTCCCGGATGCTGCTGGCCCCGCGTTACGGCCGCGCGACGACGGATGACCTGTTGGCCGCCCAGGTGCACGCCACGTTGGCGCTGTCGTTGGAGACGGCCAAGGCCACGCAGTCGGAGGTACGGCCGCACACGCACGGGTCGGTGCGGTGACATGGGCCGCCGGTTTCCGTGGGTGTGGGTGGAGTCGGTGCCCTGGGCCGCCGGAGCGGTGCTCACGCGCGGCACCGTGGACGGGTTGCCGCTGCTGACCTGGGGTCGTGCACCGCGCGAGAAGTTGGCTACCCGCCGTCAGTTGCGGAAGTTGGACCTGCGTCCCGGCGGTGCGGATCCGGTGGCGGTGCTCTACGTGCGTCACCGCGCGTCCGGTCGCCGCAACTTCGCGAATCTCTACCTGATCGACCGCGCCAAGCCCGTCCGGCCGATGACCCCGGCCAAGTGGCGCGCGCTGGCGCTGGCCAACCGCGCCCGCCGTATCTGCCGCAGCTGCGGCAAAGACGCGCTGTACGTGCTGCCGACCAGCACCCGCTTGTGCTGGCCGTGTTTCGAGGCCGAGACCGCCGAGAGCGGCACGGCCGTCGACTACGCGGAGGCCGCGTGATGAGCCTCCGACTTCCTTCTCCGATCACCTCGGACCGGCGGCGGACTCCCGCCAAGAAGACACCGCCGGTCCTGGTCTCCACCACCCAGAAGAGCAGGCAGGAGAGCATCAGCATGTCGAGTCCGACGACGTCGCACAACCTGACCGGTGACCTGATCACCGCCTACCCGCTGCCGTTCCTGTTGCTGGCCGCTGTCGTCGCCGTGGTGACGTTGCTGCTGTGGCGGGTTGTGCTGTCCGCCCTGCTGACCGTGTCGGCGCTGTGGACGCTGGCCGCGCACGACGGCAACGCCGCGGTGCTGGCCGCGCTGCTCATGCTGGCGTTCGCCGCGGCGCTGGTGTTTCAGCCCGCCCGCGGTGCGCGCCGTCCGGTGCAGATGCGCCGTGAGGAGGTGGCGGCGTGACCAGCTCCTACCCGCTCCCGTTGGACACGTTGACCGACCAGGTGCGGAACCTGGCGAACGAGCTGGGCCAGTGGCCGTCACGCAACCAGGTGATGAAGCGCTGCAAGGTGGGTGCGCCCAAGGCGAGTGCGGCGTTGAACGCGCTCAAGGCCACCGGGTTCCGCCCGCTTCGCCCGCCCTTCCCGGAGGTGTCGGCACCCGTGGTGCGTCTGCACTCCGTGCCGGTCGACTCCGAGCGGCCGACCCCGTCGGTGACGGAAGCGACCGGGGCGCAAGCGTCACCCACCGGGGACGAAACCCCGCCGGCTGGGAAGCGTCACGCGGCCCCGGACGACAGCGACGCCACCGAGGACACCCCGGCTGTTCTCGCCGAGATCGCATCCGACGACGCCGTAGAGGTCAGCCCGGTCACGGACCCGGTACAGGCCACCGTGAGGGTCGAGAACGACGCCCCGGCGGAGACACCCGTGCGGCGTGCGGCGCGGGTGCGGTCGTGGCCGCTGCTGTTGCTGGCCGCGGGTGCGTTCGTGGCCATCTGGGGTGGCTGGGTGGGTCTGGGTGAGAAGGCCGGGTTCGGTGAGATCCGGCTGTTGCCCGGTATCGCGGACGGGTTCGTCATCAACTCCGCGATCACCCTGCCCATCGGGGTGGAGGCGTACGCCGCCTACGCGTTGCGGGTGTGGCTGTCCGGTGCCACCAAGTCGGCGCGGGCCCGGTCGTTCGCCCGCGGGTCGGCGATCGGTTCGCTCGTGCTCGGTGCGCTCGGTCAGGTGGCCTACCACCTGATGGAGGCGTCCGGGGTCGACGTGGCCCCGTGGTGGATCACCACGTTCGTCTCGGTGCTGCCCGTGGTCGTGCTCGGCTGCGGCGCTGCCCTGACCCACCTGCTCCACGACCAGGACGACGACGTGGAGGTGTCCCGATGAGCATCACCACCACGGCGGTCGGGACGCCCGACCCCGCCGACCGGCCCGACGAGAGCGCGTCGAACGGCAACGTCTACCGACTCCCCGTCACCGACGCTCACGCCGTGATCGGCGGCGGCGACGAAACCCCGGCGCCAGACGGCCCGGCAATCGTCACGCCCCCCGGCACTGCGGTTGAGCAGGCACCCGAAGTGCTGGATGCGGAGTTGGTCGAGGACGACACCACGGGTGAGGGCCCGACGGTGTTGGTCGACCAGCCCGGTAGCACCAGCGACGGTGACTGGGTGGCGCGGCTGCGGGAGACCGAGCGGTTGCCGATCGTGCCCGGTTACCTGCGCACGGTCTCGGAGGCGAAGCAGACGGTGGGGTGGGTGGCGCGGCACTACGCGCACGCCACCGGCTACCACGCGGCCCGGGTGCCGCTGTACCTGCTCAAGCTCGCCGCCCGGTCCCCGCAGGGCGCGGTGCTGTTGCTGGCCGCGACCGGCCGGTGGGTCTCGGACTCGGAAGGGCGTCCGCTGCGGCGGGAGATGGCCGTCCGGGGTGAGGCCGAGAAGTACCTCAAGCTCGTCGCGGAACGCAACGCGCGGGTCCGGCTGCGCACGATCCTGCTGTTGGTGGGGTCCACCCTCGGGGTGGTGCTGTTCATGGTGCTGCCCTCGGTCACGCCGGGGTGGGTCACCTGGGTCTGCGGCATGGTTGCGCTGGGCATTCTCGGCAAGCTCGGCACCCCGGCGGACAAGCCCGTCGCTGGCCGTGCGGTGATCGGTGCGCAGGCGGCCAAGCTCACCTCGGACGTCGTGGTGCGGGCGTTGTCGAGCCTGGGCATCGGTGGGATCAACCAGGCGGTGGCCAAGACCGGTGAGCGTGCCATCGGGTTCACCGCGCCCATCACCCGCGACGGGCCCGGCTGGCGGGCGGACGTGGAGCTGCCCGGCGGTGTCACCGCCACCGAGGTCATCGAGAAGCGGGAGAAGCTCGCCTCCGGACTCGGGCGTCCACTCGGGTGCGTCTGGCCCGAGCACAACACCACCGGCCACCCCGGCCAGCTCGTGCTGTGGGTCGGTGACCGGGACATGTCCAAGGCCAAGCAGCCCGCCTGGCCGCTGGCCAAGGGTGCCGCGATCGACCTGTTCACGCCGCAGCCGTTCGGCACCGACGTCCGTGGCCGGTGGGTCGAGATCGTGCTGATGTTCGTGTCCGGGATCATCGGCGCGGTCCCGCGTATGGGCAAGACGTTCACGTTGCGCGAGCTGCTGATCATCGCCGGGCTCGACGTCCGGGCGGAGCTGCACAGCTACGACCTCAAGGGCACCGGCGACCTGTCCCCACTCGCGCCCGTGTCGCACCGCTACCGGGCCGGTGACGACCCGGAAGACCTGGAGTACGCCTTGGTCGACCTGCGGGCGCTGCGGGAGGAGATGCGCCGCCGTACCAAGGTGATCCGGGAACTGCCCAAGGACCTCTGCCCCGAGAACAAGGTCACCACCGAGTTGGCGTCCAAGCGGTCGTTGGGGCTGCACCCGATCGTGATCGGGGTGGACGAGTGCCAGGTGTGGTTCGAGCACGAGCAGCACGGTGCGGAGTTCGAGGAGATCTGCACCGACCTGGTCAAGCGCGGCCCGGCCACCGGCATCGTGTTGATCCTGGCCACCCAGCGGCCGGACTCCAAGTCCATCCCGACCCAGATCAGCGACAACGCCGTGTTGCGGTTCTGCCTCAAGGTGACCGGGCAGATGGCCAACGACATGGTGTTGGGCACCTCGTCGTACAAGAACGGTGAGCGCGCCACCCAGTTCACCCTGTCCGACAAGGGGATCGGGCTGCTCAAGGGCGTCACCGACGAGACCACCACCGTCAAGGGCGTCTACATCGACGGCCCCGGCGCTGAGACCATCGCCGCACGGGCACGCGCGCTGCGCACCGCCGCCGGGCTGCTGACCGGCTACGCGGCCGGGCTGGACGTCGAAGTCGACGACATCGCGGCCGACACCCTGCTACCGGACGTGCTGACCGCGATGGGCAACGCCGACAAGGCGTGGTCTGAGTCCATCGTGGACCGGTTGGCGGAGCTGCGACCGGCCGTCTACGGCCCGTGGGCCACCGACGACAACGGGCCCCGTGACGGCAAGGACAAGGCCGCCCGCCTGTCCTCCGCCCTCAAGCCCTACGGCATCACCACCGTGCAGGTGTGGGGCACCGACCCCGCCACCGGCAAGGGAGCCAACCGGCGCGGCGTCGACCGCGACCACATCACCACCGCCATCACGAAGCGTGACGGAAAGTAGGTCGGGCGGCTAGCCCGGAACGGCGCTGGGTCTAGCACCCAACCCCGCTAGACCTAGCGCCCCCGCTAGCACCCCATCACTTGCCTGATCAGCGCCCTAGTTCCTAGCGGCGTCGGTGCCGCACACCCTGAAACAGCCCGAAAGGCCATATCGTGACCCCCTCACGCGTCGCGTTCACCACTCTCCTCTTGCTCACGTTAAGTGACCACTCCGATGTGAAGCCGGTCGGCATCGTCGGACTGTTGCTGCTGGCCGTGGTCCACATCGGCCTGTACGCCACCCACCCGTTCAAGCCCTGCCGCACCTGCAAAGGCGCGGGCAAGCACCGGTCCCCGCTGGCCGTGGCCTACCGGCCCTGCCGCCGCTGCGACGGCAGCGGAATGCGGCTGCGCACCGGCCGCAAGGCGTGGAACGCGATCACCCGCACCCGCCGCGACCGCCGCGCCGCCGCCAACAACCGCCGCCCGAAGCCGCAGGACAACCGGGGGACGTGACATGTGTCGAGCCGGAGGACGTCGCTGCAAGGGCAGCCAAGCCAGCAGCCGCGCCACCCAAACCGCCCGTAAGCAGCGCTCCCGGGCACGGCAAGCGCTGCGCCGGGCCAAGGCCGCCGGGGACGGCGATGCCATCGCCAGGGCCGAACAACGACTCGCGCAAGCCGACGCCACCGTGCAAGCGGCCAAGGAGAACATCGTGCACAGCGACGACAACGGCAACGCCGCAGGTCACAGCGGGGACGTGACCGACCCCACCCCGGTGACCGTCCCGGTGACGGGCGAACTGTCCGACAAGCCGTTGCTGGAGAACACCTGGGGAGACCTGGGCAACACCAGCCCGGTGCACTACCACGACGACGGCCCGGTCGGGACGGCGGTCAAGTACATGGGGCCCGACGCCCGGATGGACATCGACGGCGAACCGCTGGCCAACGTCGTGGGCCGTATCGCCACCGACGTCGTGCGCCGCAAGGCCACGGCCCAACAGGCCGTCGACGACCTCAAGCAGCTGCGCGACCGGCTCCCCGAGGGCAGCCGCGCCAAGACGTGCCTGTCGCAGGCGGTCCGCGACATGGACGGCCCGGACACGCCCGTCCCGCAGGTCCCGGACGGCACGCCCGAGGTCCTGCGCGACCTGGTGCGCACGCTGCACGCCGTTCCGATGGTCCGCCGCGAACCGGACAAGGAGCTACAGCCCCTGCTGGAGATCTGTGGTCGTGTCGCGGCAGGGGACAAGCTCGCCCGCGCGCTGATGGGCGACGAGGTCAAGCGGCTGCGCAACAAGCGTCACGAGAGCCTCGGGGACAGCGGCAAGTTCGAGATCGACGACGCCGTGAACGATGCCGTCGCCGTGCTCAAGGAGCAGGCACGACAGCAGCGCGAACAGCGCCGCACGCAGGGGACGTGACCACACCGGACACCGGCAGCCACGTCGGCACCGACCGGCGCGGCACGGATTGATCCGCATCACCGCAGCTCGCACCGGGGACGTGACCACTCCCCGTCCCCGGTGCGAGTGCAAGCAGCCACCACTGTCACAGCGTCCACAGGAGACAGTCATGGACTCCCGCGACGAACTCAAGCGCCACGCCCTGGCCGCCGCAGCCCTCGGCTTCCACGTCTTCCCACTGCGTCCCGGCACCAAGATCCCCGCCCTGCACGGCGCGAAGTCCTGCCCCCGCAACGGAACCTGCACCACCGGTCACGTCGGCTGGGAGCAGCGCGCCACCACCGACCCGGCCGTCATCGAACGCTGCTGGTCGGCCGGAGCGTTCAACATCGGCATCGCCACCGGCCCGTCCGGGCTGCTCGTGGTCGACCTCGACACCCCGAAGACACCCGCCGCACAGGACAAGAACGGCTGTAGTCGGCAGGGGATCGAGTGGGGACGTGACGTGCTCACCGACCTCTGCGTGCGTGGCGGTCACCCGGTCGAGCAGATGTTCGACACCCGCGCCGTCGCCACCCCGCGCGGCGGTGAACACCTGTACTACCGGGCCCCGTCCGATGTGGAGCTGCGCAACACCCAGGACGCACTCGGGACGCTGATCGACACCCGCGCGGCCGGTGGCTACGTCGTCGCACCCGGATCGACCACCCCGGACGGCACCTACACGACCACCGACGACCGCGAACCCGCCGACCCGCCGGGGTGGTTGGTCCAGGCACTGTCCCCCAAGCCGCGTACGGCCATCTCAGCGCCCGTTGTGCTGCCCACACAGCGACGCGACGCCTACGTGGACGCCGCAGTCAGGGCCGAGTGCGACAGGGTCGCAGCGGCCCAACGAGGCAAGCACAGCAAGACCCTGTTCATCGCAGCCGTCGCGCTCGGCCGCCACGTCGGGGAGGGCAATCTCTCTCCGACTACAGCAGAGCACCACCTGCTCACCGCAGCGGCCCACATGATCGGCCCCGGCTGCGACTGCACCGAAGCCAAGGTCCGCCGCACCATCAGCGACGGACTCCGCGCCGGAGCCAGCACCCCACGGCGGGGTGCGGCATGAACCGCCCGCGTCTGCTGGACCTGTTCTGCTGCGCAGGCGGCGCGTCCGCCGGGTACCACGCGGCAGGGTTCGACGTGACCGGCGTCGACATCGAGCCACAACCGCACTACCCGTTCCCGTTCATCCAAGCCGACGCCCTCACCGTCGACCTGTCCGGCTACGACGTGATCGCAGCGTCACCGCCGTGCCAGCGCTACTCCGCGGCCACCCCCGCAGACCGGCGCGACGACCACCCCGACCTTGTCGACCCGATCCGTCAGCGGCTGCGCGACGCCGTCGCCCGAGGGGACGTGTGGGGTTACGTCATCGAGAACGTCCCCGGATCACCCCTGCACGACCCGATCACCATCTGCGGCGACACGCTGCGCCTCGGCGTGCGCCGACACCGCCTGTTCGAGTCCAACCTCGACCTGCACGGCACACCCTGCCACCACGACCGCGGCGCACCCGCCGTTCCCGTCTACGGCTCCTACGGCCAGCGCGGGAGACGAAACCCAGCCGGCGGGGAAGCGTCACGGAACCCCGTCGAAGGGGAAGCGTCACCCGGCACACCGACCGAGGTCGGACGCGCGGCCATGGGCATCGACTGGATGCCCTGGCCCAACCTCACCCAGGCCATCCCGCCGCCCTACACGTTCTGGATCGGCGTGCAGCTCATCGGCCACGCACGCCACCACGCCACGCCCGTGACGCAAGCGCCCAGGGCGCAAACGTCACCCCGCCGCGCCATTCCGATGACGGAAGCCACCGGCGCCGGTGGAAAACGTCACTGCCGATGCGGCACCCCACTCACCCGCCCCGCCACCGGCCGATGGCCACGCCACTGCTCCCAAGCCTGCCGACAAGCCGCCTACCGCGAACGCACGAGAGGAACCGCAGCATGACCGCCGCACTGCGTGTCGTCCCGACCGCTCCGCCCCTGCCCGGCCACGTCATCCTCGACCAGGTCCGCGACTTCGTCGCGCGGTTCTCCGCGTTCCCCTCGCAACACTGCGCCCCGATGCTCGCCCTCTGGTACGCGCACACCTGGGCCGCGGAGCACTTCTACGTCACGCCCCGGCTGATCCTCTCGTCGGCCGAACCGGGGTCCGGCAAGACGCGCGTGCTCGAAGTCGCCAAGCACCTCACCTTGGCACCGGAGATGACCGCTTCAGGGTCCGCCGCGGCGTTGGTGCGCATGGTCGCCGCCGGTCCCATCACGATCCTGTTGGACGAGGTGGACACCATCTTCGCCGCGGGCGGCGGCGGTAACGAGGACGTGCGCGGGATGCTCAACCTCGGCTACAAGCGCACCGCCACCATCCCCAAGGTCAAGGGTGACGCCGGGGCCGGTTTCGTGGTCGAACGTCTCCCCATCTTCGCGCCCGCCGCGCTGGCCGGACTGGTCGGCTCCATGCCCGACACCCTCACCACCCGCGCCATCACGGTCAACCTGCGCAAGCGCCGCCACGACGAACACGTGGACGGCTACCTGGAACGCCGCGCCGAACGTGACGCCGCGCCGATCCGCGACGCGCTGGCCACCTGGATCACCGGCATCGGGGAACAGCTCGGTGACGCTGAACCGACCATGCCGACCGGTGTGCACGACCGGTCCGCCGAAATCTGGGAACCGCTGCTGGCCATCGCCGACGCGGCCGGAGGCCACTGGCCCGAGACCGCACGGGCCGCGTGCGTGCACTTCGTGCTCAGCGCCAACAAGCCCACCCCATCGCTCGGAATCCAACTTCTGGCCGACCTCCGCACGCTGTTCACCACCGCCGGTACCGACCGGATGCACACCACCGACATCGTGGAACGCCTCCGCGCGATGGACGACGCGCCGTGGTCCGACCTGCACGGCAAATCATTGGACGCACGACGACTTGCGCGGGAACTGAGCCGCTACCAGGTCGCACCGCTCACGTTCAAGCACAACAACACCGTTGCTAAGGGCTACGTCACCTACCCCACCGACACGCAGGTCGATCAGGTCGGCTTGGCGGACGCCTGGGCACGCTACCTGCCTGTCGAAACTCCGGAGGGCGCGGCATGAGCGCAAACGCTCGCAATACGGAGATCGCTGAACTGATCGCGCGGTTGACCGTCCTCATGACGACACAACCGGCAGCAGTCGAACTTCCCTCACCTCGTCCGACTCCAGAACGAGTGCTACTCACCGTCGAAGAAGCCGCCGAGCGGCTGAACATCGGCAAGACCAAGGCGTATGCCCTGGTGAAGTCAGGAGAGCTCGAATCGGTGCAGATCGGCCGTTTGCGGCGGATTCACGTAGACGCGATCAGTCGCTACGCCGCTCGGCTGGTTGCCGAGCAGACCTCTACCCGTCCGGCTGCGTAGGAGACCAGGTGCCACGCGAGAAGAAGACCCGAAACTCCAACGGTCGATCGAGCATTTACTACAGCGAGAAAGACAAGTGCTGGCACGGCTATGTCACGGTCGGAGTGAAGGACAACGGCAGGCCGGACCGCAGGCACGTCCGTGGTCAGAACCAGTCCGAAGTCACTGACAAGGTTCGTAGGCTGGAGAAGGAACGGGACGAGGGGCGCGTTCGGAAGGCGGGCCAGAACTGGACCGTCGAAACCTGGCTCAAGCACTGGTTGCACAACATCGTCGCTCCGCCGGTCGTCACAGAGAACGCCTACAGCGCGTACGAAGTGGCGGTACGCGTCCACTTGGTACCCGGAATCGGTGCGCACCGGTTGGACAAGTTGCAGCCGGAGCACCTCGAAAAACTCTACCGCAAAATCCTGAAGCAGAAGACGAAGTTCGGGCCGACCACAAGCGCGGCAACCGTGCACCAAGTCCATCGGACCATCCGAGCCGCGCTGAACGTCGCAGTGCGGCGGAAGCATCTGACAGGGAATCCGGCGTTGGAAGCCAAGGCACCGAAGGTCGAGGAAATCGAGGTTGAACCGTACACGGTGGACCAGGTCAAGGCGCTCTTGGAGACCGCCCAGAAGCGACGCAACGGTGCGCGGTGGGCTATCGCGTTGGCACTCGGACTTCGGCAGGGGGAAGCACTCGGCTTGCGCTGGTCGGACGTGGATTTGGAGGTTGGGACGCTCACAGTCCGTCGGAACAGGCTGCGCCCGAAGTGGCAGCACGGGTGCGCCAAGCCGTGCGGCAAGAAGTACGGCGGTTACTGCCCGGACAGAGTGCCGGTACGTGCTGAGACGGCAGGGACGAAGTCCGCCGCAGGTAAGCGCGGAATCGGCCTGCCGGACGAGTTGGTGAGGTTGCTCAAGCTTCACCAGGCCGAACAGAACCGGGAACGGGAGAAGGCGGCTGACCTGTGGACCGAAACCGGCTATGTGTTCACCACGCCGACCGGCGCACCGCTCAACCCGCGTTCGGATTACGACGAGTGGAAACGACTGGTCGAAGCCGCGAAGGTGCCGGATGGCCGTCTGCACGACGCTCGACACACCGCGGCAACGGTGCTGCTGCTGCTCAGGGTCGCCGAGCGGACCGTGATGGGCATCATGGGCTGGTCGAACACAGCGATGGCAGCCCGGTACCAGCACATCACCGCAGCAATCCGTCGGGACGTGGCCGAGCGGGTCGGAGGGTTGCTCTGGAAGCCCGCTGAGGAGCCGTCTGAGACCGCGGACGACGGGGACGAGGGAGACGCCACCGGAGCACCCGTACCGGCCGCCTGACAGGGCAATTGCCACCAGGAATGCCACCAGACGTCAGAGCCCCGGTTGCCATGATCGGCAACCGGGGCTCTGACCTGCGGTGGCGGTGGGATTTGAACCCACGGAGGCTTTCACCTCACACGCTTTCGAGGCGTGCTCCTTCGGCCGCTCGGACACGCCACCGCCGAGAACAATACAAGACCGCCGCGCTTGCACCCAACAGGGGGTGGTCGATCGGATCTGCGCTGGTCAGAGCGGCAGAGGGTCACAGGTCCGCGAAGAACGACTCCATCAGGGCGGCGCAGCGCTCGGCCAGGACACCGCCGACGACTTCCGGTCGGTGGTTCAGGCGGCGGTCGCGCACCACGTCCCACAGGGAGCCGACAGCGCCGGTCCGGGGTTCCCAGCAGCCGAAGACCACCCGGTCCACGCGGGCCAGGACCAGCGCGCCCGCGCACATCGTGCACGGCTCCACGGTCACCGCCAGGGTGCAGCCGGTGAGGCGCCAGCCGTCGCCGTAGGCCGCGGCGGCGGCGCGGAGGGCCAGGACCTCGGCGTGCGCGGTCGGGTCGCCCAGGGCTTCGCGGGCGTTGCAGGCGCGCGCCAGCTCGGCGCCGTCCGGTCCGTAGACGACCGCGCCGATGGGGATGTCGCCGGTCCCGGGCGCCTCGGCGGCGACCTCCAGGGCGGCTTCGACCATCGCCTCGTCGGACGCCTCGCTGATCACGCGATCACGCCTGGAGGCTGTCCAGCAGCTTGGTGAACTCGTCGCCGAACCCGCAGCGCTGCGCGATCATCTGCAGCTGCTCGTCCGGGTACAGGTCGACCTCGTCCACGATCACCTGCATCTCGTGCTCCGGCATGCCGAGGTCGGCGAGCACGGCGAGGTCGCCCTCGGGCCACAGCTCGTCGTCCTCCTCGTCCGGCGGGTCGACCCGGAGCAGGTCGAGGACGTCGGCGGCGATGTCGTAGTCGAGCGCGGCCGCGGCGTCGGACAGCAGGAGCGACACCCCACCCGGCACCGGGCGCAGGACGATGAAGAACTCGTCGTCCACCGCCAGCAGCCCGAAGACGGCACCCGTCGAGCGCAGTTGGCGCAGTTCCGTGATCGCCGCGTCGAGCTCGGACAGCGCCGAGCTGTCCATCTTGCTGCACCGCCAGCGGCCGTCTTCACGAACGACCGCGACAGCGAAGCCGTTGACCGGCTCCTGGTGTGCCATGTGCACACCGTAGGGCCACACCTCGGCACCCGGTAGCACGGGGGCCTCGGCCACGGGCACGGGGGGCCGACCGATGCCACTATCGAGGGATGAGCACAACTCTGCCGAACGCCAGGACGACCGCCCCCGAGCCCAGGTTCACCGGGCTGGTGGAAGCCGCCCGAGCCCTCCAGCCCAGGACAGTGGCGTTGCGACGGCAGGTGCACCGGCACCCCGAGCAGGGGTTGGACCTGCCCGCGACCCAGGCCGCGATCCAGCACGCGCTGTCCGGCCTGCCGGTCGAGGTGACCACCGGCGGGTCCAGCAGCTCGGTCACCGCGGTGCTGCGCGGCGGCAAGCCCGGGCCGACCGTCCTGCTGCGCGGCGACATGGACGCGCTGCCGTTGCAGGAGGAGACGGGCCTGGCGTACGCCTCGGAGATCGACGGCTCCATGCACGCCTGCGGCCACGACACGCACGTCGCCATGCTCGCCTCCGCGGCACGCCTGCTCTCCTCACGCCGCGAGGCGCTGGCCGGTCAGGTCGTGTTCATGTTCCAGCCCGGCGAGGAGGGTCAGCACGGCGCTCGGCACATGCTCGACGAGGGCGTGCTCGACGCCGCGGGCACCCCGGTGGAGAAAGCGTTCGCCCTGCACATCACCTCCACGCTCCAGTCGGGCGTCGTCGTCTGCCGCCCCGGGCCGACGATGGCCTCGGCGGACACCTTCCACATCACCGTCAAGGGCCGCGGCGGGCACGGCGGCATGCCGCACGACGCGATCGACCCGGTGCCGCCCGCCGCCGCCATGGTCGGCGCGCTGCAGACGATGGTCGCCAGGCGGGTCAGCGTGCACCACCCGGCCGTGGTCACCATCGGCCACATCACCGCGGGCACGACGACCAACATCATCCCGGAGACCGCGCTGGTCGAGGGCACCATCCGGACGCTCTCGGAGGACACCAGGGCCCTGGTGCACCGCGAGCTCCAGCAGGTCGTCACGCACGTGGCCGCCGCGCACGGCTGCACGGCCGAGGTCGAGATCGTCCCCGGCTACCCGGTCACGGTGAACGACGACGCGGTCGGCCCGCACGTCGTCGACATCACCGCGGCGGCCCTCGGCTCACGGTGGGCCTCCCCCATGGACGACCCGCTGATGGGCGCCGAGGACTTCTCGTACGTGCTGCAACGGGTGCCGGGCGCAATCGCCTTCCTGGGCGCCTGCCCGCGCGGGGTCGAACTGGACCGCGCGGAGCCGAACCACTCGAACCGGGTGCTCTTCGACGAGGCGGCCATGGAGCACGGAGTCGTCGTCTACACCGCGTTCGCGCTGGACGCCCTCCGGTAGGCCGGTCGGCGGCAGGACAAGTCGCGGTAGCACAGCCGTCGGCAGGACGGTCGGCGACAGAACAGTCGGCGGCACGGTGGTCGGCGGCGGAACGAACTGCGGCAGTAAGGACTGCGGTAGGCCGAAGGCGGACGTGAGGTGAGGTCGGGGCTGTGGTGGTCATGGCCTCGACTTTGCCGTCCGGCGCGGGGTGGTGCGATCGGTGATCGCCGATCTGTGGACAACTCCTGTCCTGTGGACAAGTAGGGGCTGCCCGTCCGCGCCGGCAGGATGAGCGCCGTGCGAAGCGTCTGCGTGGTCGGGCTCGGGTTGATCGGTGGTTCGGTGTTGCGCGCGGCAGCCGCCGCGGGGTGCGTGACCTGGGGCGCGACCGCTTCGACAGCCGACGCGGAGGCGGCCCGGCAGGACGGCTACGACGTGGTCGACCTCGCCGGGGCACTCGAACGCGCGCGCGTACACGACGCGCTCGTCGTCGTGGCCGTTCCGCTGCCGGCTGTGGAAGAAGTGCTCCGCGCCCTCCCCGACGGCGTCCGGCTCACCGACGTGGTCAGCGTCAAGGGCCCGGTCGCCGACCTGGTCCGCCGCGTCGCCCCGCACGCCCGCTACGTCGGCGGCCACCCGATGGCCGGCACCTCCTCCTCGGGCTGGTCCGCGGGCCGCGCCGACCTCTTCCACGACGCCGCCTGGGTCGTCACCGCCGAGGACGACGCCGACCCGGACGTCCTCACCGACGTCATGGCACTGGCCTTCGCCGCAAAGGCGCACGTCGTGCCGACCACCGCCCTGGAGCACGACGCCGCGGTGGCCCGCATCTCCCACCTGCCGCACCTGCTCGCCGCCGTGCTGGCCAGCGTCGGCGCGGACGGCGGACCGCTCGCGCTCTCCCTGGCCGCGGGCTCGTTCGGCGACGGCACGCGCGTCGCGGGCAGCCGTCCCGAACTCGTCCGCGCCATGTGCGAGGGCAACCGCGGCGCGCTGCTCGACGCCGTGGACGACGCCCTGGGCCGGCTCGGCGCGGCCCGCGGCTCGCTCGCCTCGACCGGCGGCCTGGCCAAGACCATCGACGCCGGTCACGCCGCACGCGTGGCGTTGCAGAACCAGACCACGCGCACCGACCTGACCATCGACCTCACCGCGCCCGACGCCCTGCGCGCCCTGCGCGACCTGGGGTCACGCGGAGGCCGGGTCGTTGCGCTGAACGGCACAACCGCGCTCGCACGCACCCCATAAGGTGCATCGGTGGAGCGTCGCAAGCTCATCGCCGTCGTAGGGGGTCTCGCACTCCTCGGCGGCGCGGTGGCGGTCCTGCGCAACGAATCCGCTCCCCCTCCCCCGCAGGCCTTCGAACGGTTCCTGGACGAGAAGGTCGAGTACGTCCCCGACACCCAACACCTGGCCACGCCCACCGACCTGCGCCTGACCGCCGTGGACCGCACGAGCCTGCGCGCCACCTGGACGGCCACCGACGGCATCGGCCACGGCGGCTTCGAGGTGCGCTGGAACGGCCGGACCCGCCTGGTCCGCGGCACCGAGACCGAGCTGACCGACCTCGAGGCCAACGCCGACGTCACCGTCGAGGTCCGCGCGCTGGACGCGATGGGCAACCGCTCCGACCCCGCCACCGCGAAGGCCGTGCCGAGGCTCGCGTACGACGAGACGTGGCTCGACGGCCTGATGACGCCCCTGGACCTGTTCGACGGCCCGGAAGCGCTCAACCCGCGGCGGTGGCGGGTCTTCGACCGCGGCAACACCGACTGCCTCTGCCTCCGCCCGCTCAACGGCGAGCGGCTGGAGATCGACTGCGACCGCGTCGACCTCCAGTCCAACGTGCCGCTGCGGTTCGGCGCGCCCGCCCCGGACGGCGCGGTCGCCGAGGTCTCCCTCACCACCGACGGCCCGATCGGCTACCGGCCGGACGAGAGCGCGGTGCTGATCGCCCTGCTGCCCGACCCGGTGCACGACCTCGGCCACCTGGAGGAACCGTTCCCGCCGGACGTCCTGGTCCTGCGCATCACGCCGTTCGGCGCGCAGTTCGTCCTGGGTCACGACGCGCCGCTGGGCGAAACCTTCGGCACGTACCCGCCGCCGACACCGGGCGTCCGCCACCGCTGGGAGCTGCGCGTGCTGCCCGGCTCCGTGGTGGCGTTGCGCGACGGGGTCGAGGTGGCGTCCGCGCCGGTCCGGCTGCCGTGGACGTCCGCCCGCGTGCGCCTGGCGTTCCGGCAGGCGCAGGGCACCCACCTGGACACGTTCGGCATCGGCGGCGTGCCGGGCACGCCCGCGCCGGGTTCCGTGGCGCCGCTCGGTCCGGCCGACAAGCGCGACGGCGGGGTGTCGTTGGGCAACGTGGCCAACTCCCAGCTGGCCGGCGCGTCCTCGGTGCGCGTGGTCGCGTCCGTGGTCTCCGAACGCACCGCGCCGATCACCGTGGAGTTCGGCGCGCGGTCCGCGCCCGCGGTGTTCATGCCGTCGGACCACGGCCTCGACCAGTACCGCCCGTCCGTGGTCTACGCCGACTTCCCGCTGCCGTCGCCGGACTCGAACCCGAAGGTCGGGCTGCGCTCCGACGGCGGCCTCACCTCCTACAACGCGCACCTCGTCATCGCCGACGGTCAGGACGCGCGCCACCCGCTCCCCCGGCTCGTCAAGCGCCCGCTGCCCGACCCGTTGGTGCCCCCACCAG
This sequence comes from Actinosynnema sp. NPDC037264, assembly GCF_055603705.1. Lineage (NCBI taxonomy): Bacteria > Bacillati > Actinomycetota > Actinomycetes > Pseudonocardiales > Pseudonocardiaceae > Actinosynnema > Actinosynnema sp. NPDC037264. The sequence continues at coordinate 43,494 of NZ_JBVJVK010000036.1, read as the reverse complement.
CGGTTTCGGTGGTGCACGAGTCCGTGAGCGACTCGTCGTTCCCCCTCTTCCCGCACGAGGGCGAGGTGCGGCTGACGGTCGAGCTCGCCGACACGCGGGCGCGCGAGGTCGCCGCCGTCAAGGGCGTGGAGGTCGACCTCGACGGCGAGCGGATCGCCGTGCTGCCGACGAACGGCTCGGCCGGCGGGCGGCACGAGTTCCTGATCGACCTCGCCGGGCTGGCCGGCGGTCGGCACGAGCTGGACGTGCGGGTACTCCCGGTGGACGAACGGCGGGGCGTGCAGTCGTACGAGCAGACCTTCGAGATCCGGCCGCTCTAGGCCCTTCTTGGTATCGGGTGCGCAACGACTTGGTGACCGCGGTCACCACGCGACCTAGCTTGACTCAATGGAACGTCGTCGGATCGCCCTCATCGCCGTCGGTGCGGTGCTGTTCGCCGGGGTGATCACCGTGTTGCGCACGGAGGGCGTCGGCGAACCCGTCGCCAGGACGAGCGCGTCCGCGCCGCCGCCCACGTCGCTGGAGGCGTACGCCGCCGAGGGCGTGCTGGTGCCGACGGCCGGTCCGCCGCCGGAGTCGCCGCGCGAGGTGCGCGTGACGTCCGGGCCTCGTCGGTTGCAGCTGCGGTGGACCGGTGACGCGCCCGGTTACGAGGTGCGGTGGGGCGAGGTCGGCCGGCTCGACCGCGCCAAGCTGATCACGGAGCGCGCGACGCAGCTCGACGGGCTCGAGGACGAGCGGATGTACGAGGTCGCGGTGTACGCCGTGGACGCGTTCGGGCAGCGCTCCTCGCCCGCGAGGTCCACCGGGACGCCGCACGCGAGCCCCGCGGGCGACTACGCCCTGGAGGACCGGTTCGACCAGCCGGACGCGCCCGACCCGACCCGGTGGCGGCTGGCGTCACGGGCCAACTGCGCGCGTGCCGTGCCCGGTCAGGACGACGACGGTCGGCGGCTGGTGCTCACCAACAACTGCGCGGCGGCTCCGGCGACGTTGCGCTCGCGCACGCCGTTCGTGCTGCGGGACGCCGACGAGCTCGGCCGGTTCGTGGTGGAGACCGACGCGCCCGGCGGTGACGGCGAGCTCGTGCTCGACCTCGTGCCGGGGCCGGTGTCGCTGGTCAGCGGTGACGCGTTGCCGCCGGACGCGGTGCGGCTGCGGGTGGCGACGAGCGCGGGCACGACGTCCGTGCAGGTGCTCGTGCCCGCCGGGACGCCGACCACGGCGGTGCGCGCGGTGCCGGCGTTGGAGGCCGGGCTCAGCCACCGGTGGGAGCTGGTGCTCAGGCGTGACGGCGCGCGGGTGCTGCTCGACGGCGAGCTGGTCGCGACCAGTCCGGCGGTGCCCGGGTGGCGCGAGGCGACGGCGCTGGTGTCCGTGGCGGGGCCGACCGGGCAGCGGGTGGCGATCAGCCTGATCGCGTTCGGCGCGGCGGAGGCCACCGCGCCCCCGTGGGTGCCGGGGCCGGACGTCGAGGTGTCGGTGGCGGCCGAGGCGGCGGTGGCGGAGACGCGGGCGTTGCCCGGGGTGACGGGTGGGCAGCTGCGGCTGGCGTTGCTGCACACCGACGCGTCGCCGGAAGCGCCGTCGTTCAGCGTGTCGGTGGGCGGGGTGGCGGTGCCCGCGCGGCCCGGTGCGACCGGTGCGCCGTGGCGGGCCGGTGTGGCGTACCCGCTGGTGGCTGACCTGCCGGCGGAGGCGTTGCGGGTCGGGTCGACGGGCAAGCTGGGCGTCACGCTGCTGACCGGGCTGCGGGTGCAGGCGACGCACGTGGACCTGGAGCTGAGCGGGTCGTCCTCGGGCACGCCGCCGAGCACGGCGAAGCCGCCGGTGATCGCGCGGGTGCCGGAGCTGCCGCGGGTCAACGGCACGGTGCTCGACGCGAGCGGCCAGACCGTGCCGGAGGGCGCGGCGGTGCAGCCCGGGCGGATGGTGTTCGACCTCGCGCTGGAGGGGCGGACCGGCGTGCTGCTGGCGGGGCTGGCCGGGTTCAGCGTGCGGGTGGACGACGACCGCGTGGCCGTCGTGCCGACCGCGTCCGGCGGGCCGGGCATCGCCGGGCGGTACCGGTTCGCGCTGAACACCAGCGGCATGTCGCCGGGGCCGCACCTGATCGAGGTGCGGCTGTTCGGCACGTCCGGTGAGACCCGTCCCACCTCGGCTTACATCCCGTTCTTCGTCGGCCGGTGAGAGGATGGGGCGCATGTCGCGCCCCCTCATCCTCGACGCCGCCCGCACCCCGTTCGGCCGCTACCGCGGTGGGCTGTCCGGGGTGCGCGTGGACGACCTGGCCGCGCTGCCGATCGTGGAGCTGCTGCGGCGGCACGCCTCGCTGGACCCCGCGTCGATCGACGACGTGCTGCTGGGCAACACCAACGGCGCGGGCGAGGAGAACCGGAACATCGGGCGGATGGCGGCGCTGCTGGCCGGGTTGCCGACCTCGGTGCCGGGGGTGGCGATCAACCGGCTGTGCGCGTCGGGCGGTGAGGCGATCGTGCAGGCGGCGCGGGCGTTGGCGCTCGGGGACGCCTCGCTGCTCGTCGCCGGTGGTGTCGAGGGGATGACGCGGGCGCCGTTCGTCGTGCCGCGGCCGGACAAGCCGTTCGCCGACCGGTTGGAGTCGGTGTCGACGGCGCTCGGGTGGCGGCTGGTGAACCCGCGGATGAAGGCCGAGTGGACCGTGCCGCTGGGGCGTGCGGCGGAGGACGTCGCGGTGTCGTTGGGCATCACGCGGGAGCAGATGGACCTGTTCGCGCTGCGGTCGCACCGGCGGGCGTCGGCGGCTTGGGACGCCGGGGTGCACGACGGGTTCGCGTTCCCCGTGCAGCTGCGGGACGGTGCGCCCGTGCGGCGGGACGAGTCCGTGCGGCCGGAGACGTCGGCGGACAAGCTGGGGAAGCTGAAGTCGGCGTTCTCGGAGAGCGGGCCGGTGACGGCGGGCAACTCGTCGCCGTTGAACGACGGCGCGACGGCGGTGCTGATGGGGTCGGAGGAGGTCGCGACCTCGTTGGGGATCACGCCGTTGGGCGAGTTCCTGGGCTCGGCCGTGACCGCGGAGGACCCGCAGCGGTTCACCCTGGCGCCGGTGTCGGCGATCCGGAAGCTGCTGGGCCGGTTGAAGATCGAGTCGTCGCAGGTCGACCTGTGGGAGATCAACGAGGCGTTCGCGGCGATGGCGCTGTCGGTGCTGCACCACCTGCCGGAGGTCGAGCGGGAGAAGGTCAACGTGCACGGCGGTGCGATCGCGTACGGCCACCCACTGGGCGCCTCGTTCCCGCGCGTGATCGTGGACCTGTGCCGGCACCTGCGGGCGCGCGGCGGCGGCCTGGGCGTGGCGGCGGCGTGCGTGGGCGTCGGCCAGGGCATGGCGATCGCGGTCCGGGTGTGAAGATCGCCTGATCGAGCGACAGCGCCGCCGTCGACGGCTTGCTAAGCTTGGCCACAGCCGAGGCCGCTAGGCCGAGGAAGTGAGCCCTGGTAGGCCCGTCGGACGGCGGGAGCCAGGGCTTCGCGCTTTTCACCGCAACTGCTGCCGCCGGGTGACGACGCCGATGTCGATCACTTCTTCCACGAGCGGCGCGACGCGCTTGCGCCACTCACCCCCGGCACCGTGGCACCAGGCGATCGCATCGGGCACCCACAAGGCCGGGTCGCCGTGCGAGCTCAGGTGCTCGTAGAAGAACGAGTCAACCGGTGCGCCGCAGTCGCACAGCGCCTGGAAGATGACGCGACGGTCGACGCTGTCCTGCGCCGGACCGCGCGAGTCGAGCACCAACCACTTGACCCGTTCTTCGAGCAGGTCGACCACCAACCTCGCCAGGCACTTCTGCCGGACGGCCTCCGACGGCCCGCGCCCCAGGTAGATGCGGCTGCGGAAACCGGCGTCGACCAGCCGCCCGATGACGTCCTTGCGGACGGTGTCGCTCTCGCTCTTGAAGTGCAGCCTGCGCTCGCCGGCCACGCGGAGCCGGCGCATCAGCGTCCGGACCCCCGGGAGCTCACGCGTTTCCACGAACGCGGCCACGAGCAGGTAGCTGGATCGACGGGACTCGTCGACGAAGACGTGGGTGTGCACCCAACAATCGTTGCGCGCTCGCACGGCACGCAAACGGTTGCTCGCCCGATCTGATGACCGAACGCCCGGCTGGGGCGGTGCCCCGGCCTCGCTCAGATCCGGTAGGCGATGCGGGGGTAGTCGACGACGAGGCCGGTCCGGTCGACGGTGATGTCCTGTTCGAACTCGCCGTGGGTGAAGGAGACGACCGCCCGGTCCTCGCCGATCGAGACCGTGCGGTAGCGCTGGCGGACCAGTTGGACCGACAGGTCGGGCAGGGTCACGTAGACGACCGGGATCTCGTGCTCGCCCTCCTCCAACTGGAGGTTGAGGCGGCGGATCGGGATGGCGTTGAACAGGACGGCGAACTGCACGTCCACGTCCACCGCGCCGTCGAAGTCGGCCCGCTCCGCGCCCTGGCCGGAGTCGACCAGCCAGACGCCCTCCGGCGAGCGGCTCACCGAGATCTGCCGCTCCTCCGACACCGTCGCCGTCCGCAGCAGCAGCCTCTTCACCGCGCCGGTCTCACCGACCGACACCTCGAACGACCCGCTGAACTGCTCGGCCGGACCGGCGGTCACCAACCTGCCCGAGGCGCGGAGCTTGCGCTCCGAGAGCAGGAACCGCACCTGCTCCAGCCTGGGCACGTCGTAGCCCTGCCAGGTGACCATCTGCGCGGCTGCGGAACGGGTGCTCTCCCCGGACGGGGTCGCCCGCTCAGCCGTGTTGAACGAGTTCACTCTCCACCCGGAAGGACGTCCTTGGCCTGCTCGGCCGCCGATGTGACCTGCTCGTCGAAGTTCATCGTGCTCCTTCGCACTCCTGACGCAGGCTACCTGAATCGACGCCACGCCCCCAGCGGCAACCGCCCCCGGACGCCGGAACGGCCCCCTGGGAGTCCCAGAGGGCCGTTCCGGACGTATCAGGATCAGGCAGTGCGCTTGCGACGCAGGAACAGCAGCGCCCCGGCGCCCGCGCCCAGCAGGCCGATGCCGATCAGCAGCGGCACGAAGATGGACGCACCGGTGTTGGCCAGGTCGTCGTCACTGCCGCCACCGGCCGGGACCGTGGTGCTGGTGACCGGCGCCTCGGTCGTGGTGGTGGTCGTCGGCGCCGTGGTGGTGGTCGCCTCGGTCGTCGTGGTCACGACGGTGCCCTCGACCCACTTCGCCTTCGCCTTCGCCTTGACCGGGAAGACCTCGGACTTGGCGATGATCAGCGACTGCGTCTTCTGGTTGCGGTCGCTCGAGACGAACAGCCGGCCGCTGCGCAGCTTGGCGCTGGCCGTGACGGTGAACTCGACCTCGCCGGGCTCGACGCCCGCGTCGACCTTCACCCACACCTCGGCGACGTTCGACGCGGCCGCGACGCCGATGGCGTCCGGGTCGGCGATGGGCAGCGGGTTGCCGTTCGCGTCGACGACGGTGACGCCCTCGGGCAGCTCCGCGGTCAGCACGGCCTCGGTCGCCGTCGTGGAGACGACGAACGGGCCGATCTTCTCGCCCGCCTTGCCGGTCAGCTCGCCCGGCTCGATGGACAGGGTCGGCTTGGGCTCGGCCAGGTCCTCGGCCTTGGTGGTGAGGTACTCGTAGACCTTGTAGACGAGCCCGTCCACGGTGCCGCCGCGGACGTCCTCGTTCTCCGTGGTGGAGTCGTCCTCACGCAGGTCCACGCCGTCGCTGAAGTGCCACACGGCCGCCTGGGTCGCGGCGATCAGGATGCTGCGCTTGTTCTTCGGGTCCAGCCCGTACAGCTCGTAGGCGTCTTCCACGTCCAGCGCCGGGTAGCTGTTCTGCAGCACCCAGTTGACCTTGGCGGCGTTCTCCTTGAACTTGGTGTCCGGGTTGGGGTGCTCGCCCCACGGCACCTCGACCAGCGGCTTGCCGTCCTGCAGCGGGGTCGGGAGCTCGACGCAGTACGCCTTGGCGGTCTGCGAGTCGTTGCCCTCCTGGAGGCGGAGGCCGATGAGGCTCGCGTTGAACGCCTGGATGCCCGGCTTGTCCTTGTCGTTGTCGAGCTCCTGGCCGTCACGCTCCAGGTAGATGCCCATGCCCGACTCGTTCGCGCCGTCGTAGGGCTCGACCTTCGGCTTGTCGGCGGCCGCGGGGAGGGCCGACATCAGCACGAGGCCGGCGCCGAGGATCGCAGCGCCGAAGCGCTTCACAGTCGACCGGGATGCCATTTGTCTCCTTGAGGCTCGCGAGGGTAGCCCGTTGGTGTGGTTCAAGGCGGCGGTCCGTGCCGTCCGGGGAGCTACTTGGCAGAGCGCTCCGACACCGAGACGACAGGAATCAACCGAACAGTAGCCGATCGTGTTTGCCCGATCGAGGATGGGTTGACACCGACCGTGAAACCGCCTACCAGCAGCCAAGACCGGCGTCGTCCATCCACAATGGATGATCGAGAATAGTCGACGGACCGTCGGCGACCGATCACCGGGGGTCTGTTTCGACGGAGCGCGAAACGGGCGCGGACCACCGAAGTCGCGCGTTCCCGCAGATCAGACGGTCCACAGTGGATTGCACGTAATAGGTGCCGACCCGGTTTCGACGCCACACCGTTGCCAAACGGTGATCTAGGCGACCAGGGCGGACGGCGTGACCGGGCGGATGTCGCCGACCCGCAACGACGTGCCCGGCAGGCACAGGTCGCGGGCCGTCGGCGGCTGCCCGCTCAGCATCCACTTCACCAGCGACGCCAGCTGGTAGGAGATCAGCGGCGGCACGGCGTCGCCCAGGTGCCGGTAGGCGTTGCCGATCACCGACACGTCGAACCGGAACCGGCGCGGGAAGCCCTGGAGCAGCGCCATCTCCCGCACCGTGCACAGCCGGTGCTGCTCGGGGTGCGCGTACCGCCCGTTGCCGACGTGCCCGCACTCCCGCTTGATCGTGCGCGCCGGCTCGTCCCACCACAGCCGGCCGTAGACGTCCGGGTGCGAGCCCCACTTGCCCTCTTCGATGATCTTGCGCTGGGCCGGGTTCAGCAGCTGCTCCGCGGGCGAGCCGACCAGGTCGCCCCACGACCCGCCGTCGGCCGGGATGGCCCGCATCCGGTCCAGCGACCGGTCGCGGCGGAACGACGGCGACACGTGCATCGCGTCCTCGGGGTGCGCCTCGCCCGCCTCCACCGGCGGCAGCTTGCCGATCGCCCGCCGCACGGTCACCGCGCCGGGCCGGACCTCCCAGCCCTGCCACAGGTCCTCCAGCGTCCGCAGCGGCACGCCCGAGTCCACCGCCACCACCATCGCCCGCTCGCGCAGCTGCGGCAGTCCGAAGCGCGACAGCATGTGCGTGCTCGCGTCCACTTCGTACCCGAGCTCCAGCAGCTGCTCGACCAGCCCGTCCAGGTGGTGCCGCTGCTTGCCCTTCACCAGCTCGCGCGCGTTCTCCAGCACCAGCACCCGCGGCCGGAACTCGGCCACGTACGCCGCGACCCGGCCCACCAGCGAGTTGCGCGGGTCGTCGCGCAGGTGGTTGGCCGGCGCGATCCGGGTGAAGCCCGAGCACGGCGGGCACGCCACCAGCACGTCCAGCTCGCCGCGCGCGAGGTTCCACACCTGCCGCAGCACGGCCGGGTCGAGCCGGCCCAGGTCGACCTGCAGCGGGTCGACGCCGATGTTGTCCCGGTAGATCCCGTTGCAGCGCAACGAGCCCAGCCGGGACGACGGCTTGCCGATCTGCGCGTCGGCCGCGCCGACGATGGTGAAGTCGCGGTGCGCTTGGAAGCCGAGGCTCATGCCACCGGCGCCGGAGAACAGGTCGACGACTTTGAAGGTGGGTCCGCGCACCGCGTGATCGTACGGTGGGGGCACCGCCCACAGGCGAGTGATCCCACCGGTACCGATCCCCACGATCGCGTACGTTGCGCGCCATGGAGCTCCCACCTGCGTGGCAACGGCCGGATCCGTTGCGTGGACTGGAGGACATGCCCTGGTCGGTGCTGGCCCACGGGGCGGGCGTGGACGACCTGATGCGCCGCGTGGTGCACGGCGAGCGCGTGACCCGCGAGGTCGCCTGCCAGGCGCTGGTCGACCGGCTGCTCGTCGACGACACGGTGTCCGAGGCGAGCGTGTGGGCCGTGCCCTTCCTGGTCGAGATGGGCGCGAGCTACCGGGTGCCCGCGGACAGCCGCGATCGGGTGATTTTCCTGCTGGCCGCGATGGCGTTGGCGGGCGCGGGTTTCACCGACGACGGCAAGCGCACCCGCCGCCGCTGGAACGCGCTCGGGCGCGAGCTGCCGCGCCGGCCGCCGGACTGGATCACGCAGACCCGGTACGAGGTGGCCAAGGGCGCGCCGAAGGTGTTCGAGGCGCTGGCGGGCGCGGAGGTGGCCTGCTCCATGGCGCTGGCGATCGCGGTGCCCGAGGCCGTGCCGCGGCACGTGGTGGCCGTGGCCGAGGCCCTGTCCTCCGCCGACCGCTCGCCGCGGCTGCTCGCGCTGGCGGCCCGGGTCGCGCTGCACCTCGTGAGCGACACGCCGATCACGCCGACGCTGCTGCGCGCCACCGCGCAGTGCAACCAGGACCTGCTGCGCGCCTACCGGGACAAGGCCTACCCGGCCAACCAGCCGCCGCACGTGACCTTGCAGCTGATGGGCTACCGGTACGCCTTCCTCGCCGCGTACGAGCACGCGCCCCACGGCGAGCACCGTCCGGACGACGGCGAGGAAGACCGGACGATCACGCCGTGACGGCGGTCGGCTCCACGACCGCGGCGGCCTCGGCCTGGACGTCGGCGACCGGCACCGCCGGCTCCAGCGGGCCGAGACCCGTGCCCCACTCCTGGTCGGCCAGGGCGAACGCGGCCACGGTCAGCGCCACCACCGGACGGGCCGGCGGCAGCTGGTCGGCGTAGAAGTCCAGCTCCAGCCGCGCGCCGAGCGGCGACGGGCGCAGGCGCAGCACGCCGTGCGGCACCTCCTCGGGGTGCGCGAACCGGCACGACCACTCGGTGAACACGATCGAGCGTTCCACCACCTCGGTCGGGTGAACCGCGCGGACGTTCGCGCCGACCGAGCCGTGCCGGTAGTCGTCCGCGGCGGAGACCAGCAGCTCCTCGAACTCGATCGACGACACGCCGAGGTCGTGCCCGGCCACCAGCGCGACCTGCACCAGCGACAGCGGCAGCTGCGGCAGGGCGTCCTCGAAGCACACCATCGCGCCGCCGTAGCGGGTGTTGATCTCGGTGGGCAGGAAGCCGTCCGCGGTGGCGATGCCGTCGAGGGTGAACGTGCCGCGGTAGTCGACCGTCTCGCGCAGCCGCTCGCCGACCCGGCGGGCCAGGTTGCGCATCTCCTCGCGGATCCACGCGGGCGGGTCGTAGTAGGACGCGCAGCCCGCGTACAGGAACCGGGCCTGGCCCGCGCGGCGCGGCACGACCATCTCGATCGGCCGCAGCACGGCGGTGCCGTCCGGGAACACGATCCCGTGCACGCTCACCGGGATGCCCTCCAGGAACGGCATGACCCGGACGAACTCGCACTTGGCCGCGAGCACGTCGAACGCGTCGCGCGCCTCCTGCCGGTCGCGGACGCGGCGGACGAAGTTCGCGCCGCCGTTGATCGCCGGGCCGTCGCCGGACCAGACGACGCCCGCGCCGCGGTCCAGGCGCTGGGTCGCCGCCCACAGGCCGTCGAAGTCGAGGCCGAGCACGACGGCGGGCGCGCGGGGCGCGGACAGCTCGTCCCACAGGCCGTCGATCGTCGTCTTGTTCTCCAGCTCCACCCACTCGGGGCGGCGGGCGTTGAGCACGGGACGGCCCGCGAACTCCGGCGTGTGCGCGTACGGCGTGCTGATCACCAGCGCCTCGCCGCGCGGGTCGAAGTCCTCCAGCACCGCGCGGACCTTGCGGCCGGGCGAGTTCAGGAGCTTGGTGAGCCGGTTCTGCTCGACCGCGACGAAGCCGCCCGCGATGCCGAGCGGCACCCAGCGGGCCACGTCCGAGTCGTGCAGCGGCGCGTGGTCGTCCGTCGACAGCACGAGCGTATGGCGGGCGCCGAGCTGGTGGAGCTCGCCGACGCGACTACTCAACCGAGTGCCGCCCGCGAGCACGACCAACCGGTCGCCGAACAGGGTGCCGAGGCGCGCTTGAAGCGCGGAAAGGACGTCATCCATCGCCGAGAACTCGCTTTATGAGAAGCAGACGAGACAGCCGGCGAGCGCCGGTGCCACGCACTGTAGAGGCAGGCGACGGGATCGGCCCAGCACGGTCCGGCAACGGGCGATGAAACTTGCCGATGGGATCAGGGGCGGTTGCGCGAGATCATCGAGCGGCGTCGCGAAGTACCTGGTCAACCCGGTTCAGGAAGGCACGCGGACCCCGGGCCTTGGGGAACGGGAGCAGCAGGCCCAGCAGCGTGTCGTCCACCGACGGAGGTGCGGCGGCCACGATCGCGGCGGCGGTCTCCAGGAACCGCTGGCGCTTGGCCTCCTGCACGGCGTGCTCGGCGAGAACGCCCTCGATGCTCGTGCGCATGGCTGGATGCGGGTAACTCACTTGGGTTGTATCGGCCCCACCTGTCCCCACCTTTAGGGTGAATTTGCACCGAGTTCGAAGAGGTGGACGACGCGCTGGACGTGCTGGGATGTCGCCATGCGCGTTGGGGTCACCGGGTCGACCGGGTACGTCGGACGGGTGGTGTCGGCGGAGCTGTCCGCCGCGGGCCACACACCCATCCCCTTTTCGGGTGATGTCCGGGTCGGGTCGTTCGACGGGCCGGTGGACGCGGTCGTGCACCTGGCGGGGCTCGGTCGGGTGCGCGAGTCGTTCGACGATCCCGTGCGGTACTACGACGTGAACGTGGGCGGCACGGTGAACCTGCTGCGCTCGCCGCCGCCCCGGTTCGTGCTGGCGTCCACGGCCGGCGTGTACGGGTCGGCCGGCGTCGCGACGATCGGCGAGTCGTGCCCGCGTGCGCCGGGCAGTCCTTATGCGGCTTCCAAGGCCGCCGCCGAGGACGTGCTGGCGTGGGCCGCCGCGGCGGGTCGGGTGAGCGGGGTGGCGCTGCGGCTGTTCAACGTCGCCGGGGAGGGGGACGTGGACGACACGCGCTTGATCACCAAGGCGTGCGGGGTGGCGGCCGGGCGGCTGCCGTCGATGGAGGTGTTCGGCGACGGGTCCGCGGTGCGGGACTTCGTGCACGTGCGGGACGTGGCGCGGGCGTTCGTGACGGCGGTGGAGCGCGGCGGGGACGGGTACGTGGCGCTCAACGTGGGCGCGACACCGGCGAGCGTGGCCGACGTGCTGGCGTCGGTGCGGCGGGTGAGCGGTCGGGAGGTGCCGGTCGTGCGGCGGCCCGCGCACCCCGGCGAGGCGCCCGTGCTGCGCGCGGACACGACCGGGCTGCGCGCGTTGGGCTGGTCGCCGACCTGCTCCGACCTCGACACCGTGGTCCGCGACCAGTGGGCGGCCGAGACCCTCCCGGGCCGGACCGAAGGGCTTCGCAAGCGTCCCCGCCAAGGGGAACCCTTGCAGTGATTCTACCGACGGGGTCCAACAATTCCGGAGGTCGCGAGCACGGTAGGCGACAACCTCGGTGGTCGGCAGCGGGCGGTCGACCGCACCGTGGGCAACAGCGAGGCGGGCCAACGGCCGGGTGGTCAACGGCGAGGCGGTCGAAGCGGGCGGTCGGATTGCTCGGCGGGCGGCAACCGTGCCGCTCGGGCAACCCGGGCGTGCGAGACCCGGGGGTCACGCGCGGCGGCGGGGCAGTGGCACCCGTTCCAGGTCGGCGGCCACCACGATGTCGCCGTCGAAGACCTCCGCCGCCTCGTCGTGGAACAGCCGGGGATCGGTGTAGCGCTGCGAGAAGTGCGTGAGGACGAGCTTGCGCACGCCGCACTCGGCCGCGACCAGCGCCGCCTGGCGGGCGGTCAGGTGGCCGTACTCGACCGCCAGCGCCTCGTCCACGTGCAGGAACGTCGACTCGATGACCAGCATGTCGGCGCCGTCGGCGAGCTCGAACACCCCGTCGCACAGCCGGGTGTCCATCACGAAGGCGAACCGCTGGCCCCGGCGCGGCACGCTCACCTCGTCCAGCAGCGGCGGCCGGAGGTCGCGGATCGCGCGGCCCCGGATGCCGCGGGCGGCCAGCCGTTCGGGGATCATCGTGCGGCCGTCCGCCTCGACCAGGCGGTAGCCGTACGCGGGCAGCGTGTGGTCGAGCCGCCGGGCTTCCAGCCGGCCGAACGGTCCCTCGGCGAGCACGCCCGGCCCGGTGACCGGCCGCGCGCGGACGTCCGCCACGTCGTGGAACGAACTGGCGTGCCGAAGCCGTTCGAAGTACTCCGCACCCTCCGCGGGGAAGTGCGCGTGCACGGTGTGCGCCACCCGGTCGAGCGACATGCGCTGCACCACGCCCGGCACGCCGAGGCAGTGGTCGCCGTGGAAGTGGGTGATGAAGAGCCTGGTCACGTCGGTGGCCGCGACGCCCGCCCGCGTCATCTGCCGCTGCGTGCCGTCGCCCGGGTCGAACAGGAAGCCCTCGGCGTCCCAGCGCAGCAGGTAGCCGTTGTGGTTGCGGGTGCGGGTCGGCACCTGGCTCGCGGTCCCGAGCACGACCAGCTCTCGTGGTGACACGTGGCAGAGTCTGCGGCATGGAGAGCTTGCAGGCGGTGTCGTCGTGGCCGGTGGACACCGCGGCGACGGCCGTGGTCGACGTGCGCGGCGAGGTGCTCGGCACGCACGGGCCGGTCGACCGCCGGTTCCCGTTGGCGTCGGTGACCAAGCTGCTGACGTCGTACGCGGTGCTGGTGGCGGTGGAGGAGGGCGCGGTCGAGTGGGACCAGCCGGCCGGGCCCGAGGGGTCGACGGTGCGGCACCTGATCGCGCACACGTCCGGGTTGGCCTTCGACTCGGCCGACGTCCAGGCCGCGCCGGGGACCAGGCGGATCTACTCCAACACGGGATTCCAGGTGCTCGCGGACTTCGTGGCAGAGGCGACCGGGATCCCGTTCGCGCGGTACCTGGCGGAGGCGGTGTTCGAGCCGCTCGGCATGGCGTCGTCCGCGCTGGACGGCTCGGCGGGCGCGGGCGGCACGTCCACGGTGTCGGACCTGGTCCGGTTCGCGGCGGAGGTGCAGGCCCCGAAGCTGGTGTCGGCCGAGCAGGTGGCGGAGGCGACGACGGTGGCGTTCCCGGGGCTGCGCGGTGTGCTGCCGGGCTTCGGGTCGCAGAAGGAGAACGACTGGGGCCTCGGGTTCGAGATCCGCGCCGGGAAGTCGCCGCACTGGACCGGCAGCGCCAGCTCGCCGCGGACGTTCGGGCACTTCGGGCAGAGCGGCACGTTCCTGTGGGTCGACCCGGACGCCGGGGTCGCGTGCGTGGCGCTGACCGACCGGCCGTTCGGCGAGTGGGCCGCGGCGGCGTGGCCCGCGTTCACCGACGGGGTGTTGGCGGAGCTGGGCGGTTCCCGGTAAGCCGACGCAAGTCCACGCAACTGGCTGACGAAATAACGCAATTACTCAACAACCTCTTGTGATGCAGCGCACAACCCGCCTAGGGTCACGTCGCCCTGCCGACGCGAGAGAAACGAGTGCTCGATGCCGCGGATGTCTGCCAGGTTCGGCTTGGTCGTGGCGGTGGTGGCGGCGGGGCTCGCGGTGCCCGTCGCCGCCGGCGCCGCGCCCGCGCCCGTCGTCACCCGGGCCGCCCTCGACCCCGAGCTCGTCGCGGGGCGGGGCGCGGACGTCGCGTTCGTCGAGCAGGAAGCGGAGAACGCCACCACGACCGGCACGGTGATCGGGCCCGACCGGACGGCGTACACGTTGCCGTCCGAGGCGTCCGGTCGGCGGGCGGTCCGGCTCGCGCCCGGCGAGCACGTCGAGTTCACGTTGCCGGAAGCCGCCAACGCGATCACCGTCCGCTACAGCATCCCGGACGCGCCGACCGGCGGCGGCATCACCGCGCCGCTGGACGTGACGGTGAACGGCAAGCACCGCAAGACGATGACGCTCACCTCGCAGTACGCGTGGCTCTACAACCAGTACCCGTTCACCAACGACCCGGACGCCGACCTGCTGCACCCGGACTGGTGGATCGCCGAGTGCGCGTGCGTGCCGTCCCAGACCACGCCCGCCCCCGTCATCCGGAAGCCGTTCCGCCCCAGCCACTTCTACGACGAGCAGCGCCTCAAGCTCGGCCGGACGCACCGCGCCGGCGACCGCGTCCGCCTCACCGCGCCCATCGGCACGAACGCCGCGTGGACCGTGATCGACCTGCTGGACACCGAGCTGGTCGCACCGCCGCGCGTCAACCCGGTCGCGGCGAACGTGCTGCTGTTCGGCGCGGACCCGACCGGCAGGCGTGACTCGGCCGACGCCTTCGACCGCGCCATCGCCTTCGCCAAGCGCCACCGGCTGCCGGTCCACCTCCCGCCGGGCACGTTCCAGGTCAACCGGCACATCGTCGTCGACGACGTGACCATCGAAGGCGCGGGCAACTGGCACACCGTGATCAAGGGCCGTGAAGTCGCCCTGCCGACCCCAGCGCCGGACGGCTCCGTCCACACGGGAGTCGGCTTCTACGGCAAGCCGGCCGCGGCGGGCGGCAGCCGCAACGTGCACCTGCGCGGGTTCGCCATCGAGGGCGACGTGCGCGAGCGCGTCGACACCGACCAGGTCAACGGCATCGGCGGCGCGCTGAGCGACTCCACCGTCCACGGCCTGTACCTCCACCACACCAAGGTCGGCCTGTGGTTCGACGGTCCGATGTCGAACGTCTCGGTCACCGACAACATCGTGGTCGACCAGGTCGCGGACGCGCTGAACTTCCACACCGGTGTCACGGACTCGGTGGTGCGCAACAACTTCATCCGCAACACCGGTGACGACGGCCTGGCCATGTGGTCGGAGCACCGGCAGGACGCGCGCAACCGGTTCGAGCGCAACACCGTGCAGTCGCCCGTGCTGGCCAACGGCATCGCGCTGTACGGCGGCGCGGACAACGCCGTGGTGGGCAACCTGATCGCCGACCCGGTGCGGGAGGGCAGCGGCATCCAGCTCGGGTCGCGGTTCGGCGCGCAGCCGTTCGCCGGGCAGGTCCTGATCACCGACAACACCACCGTCCGGGCCGGCACGCACGAGCTGAACTGGAACATCGGGCTCGGCGCGATCTGGTTCTACGCGTTGGAGCGGGACATCGACGCGGACGTGCGCGTGGTGGGCAACCACTTCCTGGACAACACCTACAACGCGATCATGTTCGTGAGCGAGTGGTCGGTGAAGGACCTCCACTCGATCACCGGCGTGCACTTCGAGGACGTCCGCGTCGACGGCACGGGCACTTCGGTGGTCAGCGCGCGGGCGGCCGGTTCGGCGACGTTCGCGAACGTGGACGCCCGCAACGTCGGCGCGGTGCCGGTGAACAACTGCGGTTCGTTCAACTTCCCGGCCACCGGCTCGGAGTTCGCGCTGACCGACCTCGGCGGCAACGACGGCTGGCTCGCGCCCTGGCTGCTGCCGAACACGATCACGTGCGACGACCGCCCGCAGGTCGTGCCGCCACCCGCGCCCTCGCGGTGGTGACTAGGGCGTGATGACGGCGTGGCCGCGCACCCGGCCACGCCGCACGTCCTCGATCGCGGCGGCGGCCTCCGCCAACGGGTACGTGCGGTCCAGCGCGGGCGTGACGGCGCCGGCTTCGACGAGCTCGCGGAGCAGCACCAGGTCGTCGAGGCGGTCCTTGTGCACCAGCGGACGGGCCTTGAACCCGAGGAACAGCCCCGCGAGCGGCACGCGCAGCCACCGGTCGACGCCCATGAACCACCGACCGCCCGTGCCGCCGACGAGCGCGACCGTCCCACCGGGCTTCAGCAGCCGTTTCAGGGTCCGCGGCGACGGGTTGCCGTAGAGGTCGATCACCACGTCGAAGCCGCTCGCGGTCAACGGCCCGGCGGCGTAGTCGAGCACGTGGTCCGCGCCGAGCCCTTTGACCAGGTCCGCTTTCGCCGCGCTGCACACGGCGGTCACCTCGGCGCCGTAGTGCTTGGCGAGCTGCACGGCGTACACGCCGACGCAGCCCGAAGCGCCCAGCACCAGCACCTTCTGTCCGGCGCCGACGCGTCCCGCGTCCCGGACCGCCTGCAACGCGGTGAACCCGGCGATCGGCACGGCGCCCGCCTGCTCCGGCGTGAGGTTGGCGGGCTTGGCCGTCACCTGGCCCTCGGGCACGGCGGCGTACTCGCCGAACGCGCCGGAGCACCACCCGAACACCTCGTCACCGATCTTCGTGCCGGTCACGCCCCGGCCGACCGCTTCGACCGTGCCGGCCAGCTCCAGGCCGGGCACGCGGTTGCGCGGTCGCCGCACCCCGACCACCGGCCGTGCCGCGTAGGGCAGGCCGCGCAGGAGGTGCCAGTCGGAGCCGGAGACCGCGGCGGCCCGCACGCGGACCAGCACCTCGCCGTCACCGACCTCCGGTTTGGCGATGTCGTCGAGCCGCAGCACTTCTTCGGGGACGCCGTACGCGTCCTGGGTGATCGCTCTCATGAGTCGTCCTCCGGGTACTGGAACACGTCGCCGAGCGGGACCCTGAAGACCCGGGCGATCTGGAAGGCCATCTCCAGCGAGGGCGAGTAGCGGCCCTGCTCGATGGCGATGACGGTCTGGCGCGTGACGTCGAGTCGGCGGGCCAGCTCGGCCTGCGTCATCTCGCCGTGCGCGAAGCGGAGGGCGCGGATCGAGTTGGTGATCCTGGTCGGCTTGCCCACTCAGAACCCCCGGCGGTACGCGACGAGCTTGACCGCGGCGCCGAACACGGCCCACGCGTTGAACACCAGGAAGATCGCGTTGGCGATCCAGAAGTGCGGCGCCCCGGCCAACGTCAACGCGAAGGGCAGCACCATGCCGACCCCGAGCACGACCCCGGCGGTGTGCTCGCCGAACCGGTTGATGTCGCGGTCGCGGGCGTCGGCCCGGTGGCTCTCGCTCGGCTTGGCCATCTCCAGCACCACCCGGCCGACCACCGCCAGCCCCACGGCGATCCCGACGGCCCACAACATGGGTGCCACGTACGGCACCTCGGCCACCGGCCCGTCACCGGCGCGGCCCAGGACGACCACGACGTACCCGAGGTAGGTCAGCGCGCTGACCACCAGGTACACCAAGATCCCCTTCTCCTCGTACGACATCGCCCACCCTCCGATGTAAAGGAAACTTGACATCAGGAGTGTCGGCCCTGCTTGACGTGATGTCAAGCATCTTTGACATCGGTCAGGCGAAGTGCGATCGCAGCCGGGCGCAGAGGTCGAGAAGGCCGTCCGCCGCCACGCGCGGCGCGCCCGACCACTCGTCAGTCCAGCCGACGTCCTCGGGCGTGCCCGCGTGGCGGACGAAGACGTGCTGGTGGAAGTGCGCCACGGCCCGACCGACCACGGCGGAGAACACGAAGTCGGGCGCGAGCTCGGCACGCAGCGCCCGAGCCGCCGACCACACCGCTCGCGCCACCGCGCCCACCTCGTCCGGCTCCAACCCGTCGAGCCACGGCACGTGCCTGCGGGTCTCGACGAACAGGTACCCGGGCACGCCCACGCCGTCCGCGGCGACCGGGCGGTGGGACACCACGACCAAGTCGTCCTGCCACACCACCGGCCCGACGAGGGGCCCGTCACCCCGGTGCTTCGCGCAGATCAGGCATCCGCCGTCCACACGTCAACGGTAACGATCGCCTCGCCGGCCCGCGAGCACGATGGCGCGACCACTTACCTGGCCTAACGCAACACGAGTGCGTGGCGATGACCTTCGCGGGAACGGTTGGATCGTGGTGGGGGGATCATGCGGACGGACGCACAACGGGGCGCGTGGCTGATGCTCGCGGTCGGGGACGACCGGCCGCGCCGGAGCAACGACGGTTACGACGACGCGCCGGCGGCCCACTACAGCTGGGACAGCTCGGTCCCGAACCACCAGCTACCGCAGGCCGGTGACGTGATCGTGCTGTGGGACAAGAAAGTCCTGCTGGGTGCGTCGGTGATCGAGAAGATCGTCGTCGGTGAGGAGGAGAAGGCCCTCCACCGCTGTCCGCACTGCGGCAAGGCCGGCATCAAGCTGCGCAAGACGGAGAACCCGCCGTACCGCTGCTTCAAGTGCACCGGCACGTTCGAGGAGTCGGAGGTGGTCACCACCCGGAAAGTCGTCACCACCTACCGGTCGCACCACGACGTCGCCTGGGTGGATCTCACCGGGGAGCTGACCGGTGACCGGTTGCGCGGGCTGTGCACGCTGCCGAAATCGCAGCTCAGCATCCGCCAACTCGACTACGCGAGGTTCGAGGAGGCCGTGCGGGCGGCGCCCGGCCGGCCGTCCCTGTCGCCGGTGGAGGCCGCGTTGACCACCACGTTGAAGGGCGGCCACACCACGGCGGTCGTGCGCGTCCGGCGAGGACAGGGAACGTTCCGCCGCCTGCTCCTGGAGAAGTACGACGACACCTGCGCGTTCACCGGCCGCACCCCGCACTCCGCCCTCGAAGCCGCCCACCTGAACAGCTTCGCCGCCGACGGGCGACACCACGACCAGGGCGGACTCCTCCTCCGACGCGACGTCCACCGCCTCTTCGACCTCGGCCACCTCGCCGTGGACCCGCGAGCCCACACCATCGACGTCTCCGAGACCATCCGCGACTACCCCGAGTACCACCGGCTCCAAGGCGAGAAGCTGCACGTGGAACTCACCGATCGCCAACAGGACTGGATCGCGAAGCACTGGACCATGCACCGAAGCTGAGGCAACTTGTGTGCCCGCCTCACGTACTGGACCTGACTCGACGTGAGTGACGAGGATCTCCACCCGGGCATTGAGGCGCTCGACGAGCTCAATGCCCGAGCAGCAGTGCACAACAAATCAGGGCCCTGTTCCGTTACCCGGAACGAGGCCCTGACCTGCACTTGCGCGCTCGGCAGGATTCGAACCTGCAACCTTCTGATCCGTAGTCAGATGCTCTATCCGTTGAGCTACGAGCGCATCGTTCTTCAGTTGTCACCCGGCCGAAGCCGGGTGTTGCGGAGGCTCCGGGATTTGAACCCGGGATGGGCGATAAACCCAAACCGCATTAGCAGTGCGGCGCCATAGACCAGACTAGGCGAAGCCTCCCGGAGCCCTCGGCTACGACGCATAGATTACACATGCCCCCGCCGCTCTAGCAAAACGCCCCCCTCTTTACCGCATCCGACCTGGTCAGAGGGGGTGGAGGGGGGCGCTGGAGCGGCCTCAGGCGGTGGGGACGTGAGGTAGGTCTCGGGCCAGGGCGAGGAATGGGTCCAGTGAGGCCGGGTTGCGCAGGGCGTCCCGGCTGACGGCCCGCTCGGGTGGGGTGCCGGCCAGGATCTTCTTCACCGGGACCTCGCACTTCTTGCCGTTGAGGGTCCTCGGGATCTCGGCCACGGCGACGAAGCGGTTCGGGACGTGGCGCGGGGACAGGTTGGTGCGCAGCTCCGAGCGGAGGCGGGGCTCCAGGTCGGCGAGGTGGACCCCCTCGTCCAGGACGAGGAAGCACAGCAGTTCGCCGTCGGTCTGGCCGGCGCCCGAGGTGTCGATCACGAGCGAGTCCGCGACGCCCGGCATGCCTTCGACCACCCGGTAGAACTCGCTGGTGCCCATGCGGACGCCGCCGCGGTTCAGGGTGGAGTCGCTGCGGCCGTAGATGACGGCCGAGCCGCGCGGGGTGATCCTGATCCAGTCGCCGTGCCGCCAGACGCCCTCGAAGGTGTCGAAGTACGCCTCACGCAGCTTCGTGCCGTCCTCGTCGCCCCAGAACCACACCGGCATGGACGGCATCGGCTTGGTGATCACCAGTTCGCCGACCTCGTCGACGACGGGCTCGCCGGCCTCCGAGAAGGACTCCACGGCGGCGCCCAGGGCGCGGCACGAGAGCTCGCCGAGCCACACGGGCCGGTCGGGTGCGGCGGCGACGAAGGCGGTGCACAGGTCGGTGCCGCCGGAGACCGAGGCGATCTGCACGTCCGGGCTCACGGCCGACGCGATCCAGCGGAAGCCCTCGGGGGTCAGCGGCGCGCCGGTGGAGCCGACGACGCGCAGCCCGGTCAGGTCGTAGCGCTCCGCCGGGCGCACGCCCTCCTTCAGGCACGACTGGATGTACGGCGCCGACGTGCCGAAGTACGTGACGCGGTGCTGCTCGGCCAGGTGCCAGAGGACGTCGAGGTCGGGGTGCGCGGGACTGCCGTCGAACAGCACGACCGTCGACCCGACCAGCAGGCCGGAGACGAGGAAGTTCCACATCATCCAGCCGGTGGTGGTGAACCAGAAGAACCGGTCGCCCCGGCCGAGGTCGCTGTGCAGCGCCAACATCTTCAGGTGCTCGACCACGATCCCGCCGTGGCCCTGGACGATGCCCTTCGGCAGGCCCGTGGTGCCCGACGAGTACAGCACCCACAGCGGGTGGTCGAACGGCACCGGCTCGAAGGCCAACTCGGCGTCGGCGTGCGCGGACAGCAGGGAGTCCCAGGTCACCGCGCCGGGCAACGGGGTGCCGCCCACGTAGTCGATCATCACGGTGGCGCGCAGCGACCCGATCTCCGACCTGAGCCGCTCCACGGTCGGCCGCACGTCGAACGCCCGCCCGTTGTACCGGTACCCGTCGACGGCCACGAGCACGGTCGGCGAGATCTGGGCGAACCGGTCGGTGATCGCCCGCGCGCCGAAGTCCGGCGAGCACGACGACCAGGTCGCGCCGAGCGACGCCGCCGCCAGGAACGCGATCAGCGCCTCCGGCGAGTTCGGCACGAGCGCCACCACGCGGTCGCCGGGCCGCACGCCCAGCTCCACGAACCCGGCGCGCACGGCGGCCACCCGGCGGCGCAGCTCGCCGTACGTGAGTTGCGACGACAGCCCGTCCTCGCGGTGGAACACGACCGCCAGGTCGCCGTCCGGGCCCTTCAGGGCGTGCTCCGCGTAGTTGAGCGTGGCACCGGGGAACCAGACCGCCCCGGGCATCACGGGCGCCTCCAGCACGCGCGTGGGCGGGCTGTGGAACACCACCTCGAAGAACTCCGCGATCGCGCCCCAGAACCCCTCCAGGTCGGAGGTGGACCACTCCCACAGCGACTCGTAGTCGGGGAGGTCCAGGCCCTTGGTCGAGGCGAGCCAGGAGCGGAACGCGGCCATCCTGGTGTCGCCGACCCGATCGGGGTCGGGGCGCCACAGGACTTCCGCCTCGCCGGCGGCGGCGCCGGCACGCATCTCGGTCATACCTGAAGTTCCTAGCCGATCGGACGGCCCGGAACCACAGCAGGCACCCACACACCGGATCAGTTCCGGCCGGCGCTCGCCACCAGTCCCTCGACCGCGGAGATCAGCCTCGGCGCGTCCGCCGGCGCGACGACCAGCCACCCGTCGTCCCGCCGCACGAGGTACCGGCCCTCGGCGGTGTCCAGCCACGACACGACCGCGCCGGTCGGGTGCAGGTAGCCGGCCCGGTTGCGGGCGATCACGCCGACCTGGCCGCCGCCGCTGCGCGTGGTCACGGCGCGCATCAGGGTGTTGGCCTCCGGTTCGCGCAGGCCGACGGCGCGCAGCGCGTCGAGGAACCCCTCGCTGCCGTCGTGCTCGCCCGCCCGGCCCGCGGCCAGGTAGTCGTCCCAGCGCACGTTCACCGACCGGCCGCTGCCGGGTGGCGCGGCGGGCAGCGTGTTGACCGTGGTGGCGGCCAGCGCGGTCGGCCGGAACCCGGCCACCTGCACCTGGTTGCCGAGCCTGCCCGCGAACGCGCCGTGCCACGCCGCGGTGGCCAGGCCGCGCGCCTGCGCGCCGCGCACGGTGAAGAACACCTCCAGGCCGATCTCGAACTCGGCCAGGCCGCGCAGCAGCCCGTACAGCTCCTCGTCCGGCCGCCGCACGGTGCCGAGACCGCGGGCGGCCAGGTCGCGGGACGCGCTCTCGATCAACGCGTCCCGCTCCCGCTGGGTGTGCCCGAAGTGCCGGACGCCGAGCGGGACCGGGTGGGCGTCGCGGTGGACCGCCTGCCAGAGCAGGAAGAACTCCAGTTCGCTGAGCCGGAAGACGCGCTCGGTCACAGGCCGATCACCGGTGGTGCGGCCTTGCGGTCGACGCCGAAGACGTTGTCGTCGTCCTCCAGGTACCCGGGCCGGTTGCGGTCCTTCTCACCGCCGCCGGCGACGGGCGGCGGCGCGGCCATCGGCGCGGCGCCGATCATGCCGGACTGCGGCGTCACCGACTTGGGCGCCTGGAACTGGCTGGTCACGCTGCCGGGGTTGGCGGAACCGCGGTCGGCGGCGATCGCGCCCGTCGCGCCGCCGGGACCGGCCACCGGACCGCCGCCACCACCGCCCATGCCGACGGGCGTGGGCATGGCGCCGCGACCGCCGTAGCCGCCGCGGCCACCGGCGAAGCCGCCGCGGCCGAACTGGGGCGACGTGCCGCCGGGACGCTGGTTCGACGCGCCGCCGGGGGTGCCCACCACCGGCTGGCTGCCGCCGCCACCGCCGGTGCCGCCACCGTCGGGGACGGTCGGGTTCGGCGTGACGACCACCGGCGGCGGAGGAGGCGGCGCGACCGGGTTGGTCGGCGGGCTGAACGACGGCACGGTGCGGTCGACCTCGTAGGAGTTCTGCTGGAACATCGCCATGACCTCGGCGGCCTGGCGGTGCGTCGCGTCCGCGGTGACGACCGAGTCGATCGCGGGCCCGGCGATGGTGTCGATGCCGGTGAACGCGCCGGGCGTGCGGACGGGCGAGGTCGAGCCCGCGGTCAGCCCGTCGTGCGACGAGAGGGTCGGCGACCGGAAGCCGGCGTCCTCCGTCAGCCGGTTGTCGACCAGCGGCGACCGCGGCGTGGCGATCGGGGTCGGGGTGGCGGTCGGGGTCGAGGACACGCTGGCGACCGGGGTGACGACCGGCGGCGCGGGCGCGGGCGGCGGCATCATCTCGCGCGCCGTCTGCACGTGGTCGATCTCGGTGGCGATGCACTTGGCCACGTTGTCGGCGTGCTCGCTGGTGTTCAGCGCCCACTTCTCCACCGACTCCAGCGCCTCGCGGGCGCGTTCGGCCGACTCGCCCGTCCACGCCTGGCTGGACTGGCCGATCGCCTTGGCCAGGAACCCCTGCACCTCGCCGAGGGCCTTGCTCACGGCCGCCCAGTCGGCCTGGGCGCTGCTCGCGGCCTTCAGGTCGACGCCGGTGTTGATCATCTCCCACAGCTCCTGGTGGCTGTAGGTCATCCAGTCGACCTTCTGGCCGAGGTCGGTGGGCTTGTCGTGGCCGTGGCCGTGACCACCGCCGTGCCCCTGGCCGCCACCGTGGTTGCCGCCGTGGCCGCCGCCGTTGTGACCGCCGCCCTGGCCGTGGCCCTGACCGCTGCCGTGCTTGTTGTCGCCCATCAGCCCTTGGCCTCCCCGGCGGAACCGAACGCGTCCGCCGCTTCGTCGTCGGCCCGTTCCAGGTTCCGCGCCGCTTCGCGGATGGTCTCCTCGACCTCGAAGAGCACCTGCATGAAGTCCCCGATCACGTTGACCGCCGACTCCTCGTTGCCCACGGCGACCTCGCGCAGCCGCCTGCTGATCGCGTCGCTCACCCAGTTGTTGCCGAACTTGAGCTCGACGTCGAGGTTGTCGACCGCGCGGCCGTGCACGGTGTCGACCAGGTTGCGCGCCTGCGTGACCAGCTTGAGCAGGTCGTCGACGCCCTGCTTGTCCAGGTCGAGCTGGACGGACCCCTTGTCCACCGCGTCCAGCGCGGTGGTGGCCTTGTCCAGGTCGGTCTGCGCGGCCTTCGCGAAGCTCTCCGCCACGGGTTTGACCGCGTCGGACTCGGCCGGGGCCGAGGCCGCGGCGGGCAGGGTCACGGTGGCGTCGGTGGCCGGCGCGGCGGTCGGCGGAGCGGCGGTCGGTGGCGCGGAAGTCGGTGGAGCGGACACCGGTGGAGCGGCCGACGTGGGAACCGGTGGCACGACGGCCACCGGCGCGTCCGCCACGACCGCGGGCTGGACCGCCGCGGACGGCGTGAAGCCGGGCGGGATCTGCACCGTCTGTGCACCCGCGAGTGGGACCGTGTTCCCGTCGCTCATCACTACCCCCTGCACTGCGATTCGCCGCGGGCCCGCCGCGCGTTAGCCCACGACGACCGAAATCAGGCGTTCCGGACGCCTTCCTTAGATGTACCGGGAAGCCCGTTCGGTTCCAAGCCGCCGACCAGAGGCTTAGCGAAGATGTGAGTCGAACCAGTTCAACGCGCGCTGCCACGCCTCGGCGCTGACCTCCGGCGTGGTGTCGAACCGGTGGCTGGTGTGGGCGAACCGGACCACGTCGGTCGCCACCGGCGCGGCCGCCGCCGCGTCGCGCAACTTCTCCACGTCGCTGAACGGGATCTCGTCGTCGTCATCGCCGTACAGGCCGAGCCACGGGCAGGTCAGCTCCTCCGCGACCTCCACCAGCGACGGCAGCCCCGCGGCCAGCGGTTCCAGGATCCCGCCACCGCCGACGGTCACCGCCGCGCCGACGGTTCGGCTTCCCGCAACCACCATCGCGACCGATCCGCCCAGGTCGAAGCCCATCACGCCCATGCGGTCCTGGCTGACGCCCCGCTGGGCCAACCAGACGAACGCGACGTCGGTGTCGGCCAGCACGGCGTCGCCGGACAACCCGCTCACCATCGCCGGCGCCTCGTCGCCGGACACCTCGTCGTAGAGGTGGGGCGCGACCGCCAACCACCCCTCGGCGGCGAGTCCGCTCACCAACCCGCGGACGGTGTCGGTCACGCCGCGCGCCTCGTGCAGCACGACCAGGCCGCCGCGGACGGCGTTCTCCGGCTCGGCGACGGTCAGCCGCAGCTCGCGGCCGTCGGTGAGGGAGAGCGTCTCGGTGCGGGTAGGAGTCATGGCCCAACCCTTCCACGAGGGGGTGAACGGCAGTCAACGTGAGCATCCGTACGGCAGGTATGCCCCATCCGGGTCTTTCACCGGATAACGTCCGGCTCAGAACCCCGAAGGGAGTCCTTGGATGACCGTGCGAACCCGTGCCGACCTCGTTGCGCTGCCCGGATACGTGCCCGGCAAGACGATCCCCGGCGCGATCAAGCTGGCCAGCAACGAGGTCTCGGCCGGACCGCTGCCCAGCGTGGTGCGGGCGATCGCGGACGCCGCCACCGCCGTGAACCGCTACCCGGACACCGCCGCGACCGAGCTCGTGGCGCGCCTGGCGGACAAGCTCGGCGTGCCCGCGGAGCAGGTGGCCGTCGGCTGCGGCTCGGTGACGTTGTGCCAGCAACTGGTGCAGGCGACGTGCACCGAGGCCGACGAGGCGCTGTTCCCGTGGCGCTCGTTCGAGGCGTACCCGATCATCACCGCGGTCGTCGGCGCGCGGCAGACCCGGGTGCCGCTGACGCCGGGCCACGGGCTCGACCTCGACGCGATGGCCGACGCGATCACCCCGGCGACCCGCCTGGTGTTCGTGTGCAACCCCAACAACCCGACCGGGACGGCGTTGCGCAGGGCGGAGATCGAGCGGTTCATCGAGCGGGTGCCGTCCGACGTGCTGGTGGTGGTCGACGAGGCGTACAAGGAGTTCGTCGACGACCCCGACGTGCCCGACGGCGTGGAGCTGGCCAAGGCGCAGTGGGCCGCGGGCCGGGACAACGTGGCGGTGCTGCGCACGTTCTCCAAGGCGTACGGGCTGGCCGGGCTGCGCGTCGGGTACGCGGTGGCGTCGCCCGCGGTGGCCGAGACGCTGCGCAAGGTCTACGTGCCGTTCAGCGTGAACGCCCTGGCCCAGGTCGCGGCGCTGGCGTCGCTGGACGCCGAGGCCGAGCTGATGGCGCGGTGCCGGGCGATCGTGGCCGAGCGGGCCAGGGTGCGCGGCGAGCTGCTGGCCGCCGGGTTCGAGGTGCCCGAGTCGCAGGCGAACTTCGTGTGGCTGCCGCTGGGCGAGCGGACCGCGGCGTTCAACGAGCACTGCCTGGCGCACAAGGTGGTCGTGCGGGCGTTCGTCGGTGACGGCGCGCGCGTCACGATCGGCGAGCCCGAGGAGAACGACGCGTTCCTGAAGGCTGCCCGGTCCTTCGCCGGCTGAGCCGTTCAGCGGGTGAGGATCTGAGCGATGGCCACGACTCCCACCACCACGATCACCGCGCGCAGCGCGGTCGGTGGGAGTCGGCGGCCGACCTTCGCGCCGAGCTGCCCGCCGACGACCGAGCCGACCGCCAGCAGCAGCACGGCGAGCCACGCCACGTCGGCGATGAAGATGAACAGCACGCCCGCGACCAGGTTCACGAACGCGGTCAGCACGTTCTTCAGCGCGTTCATCCGCTGGATGTGCTCGCTCATCAGCACGCCCATCAGGCCCATCACCAGCACGCCCTGCGCCGCGCCGAAGTAGCCGCCGTAGATGCCCGCGAAGAACACGCCGATCCACAGCGCCACGCCGCCGTGCTCGTGCCGCTCCCGCTCGGCGAGCTTGCGGTTGAGCCACGGCTGGGCGACCACCAGCACCAGCGCGATGGCGATCAGCACCGGGACGATCGCGGAGAACGCGTCCTCCGGCAGCACCACGAGCAGGATCGCGCCGACCACGGCGCCCAGCACCGAGGCGGGCAGCAGCCGCTTCACCCGGCCCGCCTGCCCGGTCAGCTCGCGCCGGTAGCCCCACGCGCCGCTGAGCGAGCCGGGCACCAGGCCGAGGCTGTTGGACACGTTGGCCACCACCGGCGGGTAGCCGACGGCCAGCAGCACGGGGAACGTCACCAGGGTGCCGGAGCCCACCACCGTGTTGATCCCACCGGCGAACACGCCGGCCAGGACGACGACGATCGCCTCCACCGTCGTCACGGCCACTCTCCCTGGTTCTCGCGGTTCGCCAGCGACGCTAACACCGCGTCCGGCGGGGCGCGGTGTGGTGATCGCGACACGGCGCCCCGCCCGCCAGGGGTTTGGGAGGGCTACGTCGTGCGCCGCGCCAGCGCCCGGGCGCCGATGCCGAACGCCAGCAGCACCAAGCCGACCACCCCGAGCCCGAGCACGCTCGCGCCGGTGGTCGCCAGGGCGTCCCGGGGCGGACCGCCGCCACCGGCCGGGGTGTCACCCGGTGCGGTGGCGTCCGGGTCGACGACGACCGGTCCCGGCTTGACCGCGATCAGCTGGGGTTCCGTCGCACCGCGGACCGCCGCGAACAGCGGGCCCTCGTGGAACGGGACCACCTGCCACGGACCGAGGACCACCGGCGTGTAGTGGCCGACGGCCAGGTCGGGGAACGTGAGCATGCCGTGGGCGTCGGCCGTGGCGCGGGCCGCGGTCTCGTTCGTGTCGGGGTCGAGCAGGACCACGGTCACGTCCGGCACGCCGACCCACTGCCTCCCGCAGCACTCGACCACCCGGCCGGTCGTGGTCCACACCGCGCCCGGCACCGTGGCCTTCGCCCTGGCGATCGGCGCCAGCTCGCGGAACCGGCCGTCGGCGTCACGCGTGCCGAAGGCGCACGTGGCCGTGATCAGCCCGTGGTCGGGCGACCCGACGGGCATGGTCTCCTCCACCGTGGTCGACCACGACCTGCGGGCGGCGACCGGGACGCCGTAACCGAGCTCGCTCAGCGGACCCCACTCCTCGCCGTTCTCGATCTGGTACGGCGTGCCGGTGCCGCCGCACACCGCGTGCACGGTGAGGTCGGCCAGGCCGTTGTTGGTGATCGTGACGTTCAGCCTGGGCCGCTCGTCGGGCCGGTACTCGGCCTTGTCCCAGGCGATCACGGCGGTCAGCGTGTTCGCGGGCCGGACCAGGCCGACCTCGAACGTCGTGTCGCCGCCGCCGGTGACGGTGAACCGGTCGTAGAAGTCGATCGGCGGCGCCCAGCGGGAGGAGTGCCAGACGCGGACCCGGTAGTTGCCGGCCGGGGCGCCCTCGATCCGGTAGCGGCCGGCGGCGTCGGTGATGCCTTCGTGGAACGTCGTGGGGATGCCGCCCTCGACGGTCACGGTCTGGTTCGGCAGCGCCTCGCCCTGGTCGAACGCGCCGTTGGCGTTGGCGTCGCCGTAGACCAGGACGGTGGCGCCGCCCGCGGCGTGGCTCACCGGAGCGGACAGGTCGAGCGGCACGGACGCGCCGCGCGTGCCGAAGGTGATCCGGCCCTTGAGCGAGACCAGGTCGCCGATCCACGGCCGCGGCTCGCCGACCACCGTGACCTCGTAGGACTCGCCCGGCCACAGGTACAGGCCCTTGGTCGGGTTCGCGTACGGGTACAGCGGGCCCCACTGGTCGAAGTCGTGGGTCATCGTGGACGGCACCCACTCCGGCACGTACCGGACCGGGATGCTCGCCCCGACGCCCGTGTTGGTGACCTTGATCCGGGCCGTCACGGGCTCGGCGATGTCATAGGCCGCCTTGTCGAACGACGCCGTCACCTCGAGCCGGTCCACCTCGACCGGTTCGACGACCTCGGGCCCGGCCACCACCACGAACTCCACCCGCGTGGTCGTGTCGGCGACCACGTCGACGGTGAACCAGCCCTCGCCGGTGGCCTCGTCCCGGTACTCGCCGAGCACCAGGACCTCCGTGCGGCCCGCCGGCAGCTTGGCGAAGGAGAACGCGCCGCCGTCGTGCGACCGGGCCTCGGCGACCGGCAGGCCGCCGCGCTGCAGCGCCACGAGCTGCACGCCGTCCAGCGGTCGCCCGTCGCCGTGCCTCAGCGTGCCCTCGACCGCGCCGAACGAGCCGACCTCGGCGAAGTCGGACGAGCCGATGTAACCCGCGGTGCTGCGACCGCTGTTGCCGAAGTTGCAGGCGACGCCGATCCGGCCGACGGCCGCCGCGTCCGCGGGCACGGTGTCGGTGACCCTGAGCACCTTCGTCTCGCCGGCGGCGAGCGTGACGCCGGGTCCGTCCGGGCTCAGCGCGGCCCACCCGGGGCCGTTGCCGGTCAGCCGACCCTCGTCCGGCTCCTCATCGCACACCGCGACGACCCCGGTCAACGCGGTCGCGCCGGTGTTGGTGAGGGTCACGTCGATGCCGACCGGGTCGGTGGGCCGGTAGGACTCGCGGTCGAACTCCAGCTTCGGCCGGAGCACTTCCAGGACCGGTGAGGTCATCGGCAGCGCGAGTTCGGTGGTGACGCCCTGCTCGACGGTGAACTCGGCGTGGCCCGGCGCGATGACGAACGGGTTGCCGTGCTCGATCAGGGAGGCGCGGTAGCGGCCGGTGGGCACCTCGCCGCCGAAGGTGAACCGGCCGGTGGCGTCCGTGCGGCCGCTCAGCCACGTCGTGGGCAGGCCGCCGTCGGCGTAGACCGGCGCGTCCGCCACGCCCTCGCCCTCGTCGAACGCGCCGTCGCCGTCGGCGTCGCGGTAGAGCACGCCGCGGGCCGAACCCCAGGTCAGCGGCACGCGGGTGGCGGCCCGGCCGGTGTTGTCCTCCGGCGTCGGGTCCATGTCCGGCAGCGTCTGCGGGCCCGTGTGCGCGGTCACCGAGTACTCGACGCGGTCGTAGAGCGGGATCTGCTGGCGGCCGACGAGCCGGTAGGTCTTCGCCTCGCCTGGCGCGATGGTCGCGCCGGGGACGCGGCGCAGCTCCGTCGCGCCCGTCGTGATCCGCAGGTCGCCCCCGTGGGTGAACCGGACGTCGACCGCGGGCGCGGCCCCGGCGTTGCGGACCGTGACGGTGAGGCCGATGTCGGAGTCCGGCGGGTACTCGGCGCGGTCGAAGGCCAGCGAGACCTTCAGGTCGGCCCGCGGCACGGGCGCCGCTTCGGCCCGCGGCACGGCCGGTGGCGCCGGCTCGGGTTCGGCCGGCGCGGTGGTGGGATCGGGCTCGGCGGGCGGCGACGAGGTCTCCACCGGCGGCTCGGTGGTGGTCGTCGTGGTCGTCGGCGGCTCGACGGGTGTTTCCGTCGGCGGCTCGGACGGCGCGGTGGTGGTGGGTGCCGTGGTCGTGGTTTCCTGCGCTGACGCGACCGGTCCGCCGAGCGCCACGGCGAGCGCCAGCGCGCCCGCCGTGACCGCCCGCACGATTCGCCCCGTGCTGGTGGTGCCGGACATCGGGTGTCCCCCGTAAGTAGGTCCTTGCCCACCGCGGGTTGCCGACGTCCCCCGAGCCGCCGCCGGGCAGGGCCCTTACACGATCAGGCCGGAAGCTACCGCTTCGCCGCCGTGCCGTGCCCGGCTTTCGCGGAACTTCCGCAAGGTGTGCGCGTCCGACAGCCCCGTGCCGCCGACCAGCACGCCGAGGTCGCCGTCGACCACGTAGCTGCCGTGCGGCGAACGGGCGATCGTGGTCGGCTCGTCGTCGCCCCACGGCGCGACCCGGTGGGCGGTGCGGGCGGCGCCCCAGTCGTCGGCCGACCGCAGCACGCTGACGGCCGCTTCGCCCGGCGCGCCGAGGGAGTTGGTGACCACGGCGAGCGTGCCGTCCGGGCGCAGGTCCATGCCGTCGCCGCCGACCAGCGGCCGGTCGAGGGCGACCTCCGAGACCCGACCCGATCGGGTGATTTTGAACAACGCGCCCGTGTCGTAGCGGACGGCGAGCGCGAAACCCCTGGGGTGCCAGACGATCCCGTTCAGGCCGATGGTGTCGCTGCCGAACCGCGGGTCCCGGGCGAACACCGCGGCGCGGCCGTCGCGGTCGACCCGGTACAGCGCGTCGGAGGCGGGGTCGGTGACGTAGGCGTTGCCCGCGTGGTCGACGGCGACGTCGTTGGCGCTGTGCCGGCCAGGGCCGATGGCCAGGTCGACCACGTGCACCGGCCGTCCCGTGGCGAGGTCGAACACGCCGAGCCCGGAGGCCCGGTAGGTGGTGTCCGGGGTGGACCGGGCGCCGAGGCCCATGTCGCCGTACGCGACGTAGACGCGGTCGCCGACCACGTGCACGCCGAACGTCGACACCATCCGGGGGTCGCTGATCAGGGTCTTCGTGGTGCCGTCGCGGACGACCTCGACGGTGCCGCGCCGGATCGAGCCGAGCAGGAACGTGTGCCGCAGCGGGTCCCAGGCGATGCCCTCGGGGTGCAGCGCGGCGGACCGGCCGGTGATCACGCCCGGCGCGGCCGTGGCGGCGGCCGGGGTGGCGGTGAGGACGACCAGCACGAGAACCATCAGGAAACGCATGATGCTCCGTCCACTTGTGTGAGTACGTGCACGAAGTTAGATCAGAGCTCTGATATCCGTCAACGCACTTTACGATCGGGGCATGGGCATGCCGGTCGAGGAGCGCCTTGGCGGCGACATCAAGCGGGTCGAGCACGAGCTGATGCTGGTGAAGCAGCAGGCCGTGCGGCCGGCCGGGCTGACCGTGGCCCAGTACGCGGCGCTGCTGGTGCTCAACGACCACCCCGGCGTGTCGGCCGCCGAGCTGGCCCGGCGCTGCCGCGTGACGCCGCAGACGATGACCACGATCCTGCGCAACCTGGAGGCGGCCGAGCTGATCGCCCGGGTGCCGCACGAGGTTCACCGCAACGTGCTGGAGACGCGGCTGACCGAGGCGGGGCGCGCGGCGTTCGAGGTGGCCGACGAGCGGGCGTCCGCCGTCGAGCGGCGACTGGCCGACGAGTTCAGCGCGGCGGAGCGGGAAACCCTCCGCGCCCTGCTGGCACGGTGCTCGAAAGCCCTAGCCGATCAACCCTGACACCCTCCGCGAGGTCGCGTCGGTCGTTAGCCCTAGCCGGGCAACCCTGACACCCCTCCGCGAGGTCGCGTCGGTCGTTCGCGACTCATTTCCCGGCGATCACGCTTTTCGATCGTCGGGAAATCAGGCGCGAGCGGCCGACTTCCCGGCGACCGAGCCGCCATCTGCGGAGCAGGGGCAATCCAACGCAGCTTCAGCCCAGGTTGTCGGTGTCGAAGGTGTTGCAGCGGGCCGGGTCGCCGGTCTCGTAGCCCGTCGTGTACCACTTCTGGCGCTGCGCCGACGTGCCGTGGGTGAACTTGGTCGTGTCGACCTTGCCGCCGCCCAGCTCGCCCTGGATGAAGTCGTCGCCGATGCGGGCCGCGGCGTCCAGCGCGGCGTTCACGTCGTCCTGCGTGACGCCGGTGATCAGCGGTTGACCGGAGGCCGTCGGCACGGTCTCCGCGTGGTTGGCCCAGGCGCCCGCGTAGCAGTCGGCCTGCAGCTCCAGCCGCACCGAGCCGGACGTCGGCCCGGACCCCGAGCCGACCCGGTCGGACGTGCCGAGCAGGTGCTGGACGTGGTGGCCGTACTCGTGGGCCAGGATGTACGCCTCGACGAACGGACCGCCCGTGGCGCCGAACTTCTGCTGCATCTCCTGGAAGAACCCGAGGTCGATGTACACCTGCGCGTCCGCCGGGCAGTAGAACGGCCCCACGGCGGACGTGGCGTTGCCGCACCGGGTCGACACCCCGCCGGAGAAGAAGTTCGTCTGCGCGGGCTGGTAGGTGCGACCCGATCGGGCGAACTGGTCGCCCCAGTAGGCCTGGATCGAGTTGATGAACGCGACCGCGCGGCAGTCGGACTCGCGGTTGGCGTCCGCGCCGGTCCGGCACTTCTCCTTGATGGCCTCGGAGCCCACCTGCTGCCCCTGGCCCACGTCGGAGAACCCCGATCCGGACGGCAGCTGCACGCCGCCGCCGATCTGGGACAGCACGAAGTACAGGATCAAGCCGACGATCCCCAGCCCGCCGCCACCGAGGGCGACCCGGCCGCCGACACCGCGTTGGTCGGAGACCTGTGACGTGTCCAGCTCGGCGTTCTCGTTGAACTGCACCGCGCGTCCTCCCAGACAAACCCGAAGCCGACCCGGACAAGACAAGCCCCGGGTGCGGAGCCCGACGTCGGGGCACCGCACCCGGGTTTTCCCATGTGGAAGTGACGAAACCTGCGTGACGGGGTCGGCGTGGACCGCGGTCGGCGCCGACGGTGGAGACGGCACCCTGATGACCTACCGGGTCAACATCGTCAAGCGCGGCGATGGCGCCGGTGGCGCCGTGCGCTCGAAACCCCGTCGGAGCCGCTCACGTTCGCGATCGGGCCGGTCTCATGACCGCTCCGCCCGCGGGGTTGCGGCTCGAACGCGGCTCGTCACCGCGAGGACTTACCTGCACCGCACCACCTACCCCTTCCGGGCGTGCCGCCGGCGGGTCAGCTCGGGTTCCGCCGGTGGCAGGTCCTGTGTCGAGCATGCGCCTCTTCGGCCCGATGCACAACTCGAGGAGAAGCCCCTGAACTGGT
This sequence comes from Actinosynnema sp. NPDC037264, assembly GCF_055603705.1. Taxonomy (NCBI): domain Bacteria; kingdom Bacillati; phylum Actinomycetota; class Actinomycetes; order Pseudonocardiales; family Pseudonocardiaceae; genus Actinosynnema; species Actinosynnema sp. NPDC037264. The sequence continues at coordinate 10,321 of NZ_JBVJVK010000036.1, read as the reverse complement.
GAAATGAGATTTCCGGCTCAGCGGGACAGTGGTTGCGCGCTGTGAGCGGGCGCCGGGGTGCCCGCTCACAGCGCGTGCATCACGGGGTGGTGGTGATGCGGCCGAGGGCCGGCGGAACGGTGTTCGGGTTGGCGGTCAGGTAGGCCGTGAAGCCGTCCAGGTCGATGCCGCCACCGGTGATCTCCGTGCCCGCGGTGAACGCGCTGAAGCCGTCACCGCCGCCCTGCAGGAAGCTGTTGATCGTGACCCGGTAGCTCGCGGCCGGGTCCAACGGCGTCCCGTTGAGGACGATGTCCGACACCTTGGACCCGATCGGCGCGGACGCCGACCACGTGTAGGTCAGGCCCTTGGACGGCTGCAGCACGATCTGCCGCTGCTGGCCGTTGACGACCTGCCACTGCTGCTCCAGCGCCGCCTTGAGCTGCGCGCCGGTCAACGTGACCGTCTGCAGGATGTTGCCGAACGGCTGCACGGTGAACGCCTCGCCGTAGGTCACCACGCCGTTGCCCTCGCCCGCGGGCGACGAGGCGTGGGTGAGGTCGGCGCGCACGCCGCCCGGGTTCATCAGCGCGAGCACCGCGCCGTTGCCCGCGGTGGCGGCCAGCTGGGAGTCGGCGATCAGGTTGCCGAGCGCGGACTCGCCCGCCGGGTTCTGCGCGCGCAGGATGTCCTGGGCGATGGTGCCGATCGGGCGGTTGGCGATCGGGCCGGACTTCGACTTGGCCAGGTCGATGATCGCCTGCACCTCGGGGTCCGGGGTGACGTTCCTGGTCACCACGTGGTTGCGGGCGACGGTGGCCGAGCGGACGACCTCGCGGGTCCGCTTGTCGATCTTGAGGTCGACCACGGACAGCTCGCGGCCGAACGCCAGGCCCTCGATGAACGGGCGCGGGTTGCCCGCCGGGTCGGTGACCGTGCAGTTGTAGTGCTGGTGGCTGTGGCCGGAGAACACCGCGTCGATCTTCGGGCTGACCTGCTCGGCGATCTTGCGGCCGGGGCCGCCCGCGACCGTGCGGCACTCGTCCGGGCCGCCGCCCGAGGTGTTGTCGCCCTGGTGGATCAGCAGCACGATCGACTTCACGCCGAGCCAGTTGAGCAGGTCGGCGTACCGGTTGGCGGCGGCGACCTCGTCGCCGAACTCCAGCTCCTTGATCCCGTTCGGGTCGACCAGGATCGGCACGTCCTTCAGCGGCATGCCGATGAACCCGATCGGGACGCCGTCGCGGAACTCCACCCAGAACGGCGGCAGCGCGGGCCGGTCGTTCTTCGCCAGCGTCACGTTCGCGCCGAGGATCGGGAAGTCCGCGCCCTCGTAGGTCTCGCGGAACTGGCAGCCGTCGACCGGGTGGCACCCGCCGCGCTGCATGCGCAGCAGCTCCTGGTAGCCCTCGTCGAACTCGTGGTTGCCCGCCGCGGTCGTGTCCATGCCGACCCGGTTGAGGACCTCGATCGTCGGCTCGTCGTGGAACAGCGCCGACACGATCGGGGACGCGCCGATCAGGTCGCCCTGGCCGACGATCACCGAGTTGCGCACCTCGGCCTGGAGGTTGCGGATGTGGGTCGCGTTGAACGCGGCGCCACCCGCTTCGACCTGCGTGCCGTCCGACAGCGTGACGCGGCCCGAGGAGCCCGAGGGCGGCTCGATGTTGCCGTGCAGGTCGTTGATGCCGATCAGGCGGACGTCGACGGTGCGCGCCGGGCGGTCGTCCTTGTCGGCCGTCGCGGGGCTCTGCGCCAGCGTGACCGCCAGCGCTGCCGCCGCGGTGACCGCGAGCGCGCCGGATCGCCGCGCGGTGCGTCTGAACGAGGTCATGGGGTGGGTTCCTCCCTGCGGCGCCCCGGTAGGAGGGCGCGGTACGGCGCAGGAGTTTGCCTGGCGGAGCTGACCTGCACCAGACATGTCGGTGGATCGTCCGTTAACGGATATGTGCGGCCTAACCTTGTGGGGTGACTGAGCAGGAGCCGCGTTGGCTCGACGATGGGGAGATGCGCGCCTGGCGCAACTACGTGGTCGGGGCCTCGATGCTCGCCGACCGCCTGCACCGGGAGCTGCAGGACGGGCACGGCGTGTCGTTGGCCGACTACGAGGTGCTCGTGCGCCTGTCGGAGCGGCCGGGGCGGCGGATGCGGATGTCGCAGCTCGCGGACGAGGTGGCGTCGTCCAAGAGCCGGGTGTCGCACCAGGTGGCGCGGATGGAGCGGGAAGGGCTGCTGAGCAGGCGGGAGTGCCCCGAGGACGGTCGCGGCGTGTTCGCCGAGCTGACCGACGAGGGCATGGCGCTGCTGGAGACGTCCGCGCCGACCCACGTCGAGGGCGTGCGCGAGCACATGATCGACCTGCTCTCGCGCGACGAGCAGGCGGTGGTGGCCAAGGTGTTCGACCGGATCATCACCCACCTGCGGGACGCGGACGGGTGACCGGCGCGTGACGCGGCAGCGCCCCCACGCCCGGTGAGGGGCGTGAGGGCGCGTGGAGCGCGGTAGCGGTGGGATTTGAACCCACGGAGGGGATCAACCCTCGCACGTTTTCAAGACGTGTCCCTTAGGCCGCTCGGGCACGCTACCTCGGTGCAGGAGCCTAGCCGACGGGCGTCGGCGGCGGGCGGTCGCTCGCCGCGGCACGGCCGCCGGAAGGCCCCTGGAAGACGGACGTGCGAGGCCCCGGTGGTCGGGACCCCGCACGTCCTGCCGCCGTGCCGGGTGCTCACCCGGCGGGCGCCGTGATCAGGCGAAGATGCCGAACACGTCGATGACCAGGTGCGTGTAGCCGGAGTTGTTGTAGTACTGGTGCGCGGGGTAGACGCTGCCGCCCGTCTCGAAGCTGCCGAGGCGGACCGTGGCCATGTTCGGCGCGGTCTGGCCGGGCGCCAGGTTCAGCGCCGAGGTGCCGGGCCGGCTCTGGCCCGCCGGGAACGGCGTGATGTAGGTGTTGTCGGTCGGCTCGGTGCCGGTCAGGTTCAGCAGCAGGCTGTTGCCCGGGAACAGGTTCGGGTCGTCGAAGTACAGCGTGATCGCCTGGCTCGGCCAGATCGGCCCGGGCTCGCCCTCCCACCGGGTGTCGTACGCGCGACCGGGGGTGACGGGGTAGAAGTCCGCGCCGCCGTTGTCGGTGGGCAGGTAGTACCCGGTGATGTCCACGATCAGGTGAACGGAGCCGGCGTTGTTGTACAGGTTGACCTTGCGGTCCGCGCCGAGCGCGACGGTCACGCCGTTGGGGGTGGCACCGCCGGGCACGACGTTGAGGCTGGACGCGGTCGGCCTGGACGAACCGGACGGCCACGCGGTCACGTAGGTGCTCGCGGTCGCGTCGACACCGGTGACGTTCAGCGCCACCGCGGTCGAGCCGGCCGGCACGCCGTAGGAGCTGAAGTCGACCGAGCGGGACTCGCCGCCGTAGAACGCGCCGCCGGTGTTGCGCGAGTCGTACACGCGGGTCGGGCCGGTGGCGAAGTACCGAGCGGGGGTGATCGCGACGCCCGGGTTGTCGTGGACGTAGTAGCCCGCGATGTCGGCGATCAGGTGCGTGCTGCCCGCGTTGTTGTAGATGCTGATCGTGTTGTCGATCGACACCCAGGTGGTGACCGAGTTGGCGCGGGTCTCACCGGGCACCAGGTTCAGGGTCGACACCTCCGGCCGGGGGATGTCGGCGCCACCCTCCCACACGGTCACGTACGTGTTCCCGGTCGGTGACGTGCCGGTCACGTTCAGCACGACCGCCAGGGTGTACACCGGGGCGTCGGTGACGGGCACCACGATGCTGCCGCCCGGGCCGACCGGCGCGGTGCTGCCGCCGCGGCCGAGGCCGCTGCGGGTGTCCAGGATCCGTCTGGGCGCGGACGGGATGAACCGCGTGCCCAGGTACTCCTCGGCGCCGGCCTCCTGACCGTTGGCCTCCTGACCGTTGGCCTCGGTCGCCTTCGTGCCGTACGGGCGGGCGGAACGGCCGGCGCGGTCGAGCGACAGCTCGGCCCGGGCGACCTGGTCTCCATTGTGGACGGACGCGGGCTCGGCGGTGGCCGGAGCCGCGACCGCCACCACGGCGGCGGTCGCCGCGGTGGCGACCAGCAGCGCTGCGGAACGACGCATGATCCTCTTTCCTGACTGCAAGACGAATGGAAGGCGTCGGTCTACCAGCCAGTCCGTGACAGAGACACGCGGACGTCGGCAGCGCACAGCGCGACCCCCCTGTGGGACGAGCCCCCGACTCGACCGAACGGGCCGGACACTACCTCAGGGGTACGACAGCCGAAAGTGAAATGCGGTCGGCTTCTCAGTTCTCCGGCTTCACCGCGACGTGCACGAATTCGTTGTAGGTGAACACTTTCCCGGCAGCCCTGGGGAACGGGAAGGACATGCGGTCGCGCTCGACCAGCCCGAGCTGGGAGGTCACGTCCGCGAGGCCGTCGAGGTCGGTGAACGCCACGTGGGTGGGGTCCGACGCGTAACCGCGCTCCTGGGGGCAGATGAGCACCAGCAGGCCGCCCGGCGCGAGGAAGTCGACGTAGCCGCGCAGGATCTCCACGGCTTCCGGGCGCGGCATGTGCTCGACCAGGTGCGCGGCCAGGATGCCGCCGAAGCGGCCGGGCTTGGCGTACTCGGTCTCGAAGAACTCGTCCGTGGTGAACGCGGTCAGCCCCATGTCCCGGCAGGTCTGCACGGAGTGGGGGTTGTGGTCGACGCCGACGCCGTTGGGTTCCAGGTGCTTGAGGTTGCGCCCGATGCCGCAGCCGACGTCGAGCACCTCCCGCTCGCCGAAGATGCGGCGCACGTTCCACCGGTACGGGGCCTGGACGTTCAGGACACGCTTCCAGGGCAGGTTCTGCAGGCGCGCGAGCCGGTCGGTGTAGTCCTGACCGTCAGTCTTGTCCACGGTCGTACGGTAGCCGACGCTGAGACCCCTGACACCACCACCGTGGGGTTGACCCCCGTCGACCCGGTCACCGCGCGTGCTGCCCGACCCCTGTCCCGCCGGGCGGGACAAGGGTCGGATCACCAGGTCAGGCGGTGCGCCGGGTCACCCGCCGGTACGACGCGTGTTCGTCACGTCCGGGGCGGGCACGGCACCCGTCCACAGCTCTTCCTGGCAGCTCCGGCACGTGCCCGCGAACACGACAGCGTCGTAGCCGCCTTGCTTCCAGGCGCCGTAGACGCGCACCTTGTACGGCCCGGAGGGCAGGTTCTCGAAGCGCACGCGCCCCTGCGCGTCGGTCCGGGCCTGGGCCGCGACCTCGCCCGTGACCGCGTCCCTCAGGATGATCGCCGCGCCGGTGAGCATGCGGCCCGTCTCGCCGATCCCGTCGCCGTCGCGGTCCTCGAAGAAGGCCATGCGCAGCGTCACGGCCGGGCCGGGCACCTTGGCCACGGCGTAGGCCCGCGGGAGACCCTCGCGGCGGCCGTCGCCGGGGCCGAACTCGCACAGGTGGTCCGCCGCGCCGTACTCGGCCGCCACCTCGGAGACGGTGCCGCTGATGGTGAAGGCCCGGGACTGGCCCACGGGCACCGTCACGCCCGGCCCACCCAGAGCCAGGTCGCCGAAGGTGAGGTCGCGCAGCTCAGGCCCTCCGTCGTTGGCCCGCTGGCAGTCGGCCTTGATCCCGGTCAGGTCCGCGGTGCCGATGTTGGTCAGCGTCACCGCGACCTCGGCCCGGTCACCGACCCGGTAGACGTCCTGCGTGAACCGCATGGCCGCGGACAGGTAGTCGGTCAGCGGGCGCTGACCGCGCAGCAGCAGGTTCGCGGCCGAACCGCTCCCGTCCACCGCGACGGAGGAGTTCGGCTGCTCGATGACCCAGCCGTCCGGCGCGTTGTCCGTGTACAGCCCGTAGACCTGCACCGGGAGGTCCGCGAACCGGAACCGGCCGTCGGCGCCGGTGGTCGCTTCCAGCCTCGTCCACGGCGGGCCGTTCGTGGTGGCGGTCACCCGGACGCCCTGGAGGGCCTCGCCGGCGTCCGGCGCGCCGTTGTCGTTGCGGTCGCCGTAGACGAGGCCGGCCAGGGTGTCCGCGGCGGAGGACGGGTCGCGGACCGGGAGCGGCAGCTTGACCTCGGTGACCGAGGCGTTGCCCTGCCAGATCGAGAACTTCGCCACCGGCGCGCCGCTCCAGCCCTGGACCTCGCCGCGGACGGTGAGGCCGCGCTGCCGCCCGGCGGGCAGGATGACGCCGGGGCCGGAAAGGGCCAGGTCGCCCCACTCGGAGGACTGGATGAAGAAGGTGGACCCGGAGCTCGAGTACCCGTCGGCCTTCACGCCGGTGGCGTCGGCGTCACCGGTGTTGGAGAGCGTCACCTCGACCGGGATCTGCTCGCCGACCAGGAACGGGCCCGCGCCGACGGTGGCCGAGATGGCGAGCTTCGCGGCGGCGGCCGTCGGAGAGGAGGCCGCGGGCGCGGCTGCTTGCTGCGATCCGGTCGGCTGGGCGGTGGCCGGCCGGGCCTGGACCGGTGGCGCTTCGGGGCTGGAGGTCGTGAGGACGGGCTCGGCCGCGACCGGCGACGTCCCGGGGTCCTGGGCCCGGGCGGCGGCGGACAGGGTCGCGGTGACCGCGAGCGCCGCGACGAAGGCAAGGGATCTTCGCGCGACCACGCGCTTCGAGAGAGTCAAGACCAGCCCCCCTGAGTGGTGGATTCGGGTGGCCGCAACCTAACCGACGTCGATCACCGACGCACCCGTTCGTCGTTTGTGGACACTCCCGGGTGGACGGGAAGAGACCGGCCTCCCGTGGGGGAGACCGGTCTCCGTTACCCGCTCGGCTGTGACCTACGCCACGTCGGCGTGCGAGTGGTGGTGCTCCTCCACGTGCAGCGAACGCGTGGACGCCGCACGCGCCGCAGCGCGCTCCGACCGCGCCGGCACGCCGTTCACGCTCTCCGTGCTGATCGCGTACGAGGCCGTCACCCACGCCAACGCGTCGGAGTTGCGGTCGAGGGCGACGCGGTCCACGTTGCCCAGGGTGTCACCGGAGCCGTGGTAGTTCGGGTCGTAGGCGACACCGGCCGTGCCACCCCACTTCGCCGCCTGCGCCTCGGTCTTGACGCCCTCGGCGCCGGTGAACAGACCACCGGCCGGGATGCCCTGGAGGATGAACTCGCCGTAGTCCGAGCGGCCGGTGAAGTCGGTGCCCTCGGTCTGCACGCCCTTCGCCACCGTCAGGTACTCCACGAACGCCTGCTCGATCTGCGCGGAGCCGTACGGGCCCGCGCCCGCGCCGACGCCGTCGGAGTCGTCGCCGTCGTAGACGAAGTACGCCGCGTTGGGCGAGCCGATCATGTCGAAGTTCAGGTACAGCGCGATGTCGAGCTGCTGCTCGAACGTCAGCGACTGCACGTACTTCGTCGAGCCGACCAGGCCGAGCTCCTCCGCGCCCCACCAGCCGAACCGGACGGCGTTGTTGACCTTCGGCGAGCCGCCGAGCTTCAGCGCGGTCTCCAGCAGGCCCGCGGAACCGGTGCCGTTGTCGTTGATGCCCGCGCCGTTCTCGACGCTGTCGAGGTGGGCGCCCGCCATCACGACGTTGTCCGTGCGGCCGGTCTTCGTCTGCGCGATCACGTTGCGCGAGACGCGGTCCTCCTCGTGGTAGCGCAGGTCGACGGTCACGGCCTGGCCGCCGAGCTGGGCCAGCGCGTTGCCGTCGGCCTGGGTGACGCCACCGGTGGGCACGACGCCCGGCGCGCCGAGCGTGACACCCGCCAGCGTGCCCTCGCGGTTGTTGGAGATGATCACCGCGATGGCGCCCGCGGCGGCCGCGTTGCGGTGCTTGACGTCGAACGTGCACGAGCCGCGGCGGATCAGGGCGATGCCGCCGGTGAAGTCCTGCCCGGCGAAGTCGCTCGCCTCGCAGCCCGGGGTCGCGTCCTCGGGCACGACCCGCAGCGGGCCGGTGACGCCGCCGACGGGCGTCTGCGGCGAGAACTCGAGCGGGATGTTCTCGTAGGTGGTCGAGCCGACCTTCGCGATCGCGGCGTCGGTGATCTGCACCGGGTAGGTGAACTCCGGCGTGGTCACGTGGAAGCCCGCGCCGCGCAGCTTGCCCGCGACGTAGTCGACGCTGGCGTCGTAGCCGGACGTGCCCGCGGCGCGGTTGCCGCCGTTGCGGTCGGCGATGCGCTGGAAGGCGATCAGGTGGCGGTTGACCCCTTCCGCGGTGACGTTCCTGGTCAGGTTCTCGGCCAACCTCGGCCCGTCGAGCGTCGAAGCCGACGCGGCGTTGACGGCCGGAACGGCGACCAGTGCGAGGGAGGCGGACGCCGCGAGGATCGCCGCGCGTCGGATCCCGGTTCTTGCTGACATGATCGAGTTCCCCTTCACTCGGATGCCGAACCCTCACAAGCCGCCGCGACGAGCGCAATCCGTCACTCGGTGGGTTCGCAGCCCGTGAGCAGGGGCAAGCACGGCGTGACGCCGGTCACCGCCAGGGCCCAGTCGGGTCGCCGGAACGTGCCCGGGGTGACCAGCAGGCGGGTCTGCCGCGCCGGTTCGCCGCGCCTGACCTGGGCGAACGTGCCGTCCGGCCGGTAGCCGAGCCGGCGGCTCACACCGTGCGAGGCGAGGTTGTCGTCGAACGCGCTCGACCGCGCCGCCACCGCGCCGAGGTGGTCGAACGCGAACGCCAGCACGGCGGCGCGCATCTCCGTGCCGATGCCGCGCCCTTGGTGCCGCAACCCGACCCACGAGCCGCTGGTGACCTCGCGCAGGACCGGGAAGTCGTCGGCGCCGAGCGACTGCTGGCCGACCACGCGGCCGTCCAGGCGCACGATGAAGTTCACCGTCCACCGCTGCGGCGAGAGCGTGGAGCGCACGTGCCAGTAGTGCTGGAGGGTGTTGATGCCGAGCCGCTCGCGCGGGGCGTCGGTCCACGCCACGCCGAACGGCATCCGGTCGGGCGGGTGGACGCCGTCGAGGGCCAGGTCGACGAGCTCGGTCAGGCTCTCGTCGTCGTCAGGGCGCAGTTCGAGGCGCGGGGTGCGCAGCACCAGGTCGTGCAACGGCCAGTGGTCCATGCCGGTCGATGGTGGCGACCGCGCGTCCGGCGTGCGACCGGATTACCGTCGGGCCATGCGCGCGATCACCATTCGTGAACCAGGCGGTCCGGACGTGCTGGATTGGGCGGAGGTTCGTGATCCCGCACCGGGGCCCGGCGAGGTGCTGCTGGACGTGGCCGCGACCGCGGTGAACCGGGCCGACCTGCTGCAACGCCAGGGCCACTACCCGCCGCCGGAGGGCACGTCGGACGTGCTGGGGCTGGAGTGCTCGGGCACGGTCGCGGCGCTCGGCGACGGCGTCACGGGCTGGCGGGTCGGTGACGAGGTGTGCGCGCTGCTGGCCGGTGGTGGCTACGCGGAGCGGGTCGTCGTCCCGGCCGCCCAGCTCCTGCCGCTGCCGGAGGGCGTCGACTTGGTGACGGCGGCGTCGCTGCCGGAGGTGGCGTGCACGGTGTGGTCGAACGTGGTGATGGTCGCCGGTCTGCGCGGCGGTGAGACGTTCCTCGTGCACGGTGGCGCGGGTGGCATCGGCACGCACGCCATCCAGGTCGCCAAGGCGCTCGGCGCGCGCGTGGCCGTCACGGCGGGGTCGGCGGAGCGGTTGCGGCGGTGCGCCGAGCTGGGCGCGGACGTCCTGGTGGACTACCGCGAGCAGGACTTCGTGGCCGAGGTCGGTCGGGCGGACGTGGTGCTGGACAACATGGGCGCGGCCTACCTGGGCCGCAACGTGGACGTCCTCGCGCCGGACGGCCGGCTGGTGATCATCGGGATGCAGGGCGGGGTGAAGGGCGAGCTGAACATCGGCAAGCTGCTGTCCAAGCGCGGCAGCGTGACCGCGACGGGCCTGCGGTTCCGGCCCGTGGACGGGCCGAGCGGGAAGGGTCGCGTGGTGGCCGAGGTGCGGGAGCACTTGTGGCCGCTGATCGCGTCCGGCCAGGTCAAGCCCGTCGTGCACGACGTGCTGCCGATCGCCCGTGCCGCCGACGCCCACCGGGCTTTGGAGGGCGGTGCGGTATTCGGCAAGCTGGTGCTGACCGTCTGATACCTGATTCGTCCTACCCGTCTGATCCGTCTGAGCGCGAATGCTTCAAAAGATTAAAAGCGTCCTCGCCGGACGGGCAGATCAGCAGGATGACCCCTGGTTTTGCGGTCCTGTTCCGGGTCCGTCGTTGGTCCGGGCTCCGTGTCATCCCACCGACCTCCCTCCGGGCTACCACACGTATCAAGGGGGCGGACATCAGTGAACGACCGGGCAAAGGACGCACAGCCCCCTTGACACGCGCGGTAGGGCAAAGCCAGGTCGGCGGGATGACACGAACCCCTCGTTTGGGAAAGCGAAAGC
>NZ_JBVJVK010000035.1:0-83867 GCF_055603705.1 Actinosynnema sp. NPDC037264 | reverse complement strand
CCCCCCCCCCCCCCCCCCCCCCCCCCCCCCCCCCCCCCCCCCCCCCCCCCCCCCCCCCCCCCCCCCCCCCCCCCCCCCCCCCCTCCCCCCCCCCCTCCCCCCCCCCCCCCCCCCCCCCCCCCCCCCCCCCCCCCCCCCCCCCCCCCCCCCCCCCCGCGCCGTCACCCGGTGGGCACCTCCGCCCACACCACCTTGCGGTCCTCGTGGTGGTCGAACCCCCAGCGCACGGACAGCCGGTTGACCAGCAGCAGCCCGGCGCCCGCGGTCGGGTCGTCCGGTCTGCCCAGCACCGGCAGCAGGCTGGGACTGCGGTCCTCCACCTCGACCCGCACGACCTGCCGTTCGTCGACCCGCAGCAACCGCACCCGCCAGGGCCCCTCGGCGTGCCGCCGCGCGTTGCCCACCAGTTCGGTGGCGATCGACGCGAGCTCGGCGACGCGGTGCCCGTTCACCTCATAAGCGACCTGTCGCACCCAACCGGCGATGCCGTCGGGTGTTTGGACGCCGCCCAGCTCCAGGTCGAGCCCGTCGTCAGGCAGGTCCACCATGTTCATCGCACGCTCCTCCGGCACCCTGTCTGCTCAAGGCGCACGCACGAGGTAACCGTTCGCCGGCCGGGTCAAACCACGATCTCCATCACGTTCCGACGACCACCCGTGTTGACGCTCCGTGGCGAACCGGCCGCAGCCTGTTGATCCCGGCGGTACGCTGGCAGGACGATCTTGCCCTCAGCGGGGGTTTGCGGAGGTCACGATGGTCGCCGACGAGCGGTCAGCGCGTAACGAGTTCAACGGGTCCGCGCGTTTCGTGGTGCAGGCCGGGCAAGTCAACGGCGGCGTGCACGTCAACTGGTCCGCCACCAAAGTTCCCCATCAACTGCCGCCGCGCATCGACCTGCTCAACCAGGTCCGCGTACTGGCCGAGCTGCACAACGGCGTCGCCGACCGGCCGCCGCTGGATGACCCGGTGATCAAAGTAGTGCTCGGACCACGAGGAAGCGGCAAGTCGACGGTGGCGACGGCCTGGCTCCACAACGTTCAGGAGATGTTCCCCGACGGCCAGCTCTACGCGAGCCTGGGCACTTGGAGCCACCAGCGCACGCCCTCGGAGATCTTGGGAGAATTCCTGGTCTCACTTGGGGTCGAACGCGGGAATCTGCCGCCGGACGTGTCCTCAAGGGCGGCGATGTTCCGTTCAGTCACGTACGGACTGTCGTTGGCCGTGTTCCTCGACGACGTGATCTCGCCCGCCCAGGTCCGTTTGCTACTGCCCGGCCCGGGTCGCTCGGTCGTGGTCGTCACCGGACAGGGGGCATTCGGCGTTCTGGCGCGGGAGCGAGCCACGCTGATCGACATTGATCTCCTGGAGCCTGACGTGGCAGCCCAGTTGCTGTGGCAGTTCGCCGGCGATCGGGTGTACGACGATGGTCGCGCTCTACGAGCAGTCCTGGAGTTGTGCGCCGGTCTGCCGGTTGCCCTGTGCCTGGTCGGTGGATTGCTCGCGGAACAACCGATCTTGTCCCTGGTCGACTTGCTCGAGGAATTGGCTGATCCTGAGTTCGGTATCACTTCCGTGGCGATCGGCGACGAGTCGACCTTGGGCTCGTTGTTCGACGCCACATACGCACGGTTGAGTCCACCGGGACAAGCTCTCTACCGGGCATTGGGGGCGCATCCGGGCGCGAACGACGTGTCGGTTGCCTCCCTCGCGGCAGGTATCGGTGTCGATGAGGTGGGCATTCGCCGTGCAGTGCGTGAACTTGTGTCCATGCGAGTGGCGGAGATCCCCGTTGCCGGCCGGTTGGTGGCGCACAAGCTCGTGCGCCGGCACGCTGCGCAGGTCGGCAGGGTGGTGGACCAGGCCGAGCAGAACGCCGTCCGGCGGCGATTGATCGACTGGTATGTGACAGGCGCGGTGACCGCGGAAGATGCGATCATGGGGCAGCGGGCGTGGCGGCGCAGACTGTTCCCCCACGTGCGACCGGAGTCCACACATACCGCCTCGCGTGATCCCAGGGCTTGGTTCGAGCGTGAGCGGACAAATCTGCGTGACTTGGTTGCCGCCGCCTATGAAGACGGCGCGCTTGAAGAGGTTGTGGTGCTGAGCCTGGTGCTCTGGGCGTTGTACGAGCCCGGCAAATACTACGACGACCTGCTGGCCACGAACCAGCTCGGCGTACACGCGGCGGAACACACAGGCGGCGCCGTGGTGCAATCGGTGTTGATGGCGCAGATGGGGTTTGCCCAGCTTCACTTAGGCGATACCGACACGGCCATCGCCGGTTGTCTTTCGGCGATCGAGATCGCGCGCCGGGCGGGGGACATCGAGGCCGAGGCGACTGCGCTGGAATGCGCCGGCCTCGCTCGACTGGCTCGTCAAGACGTGGATGACGCGCGCACGATGCTCCGGCGGAATCTGGAGTTGGCGGAGGCGGTCGGTGATCCACGGCGGATCGCTCTGGCGAGGTTTCACCTGGCGAAGGCGGAACCGCCCGAGGTGGCCATCGCGCTGCTCGATCAGGCGTTGGTCGGGTTCCGCGGCTTGGCGACACCAGAGCTGCGGAACATCGCGAAGATCATGACCTGGCAAGGCCGCAAGCTGGCTGAGTCCGGGCTGATGCGGCAGGCCCGGGAAAGTCTGGAACAGGCACGGGCCATCACTGTCGAACAGAATTGGCCGTTCGACCATGCCCACGTGCTCGAGGTGCTCGGCGACCTGACCAGCGGTGATGCGGCAAGAGTTCTCTACGAACAAGCGATCGCACTCTGCAAGAAGCACGGGTTCGTGAACGCCCTGACCCACACCGCTCAGCGTCTGGCCGTCCTGAGCTGAGTCACCTCGGCGGTGAACTCATGGTTGCCCAGCACGATGGTGACCTCTGACTGGAACGCTACTGCCGCCTGCTGCCAGGCGTACACGACGGACGCCCAGACCCATCCTGTCTGAGCTGTGCCGGAGAACGCGAGGATCGTGCCGTCCCGCGTTCCGACGAGCCACCGTCCGGTGTCGTCTGGCATGGACGCGAGCCCGAGGCCGGGCAAAGCGCCGAACATCGCTGAGATCCATCGTTCGGCATCACCGGCATCGTCCTGTACGACGATCTCGGCGCTCTGCAGCAGAGCAGCGTTCGGACTGTGCACGCCCACGACCAGGTGGCAGTCGGGTGGCGCGCCGTGACGGAGATCGACGGGAAACCGGATCGCCCTCGCCCGCGCGGGCCGCTCGAGTTCGATGGTGACCCACTGGTGCACGATCGGTGTTGCGGGCACGTGGGCGACAGGGAGTGTGCGGACCTCGGGCTGTTGCGGTGGCTCGGGCAGCTGTAGCAACCGGTAGAACTCGGTGCGCAGCAGCGTCGCTGCCTGTCCCGGCACCGAACTGACCAGCGCCGCGATCGCCTCGACTTCATAGCTCAACTTGGCGGCATCCAGCTGTTCGCGCAGCGGTCGGTCGAGGGTGAGCCGGTCGGCTTTGTCGATGAAGCGACCCACGGCCGACGCGGGGTCCACGGCGTTGTGAGCAGCGGCTGCCAGCAGAACCGGCACACCCAGGGCCGCGCCGTAGAACGTGACGGAGCCGTGGTCGCCGACCACCACGTCCGCCGCGACGAGAGCGGCACGCCACCCCTCTTCCGGCGGCAGCACCACGACCCCGGCCCGTTCGCACTCGTCCAGCCACATCCGGATCTGCCACGGCGAGTGGCCGAACCAGGTGTTCGGGTGCAGCGCCAGCGCGATCCGGTACTCGTCCAGCGGGAGCTCCAGCCGCAGCCGGCGCACCACGTCCGACGCCTGGTCGTACAGGCTGCCCGGGCCCCACGTCGAGGACACGACCACCAGGCGTTGACCGCGCCCGACGCCCAGCGCCGCCCGGTACGTCTCGCGCAGCGGCGTGCTGGCCAGCATCCGGTCGAAGCACGGATCGCCCGCGACGACCGCCGCCGGAACGGCCTGCGGGCAGCTCGACCGCAGCCGGTCCAGCTGTTCGGTGTGCGAGAGGATCACGCTCGACGGGATCAGCCGACCGCGGTGGGTCAGCCATTCGGGAGACAACCCGAAAACCGGTTTCCGATCCCCGACTTCCAGGTACTTGTTGTAGCCCATGCCGTGCGGCAACACCGCGAGCGGTGCGCGCAGCCGTTCCAGCGGGCCGCCGTAGCTGGACGCGATGGCCAGGTCGAACCGCGTCCGCTCGGCCTGCGCCCAGTCGATCGTCAGCACGCCGAGGTCGGCCAGGTGCTCGGCCGTGCCGGGCGTGAACGCGGACGACCCCGTGCAGGCGAACAGCACCTGGACCCTCGGGTCGGTGGCGATCAGCGGCAGCACGTCGAACAGGCGCGTCGCCGACGTCACGTTGTGCACGACGCCCAGCACGAGCTTCTCCGCCCGACGGGTGGCCCACCTGGTGGTGACCGGCCGATCCGGGACCACCGTCCACCGCTCGTCGAACACGAGGCGCGATCTTATCCGCTGTTAGGCTCCGCCCGTGCTGACGGAGATCGACATCGCCCTGGACGACGGCCGCACGCTGCACGCGTACGACACCGGCGCGGGCGATCTCGCCGTCATCTGGCACCACGGCACGCCGAACATCGGCGCGCCTCCCGCGCCGCTCTTCCCCGCCGCCGAACGGCTCGGCCTCCGCTGGGTGTCCTACGACCGCCCCGGCTACGGCGGGTCGACGCCGAACCCCGGTCGGGACATCGCCTCAGCCGCGACCTGCACCGCCGCCGTCGCCGACGCGTTGGGCCTCGACCGGTTCGCCGTGGTGGGGTACTCCGGCGGCGGGCCGCACGCCCTGGCGTGTGTCGCGCTGCTTCCGCACCGGGTGCTCGGCGTGGTCAGCCTGGCCGGGCTCGCGCCCTTCCGCGCGGACGGGCTCGACTGGTTCGCGGGCATGGCGGCCTCGGGCGTGGCGTCCTTGCGCGCGGCGGAGGCCGGACGTGCGGTGAAGGAGCGGTTCGAGGCGTCGGGCGTCGGGTACGACCCCGAGTTCACCGAGGCGGACTTCGCCGCCCTCGCCGGCGAGTGGTCGTGGTTCGACGAGGTCGTGGGCCCGGCCGTGCGGGCGGGACGGCCGGACGCGTGGATCGACGACGACCTGGCCTACGTCAACCCGTGGGGGTTCGACCCCGCCGACGTGACCGCGCCGGTGCTCCTGCTGCACGGTCTGCGTGACCGCGTCGTGCCCAGCTCGCACGCCGAGTGGCTGGCCCGCCGGTGCCCCGCGGCCGAACTGCGGCTCTCGCCGGAGGACGGCCACGTCTCGATCGTCACGTCCGCTCCGTCGGCGTTGGACTGGCTGCGCGAGCGGGCGTAGTCGACGCCGGCGCGAGTTCCTGCGCCAACTCCACCGCGGCCCGCGCCGGGTCGCCGCCGAAGCGGCTGGGGAACGCGTCGTGCACCCGCCAGCCCGCGCCGCGCAGGGCACGCCAGCGGGCGAGGTGCGCCGCGGCGCCGTCCGGGTGCGGCCGGGTGTCCAGGGCCACGGCCGACCCGCGTTCGCCCACCACCAGGTCGACCCGCCACTGGCCGACCGGGTAGCCGGTGCGCGCCGCCAGGCCGAGCCCGGTCAGCTCCGCCGCCAACCGCGCGGTCCACTCGTCGGACGGCGCGACGCCCTCGGTCTCGGTCGGCGGGACCTCGGCGTGCCGCAGGTACTCGCCGAGGAGCCCGACCGGCTCGGCGGCCGACGTGATGACGTGCACCAGCCGCCGCGCCCGCGTGGTGAGCACGGCCAGCAGGTTGCGGTCGTTGGCGAACCGCCAGGCCGCCGGCCGGTCGGCGTCGGTCAACGCCAGGCTGATCACGACCTCGTCGAACTCCGAGCCCTGCACGCCGTGCACGGTGCCGACCCGCACCCCACCCGTGGTGATCTCCTCCAGGCTGAGCCGGTCGAGCAGGGCCTGTTCCAGCGCGTCCGCCTGCGCCCGGAACGGCGTCACGACGCCGATCGAGCGGACGCCGGCGGCGATGCGGCGACGCAGGTGCGCGAGCACCGCGTCCACCTCGACCTCGTTCACGCCCTTGTCGTCGCGGACGCCCGCCACGTGCTCGACGTCGATGCAGTCCACGTCCGCGATCGAAGGGTGCGTGGTGAGCAGCGCGATCCGGCCCTCGTAGAACCGGGTCGCGGCGAACCCGATCAGGTGCGGCGCGCAGCGGTGGTGCTCGGTCAGCCAGTGCACGCCGGCCGCCGCCGCGCCCGCGTCGAACAGGCTGACCTTCGGCACGTCCAGCCGGTCCGCCAACGACTCCGTGCCCTCCGCGGTCAACGCCTCGCGCACGGCCTGCTCGCCGACGAACGACACGTGCCGCAGCTGACGCGGGTCGCCGCCGATCACCACCCGTCTGCCGCGCAGCAGCGCGGGCGCCGCGAGCGGCTGGTCCACGTGGCTCGCCTCGTCGATCACGACCAGGTCGAACGCGCCGGGCACGGCGGGCAGGATGTCCTCCACGTCGGCCAACGTGCCCACCCACAGCGGCAGGGCCTGCACCAGGTCCGAGGTCGAGACGTCCGCCAACGCCCGCCGCCGCGCCGCCCGGCCCGACCGCAACGCCGTCGCCAACGCCGCCACCGCGCGCCGCGGCCCCGCGCCACGACGGCTCACCGCCAGGGTGGCCAGCCACGCGGCGATCGCGGTGTGCCCGCGCGCGTCCTCCTCGGCCAGCAGCCCGCGCAGCGCGTCGAGCGACGTGCCGCCGTTCGCGGCGACCCGGACCTGCGCGGCGGACTGCTCCGCGGCCCGCACCGCCGCTTCCAGGTCCGCCAGGTCCACGTCGTCCGCCGCGCCCGTCAGCCGCCGCGCCGACCGGAGCGCCCACCGCGTCCGCCACCCGCCGAACAGTCCGTGCCGCGGGCGCAGCAGCCCGTGCAGCCGCTCGAAGTCCACACCCTCGTCGAACGCGCGCGGCGTCACGGTCCGATGCCCCGGCATCAACGCCTCGAACCGCACCGCCGCCTCGACCAGCTCCTCGTCCCGCAACGCCTCGCGCACCGCGCGCTCGATCCGCGCGACCGCCGCGACGGCGCTCTGCCTGCTCCGGTCGAGCTGGTCCAGCTCGCCCTTCACGGTGGTGGCGGCCAGCCCGGCGCTCAGGTCGCGCGCCATCTCCTGCCGCAGCTCGGAGTCGCCGAACAGCACCGGCACCGGCCCGCCCGCGTGCCGCAGCGCCTCGCCGAGCACGTCGGCGGCGTTGCGGGTCCGGCTGGCCAGCAGCACCGAACGGCCCGACGCCACCGCGTCCAGCGCGATCGCGGCCAGCGTGTGGGTCTTGCCGCTGCCGGGCGGCCCGCCGATCACGGTCACCGGCGCGGTGCGGGCCGCCACCACCGCCGCCCGCTGGCTCGGGCTCAACGGCAACGCGCCGTGCACCACGTCGTCGTGGTCGACCGCGACGTCCTCGGCCGACGAGTACAGCCCCGCCAGCGCGGTCTGCTCCACGCCGCTGCGGCGCGCCCACGTGTAGAGCGCGGCGCCACGCTCGGTGCTGACGACCGGCTCGCCGGCGTGCAGCCCGGCCCCGGCCACGACGACCAACCGGTCACCGCCGATCAGCCCGCGCGGGTCGTGCTTCGGCCCGAGCACCGGGACGTCGTCGAACCCGCTCGCGGCCAACGTCGCCTTGATCCACTCGGTGCCCTTCGCCAGCCGCGTCTCCAGCTCCGCCGCCTTGGACCAGTCGTCCAGCAACGGGAACATCCCGAGGTCACCGGCGACCTGGAACACGTAGGCGCGCCACCCCGCCGGGTGCAGCCGGACCGGCCGCGACACCAACGGCAGGCACACGCGCCTGCGCTGGCCGTTGATCGTCGTCGGTCCGCACAGGAACGCCCACCCCAGCCGCAGCAGCCGGTCTTCCTGGTGCAGCGCGTCGAACGACGCCAGCCGGTCGACGGTCGCGTGCTGGTCGGGCCGCGCGGTCCACGGCACCGGCGTCCACCTCGGCAGCTGCCCACCCTCGGCGAGGGTGCGCCACGCGGACTCGTCGGCGCCCATCCACACCAGCCCGGCCGTCTTGGTCAGGTCGAGCTGCACCCGCTGCGGCTGCTCGGACGCGCTGAGCCGGGCCAGCGTGCGCAGCACTGCGGGAACGGTCACGGGGAAATCCTGCCATCCGGGTCCGACAGCGGGACCGGGATCAGGCGCGAGCGGTGAAGACCGCGAAGCTCGGGCTGCGGCGCAGCGGACCCCAGAACTCCTCACCGCGCCCGTCCTCGGGGATCACGGTGGCGTGCCGGGTGACGTCGTGCAGCCCGGCGCGGGTCAGCGCGGCCTCGACCACGCCGCCGAGCCAATAGAACGAGTCGAAGTCGAACGGCGGCTCGCCGAGCACGCGCACCACCACCGGCTGCCGCGCGCCGGACGGCCCCGTGCGGACGACCTCGTAGCCGTAGCGGGCGTAGTCGGCGAGCACGTCCCAGTCCGGGTCGGGGTTGGGCACCAGCACGGCGAGCGTGCCGCCGGGTGCGAGGTTCGCGCGCAGGTTGCCGATCATCCGGTCGAGCGCGGCCTCGTCCTCGGCGTACCCGAGCAGCCAGATCGCGGTCACCACGTCGAAGACGCCCAGCACCGGCAACGCGTCGGCGTCGTGCCGGTGGTAGGTGATGCCGAGCGGCGCGCGGCGCTCCGCCTCTCGCGCGTGGGCGAGCATCTCGTTCGCCGAGTCGACGCCGACCACCGGGTCCGCGCCGAGGCGGCGGAACTCGCGCGGGTAGAAGCCGGTGCCGCAGGCGACGTCGAGCACCGATTTCCCGCGCAGGTCGGGCAGCGCGGCCAGGAGCGTGGCGCGTTCGGCCAACCCGGTCGGGATGTGCTTGGTGCGCTCGTAGAGCTCGCCGAGCGCGTCGTACTGGTCGTCCGATTCCGCCATGTCCGCGACCTTATGGCCGACCGTAGAGCCCGTGGTAGCCACAACCGGTGAAGTGGTCGGAGAACGGGCGGATCGCGGCCGCCAACCGGATCAGCTCGCCGTCGCGTTCCAGCGCCTGCTGGATCACCGGCTGGTGGCCCGGGTGCGCGCCGAGCACCACGATCACCTCGGCGACCTGCTCCGCCTTCACGGCCGCGCCGATCGGCGCGAGGCACTCGCGCACCGCGCAGGCGTCGGTGCGGGCGATCCGGCGGCCGAGGCCGGCCATCCGGGCGTGGTCGGCCGCCAGCGCCTGAGTGAACCCGGGCACCGCGACCTCGTCCCGCGCCAGGTCGCCGAAGTCCGCGAGCAAGGCCAGCGACAGCATCTCGTACGCGCTGCGGATCCGTTCGGCGCCGATCGACTGGGTGTCGACGCGGAATGCCCGGATCAGCCGTTCGGCGACCGCCGCCACGTCGCGGCGGCGCACGATGCCATCGGCATTGGAATCGAACAACCGGAGTCGGCGCGCAAATCTTTCGACGAGGTCACCGTCTTCCATGACCTCATTGCGATTCATAGCGCCCCCTGGAACCATGTTATGGGACCGGGAGGTCATTATCACTACCCGATGGGATGAACGCCGTCCTGCACGCGGGGGTTGTCCGTCGTCTTATCGCCTTCTTGCCGGCGTGCCGCGGGCCGCCACCCGGCCGTCGACCGCGCCGCGCAGGTCATCGCGGAAGTAGCGGTGCGACCTTGCGACAAGTGGGGGACCAGGCCGAGGACGCGGGAGGTGACGAAGCCGTGCACGGCGTCCTGGTGGCCCTGTACCGGGCGCGTCGACCCCGGCAGACTGGAGATCGGCGGCGCTTCCCCCGTTGCCCGACACAAGGGGGGACGAGCATGACCAGGTACCGGGCGGCGCTGGCCGCCGCCGCGCGAGGCTGGCCCGTGATGCCGCTGCGCCCGCACGGGAAGACGCCCGCGCTGCGCGGCTGGGACGACGAGGCGACCCTGGACCGCGACCGGATCCGGCACTGGTGGTCGCGCCGGGCCTACAACGTCGGCATCTCGTGCGGCCCGGCCGGGTTGCTGGTGGTGGACCTCGACGTGCCGCACGGCCGCGAGGCGTTCGCCCGCCGCGCCTGGCAGCACGGCGACGAGGACCCGCGCGACACCTACACGGTGGCGACGCCCAGCGGGGGAGAGCACCGCTACTTCCAGGCGCCGGACGTGCCGCTGGGCAACACCGCCGGCCGGATCGCGCCGCACGTCGACACGCGGGGCGTCGGCGGGTACGTGGTCGCCGCCGGTTCCCTGCTCGGCCACCACCGGTACCGGGTGCTGCGCGACGCGCCGGTCGCGCCCGCGCCCAGGTGGCTGGTCGCCGTGCTGACCCCGCCGCCGCGCGAGGACCTGCCGATCCCGACCCAGCGGTCCTCGCCGCGCCGGGTCGACGCCTACCGCGCCGCGGTGGTGGAAGGCGAGGCCGAACGCGTGCGCGAAGCCCGCCCCGGCGCACGCGCGCACATCGTGTTCACCGCGGCGTGCCGGCTCGGCGAGCTGGTCGGCGCGGGCTGGTTGGACGAGACCACCGCGATGGCGGTGCTGCTGGCCGCCGCCGCGAGGCACAACGGCATCGAGGGCTGGACCGAGCGCGAAGCCCTGCACCACGTGGAGAACGGCATCGCGCTGGGTCGCCGGCGGCCTCGCGTGCTGCGGTGACGCCCGACCACCGGGCCGGCGCGGGCGTCACTCCGGCACCTCGAGCCCGTCCCGGTCGGCCCACTCCAGCAACGGCTCCAGCGAGAACACCGCGTCGTCGATCCCGGCGTGCAGGTCGCCCAGCTCCGCGAACCGGGCGGGCACCGTGGCGATGGTGAAGTCACGCGGGTCCAGCGAGTCGATCTCGTCCCACCGCACGGGCGTGGACACGGTCGCCTCCGGCACGCCGCGCACGGAGTACGCGCTGGCGATCGTGTGGTCGCGGGCGTTCTGGTTGTAGTCGACGAACAGGCTGCGCGGGTCGCGGTCGCGCCGCCACCAAGCCGTGGTCACGTCGTCGGGCGCGCGCCGCTCCACCTCGCGGGCGAACGCCAGCGCCGCCCGCCGCACGTCGGCGAAACCCCACTCCGGTTTGATCCGCACGTAGATGTGCAGCCCGGACCCGCCCGAGGTCTTCGGCCAGCCCACCGCGCCCAGGTCGGCCAGCACCTCCTGCGCCACGTGCGCCACCCGCCGCACCCGGTCGAACGGGCAGTCCGGCATCGGGTCGAGGTCGATGCGCCACTCGTCCGGCTTCTCCGTGTCGGCGCTGCGCGAGTTCCACGGGTGGAACTCCACCGTCGACATCTGCACGGCCCACACCACGTCGGCCACGTCGGTCACGCACAGCTCGTCGGCGTGCCGGTTGTACCGCGGGAAGTGCACGCGCACGGTCCGCACCCACGGCGGCGCGCCGCCGGGCAGCCGCTTCTGGTGCACCTTCTCGCCGGCCACCCCGGACGGGAAGCGGTGCATCATGCACGGCCGCTCGCGCAGCGCGCGCACGATGCCGTCGCCGACCGACAGGTAGTAGTGGGCGAGGTCGAGCTTGGTCTCCCCTCGCGCGGGGAAGTAGACGCGATCCGGGTTCGAGATCCGCACGACGCGGTCCCCGACCTCCAGCTCCACCGAAGGCACCTTTCCGGCCATGCGGGCCAACCTAACCCGGATCGCGTCGATCAGCGCGTCACCAGCCTCCTTCCGACGTTCGTGGCGGCGATCACGGCGGCCGCGACGGCGACGGCGGCGCCGACGAGGGGCACGACCGGCGCGGCCACCGCCCCGCCGAGCACACCGGAGCCCGCGATGCCCGTGTAGATGGCGGACGCGTTCAGGGCGAGCAGGAGGTTCGCCCGGTCCGGGTCCACCGCCACCAGGGCCGCGAACAGGGGCGGGTTGAACGCCCAGAACAACGCGCCCCACGCGGCCATCACGACGAACGCCGTCAGCCCGGTCAGCATCGTCGGCAGCACCACGAGCACCGCCGCGCAGCCGCCCAGCGCCACCAGCAACGGCGTGCGCGGCCCGTGGCGGTCCGCCGCGACCCCGCCGATCGCGTTGCCCAGCACACCCCCGACGCCGTAGGCGAGCAGGTGACCGCCGTCGGGCGGGTGGCCGGTGATCGGGCCCAGGTAGCCGTAGACGCTGAACGTGGCCAGGCAGGCCAGCAGCGACACGGCCAGCAGCCGTTGCACGGGCGGGTCGGCCAGCGGCGCGAGCCGTTGGCGGAACCCGACCGCCGGTCCCGGGCGCACCGGCGGCACGGCCGACCGCACCACCAGCGCCGCGACCACGCACAACACTGCCACCAGCACGAACGCCGCCCGGTAGCCGTGCCGGTCGGCGACGAACCGCCCGGCGGGCACGCCCAGCAGCGTGGCCGCGGTCAGGCCCGCCGTCACCACCGCCATCGCCTTGGCCTTGTGGCCAGGGTTGAGCTGGGCGGCGACCGCCGTGGCCGCCGGGGTGGCCAGCGCCGCGCCGCACGCGGTGAGCACGCGGGCCGCCAGCAGCAGGTCCAACGTCGGCGCCAGCGCCGCGCCGACGTTGCCCAGCGCGGCGACCAGCAGCGCGGTCACCAGCAGGCCACGCCGTTCGAACCGCGCGGTGAGCATCGCCAGCACGGGTGAACCGACCGCGTAGGCGAGGGCGAACGCGGTGATCGTCCCGCCCGCCGCGGCCGTGGTGACGCCGTGGTCGGCGGCCACCTCGGTCAACACCGCCGCGACCACGTACCCGCTGGAACCCGCCGCCACGGTCGTCGCGGCGAGCGCGGCGGTCCGGGCGCGCATCAGGACACCAGTCGGGGCGGCGCCGGGGTCAGGTGGGTGGTCAGGTCGGGTGGGCGGCGGCCGGTGAACGCCACCCGGTAGACGGTCTCCCGCACGAGGGCCACGGGTCTGCCCGCGCTGAGCAGGGTGGCCTGGCACCACAGGGCGGGCACGTCGTCGGGGTCGTCGGGCAACGGGTCGGCGAAGTCGGGGTCGTCGGGCGCACGGGTGGTGGTGGCGTAGTGGGTGGCCCGGTGGGCGCCGGTGACCAGCACGCCGAGCGGGGTGTAGCCGCGGGCGAGCTCGTCGCGGGCGGGCTCGTCCAGCTCGAGGCCGCGCTGGTGCACCAGCGCGGTGATCGCGGCGAGGCGCGGGCCGTGGTCGCCGAGGTGGGGCACGAGGTAGCCCTCGCGCCTGGTCACCACCGCGTGCGGCGGTAAGCCGAGCAGGTGGGCCTGTCGGGGGGTGAGGTGGTGCCGGGTGTCGGGTTGCCGGGGGTCGCGGCGCAGGCGGTAGCCCACCCACAGGGACAGCACGCGGGTGAAGGGGACGGGTACGTCGCGCAGGAACCTGGCCATGGTCTCGGCCCGGGCGCCTGCCTCGTCCGCGTGCTCGGCGGGTACGGAGTGGATCATCGGGGTGCACCTTCCGGTGAGGCCGCACACGTCGTTGTGCGGGCGTCGGTGCGATGGACCCACGATGAGGCCGCATTGATGCGGAAACATCGGTTGGGTGACGGAGAAGATCGCGCACGCGCGGGGCCGTCCGCACGACGTGCCGGGAGCATGGGCCCGGCGGGGTACGCGCGCGGCGGGACTGACCCGGTAGCGGTAGGCGAAAAGCGCATACCCGAGGCGATGACCGCGACCGCCCGGACGGCCAACCTTGGTGTCGTCACATCGGTCGTTCGGGGAGGGAGCGCCGTGATCGCGGTAGCGACAATCATCGGCAGTGCGGGCGTGGTCCTGCTCATGGTCGGACTCGTGGGCGGGGGATTCACCTTTTCGGGCGGATCGATGCCGCGGGTCGACAAGGCGTCGAGGAAGCCGTGCCTCGCGGTCGGCGGCGTGTTGGTGCTGTTGTCCGTGGGGATGGCGGTCACCGCCGAGCTGAGGTCCGTGCCCTCCAGCCCCGCGTCGGCCGTCTCGGCTGCGCCGAGGTGACGGGAAACCGGTCGTAACGTTCACCCTCCGAGATGGGACAACTACGGTGAATGACCGATGTGGGCTGAACCGGCTAATGCATACCGCCAGATGGTCCACATCAAGTACGGGGAAGGGGTAAGCCGTGGACTGGTCCTGTCCCGGAGTGGTGTCGATCCAGCGGATCGCCGCCGGTGACGCGGTCGACCGGCACCTGTCATGGGCGGTCCTGGTCACCAACGACCTCGTCGTCGCACCCGCGCCGCTCGACTGGTTGCGCGACCCGGAGGTCGACTTCGAGGTGCTCGTCGCCTCGGCCCGGCGCGCCGGACCGGGCGTGGTGGAGCGAATTCGGGTGCGGCGAGCGGACGTCGTCGGGCTCGACGGGGCACCGGGCGGAGCCGCCGCCATCCTGCGGTTGGCGCACCGCTCGCGCCACCGACCGCACGCCGGCGAGTTCGAGCGCGACGAGTTCGAGGCCGTCCTCGCCGGGGAGACCGGCGAGGTCGACATCTGGCGGGCGCTGGTCGCGGTGGGCGCCGTGCCGGGAGACCTGCTCGACCGGGAGGTGGTGCCGGTCCTCGGTGCGGTGGCCTCCTGGGAGCGGGCACGCCGGGCGGGCTCGGTCCACGAGCGCCTCTCTTCGCCGCGTGAGCTGGTCGGCTCGTGGTGCTGCGTGTTCAAGTGCTGTGACGACTGCGTCGGGAGTTGGTCGTGATGGCCGCGCTCCGCCTGCCCGGCCGGGTCGTCCTGGTGGACGGGGTGGTCGCGCTGCTCGTGTGCGGGCTCGACCTGCTCATGTCCTGGAGCCCCGGCCGCGACGCCGAGTTCGGCACCTGGGCCGCACCCCTGTACGCCGCGGTCGGCTACCTCGCGCTGGCGGTGCGTCGACGCCACCCGATCCCGGTGTTCGGCGTCATGGCGCTGCACAGCGTGACCGCCGCACTGATCTTCCACGCCTACATCCCCAACCTCGGCGTCTGGGTGGCCCTCTACACGGTCGCGCAGCGGTGCGAGTCGAGGAGTGCGCTCGCCTGCCTGTTCGCCGCGGCGGTCCCGGCGGCCGTCAACGTGGTCCACACGGTCAGCCGACAACCGCCCACGAACCGGGTGGACGCGCTGATCGGTGTGACCTCGGCGCTCGTCGTGTTCAACGGCGCCGCGTTCGGCATCGGCCGATGGGTGGGGTGGAGCCTGCGGCAGCGCCGGATCGAGGCGGAGCGCGCCGCGGCGGACGCGGTGGCCGACGAGCGGTCGCGGATCGCGCGCGACCTGCACGACGTGGTCGCGCACGCGGTCACCCTGATGCTGTTGCAGGCCGGGGGAGCGGCGCGGTTCATCCGGGCCGACCCCGAGCGCGCGCGGCAGGCGCTCGGGCACGTGGACGCGTTGGGTCAGCAGGCGATAGTCGAACTGCGGCGCATGTTGGGCCTCATGCGTCCCGAACTCGGGGGCGCACCCGGCGGGCCGTCGTCGCTGGGTGGCTTGGGCCGGCTCGACGACCTGGTGGCGAGCACGCAGACCGACGACCTGCGGGTCGAACTGACCCGGACGGGTGAGGAGTACCCGCTGGAACCGGGGGTGGACCTGTGCGGTTACCGGATCGTGCAGGAGGCGCTGACCAACGCCACCCGCTACGCCCGACCGGGTACCACCGTCCACGTGACGGTCGAGTGGCGGCCCACGACCGTCGAGCTGGCCGTCGTCAACCACGTGGCGGGGCGACCCTCCCGGGCCCTGGCGACCGGGCACGGGGTGCTCGGGATGCGGGAACGGGCGCGGGCGATCGGTGGCCACCTCACCGCGGGCGTCGAAGCCGACGGGACCTTCGCGGTGCGCGCCACGCTACCCACCGGAGGCCGGCTTGCCGTCGGCTCACCCGCGACCGCCGGAGGCCTCGGTGGGTGACCACGAGCCGATCCGGGTGCTCGTCGCCGACGACGAGCCGCTCGTGCGCGCCGGACTGGCCATGCTCATCGACGCCGAGGAGGACCTGGTCGTCGTCGGCCAGGCCGGCAACGGGTTCGACGCGGTGGAACTGGCCCGCACCGCGCGACCCGACGTCGTGGTGATGGACGTCCGCATGCCCGGCAGCGACGGCGTGTACGCGACCCGGCACCTGGTCTCCGAGGAGTTCGTGGTCGATCAGGCCTTCACCACCGCCGTGCTCATGCTCACGACGTTCAACGACGACACGGCCGTGCACGACGCGCTGCGGGCGGGGGCCTCCGGGTTCCTGCTCAAGAACACCGCGCCGAGCGCGCTGTGCGAAGCCGTGCGCCACGTCGCCGCCGGGCACGCGTGGCTCGACCCCGTGGTGGCGCGCCGGCTGCTCGCGGAGTTCGCGTCCCGGCCGGACTGCGCGCTGCCCGTGCCCGCCGAGCTGGCGCGACTGACCCTCCGGGAAACCGAGGTGCTGATCCTCGCGGCGCACGGGCTGCCCAACGCCGAGATCGCCGCCCACCTCGTGATCAGCGAGGCGACGGTCAAGACCCACGTCTCCAGGGTGCTGACCAAGCTGGACCTGCGCGACCGGTCGCAGGCGGTCGCCACGGCCTACAAGTGCGGGCTCGTCCACCCCGACGACCGCCCGCCGCACCGCGCCCGCTGACCTCCGCCCCACCGCGCCCGCCGACCGAACGCCCACTGTGGGCAACGTGAGGGCTGCTCGATTTCACACCTGTGATCCACCGTTGACCGGCCGACCCCCGCCTCGGTACTGCTGGTCGATGGCCTTCAGTCGACGTCGGTTCGGCCTGCTCGTGACGGCTCCCGCGATCTCCGCGCCGGCGGGCAGCCCCGCTCCCGCGCGCCCCGACGTGGCCGACGCCCTGCGCCGGGCCGCCACGTTCCTGGACGAACGCCTCTCCTACCGCGGCGGCTACGTCTGGAGCTACCTGCCCGACCTGTCCCGCACGTGGGGCGAGATGGAGGCCAACCGCACCATGTGCTGGGTCCAGCCACCCGGCACGCCGTCCGTCGGCCACGGCATGCTCGACGCCTACCACGCCACCGGCGACGAGACGTTCCTGCGCGCCGCCGAACGGACCGGGCTGGCACTTGCCCGGGCGCAGCTCCCGGTCGGCGGCTGGAACTACGTCCACGACTTCGCCGGCCCAGCGTCACTGCGCCGCTGGTACGCGACGATCGGCGCGAACGGCTGGCGGCTGGAGGAGTTCCAGCACCACCACGGCAACGCGACGTTCGACGACGGCGGCACGGCGTCCGCCGCCCAACTGCTGCTGCGGCTGTACCTGGAACGCCGTGACCACCGGTTCCGCACGGCGGTCGAGCGCGCGATCCGGGTCGTGCTCAAGGCGCAGTTCCGGGGCGGTGTCGCGGACGGCGGCTGGCCCCAACGCTTCCCGCACCACCCCGGCGCGCCCGAGACCACGCCGTGGCCCGACACGCGCCCGCCGTGGCTGCCCGACGACGTCGGCCACGGCATGGAGGACGGCGACTACACCGGCCACGTCACGTTCAACGACGACGTGCTGGGCGAGAACGTCAAGTTCCTCCTCCTGTGCGCGTCCACGTTGGGCAGGCGCGACCTGCTGGAGCCGGTCCACCGCGCCATGCGCTGCCTGCACCGCCTCCAGCAGCCGGGTCCCCAGGTGGGCTGGGGCCTGCAGCACGTGACCCGCGCCACGGCCGGCCGGCCCGCCGGCGCACCCGCGGGCGCCCGGTCCTACGAGCCGAGGGCGCTGGCCACCCACACCACGCAGACCAACGTCACCCAGCTGTTCCACTACTTCCGCCTGACCGGCGACCAGAGCTACCTGGCGCGCGTGCCGGAAGCCCTCGCCTGGCTGGACAGCTGCCGCCTCACCGACCGGCAGGTCGGCGAGAACCCGCTGCTGGCCGGCCGCACGCACCCGACGTTCGTCGAACCGGCCACGAACCGCGCCCGCTTCGTCCACCGCTTCGGCTCGAACGTCCGCAACGGCGCCTACTACTACGACTACGACCACCGTTCGACGCTCAGCCACTACTCCGCCGGCCGGGTCGTCGACACCGAAGCCCTGCGCGCCACCTACGACGAGCTCAGGTCGCTCACCCCGGCGCAGGTCGCCGACCTCAGGTCCAGGTCCCCGCTCAGCGGCCGGCCCATCCCGCCGCCGCGCTACTTCTCCCTGCGCGACCTGGCCCTGACCGACCTGTTCCTCGATGCGCCCCAACCACTTCCCGCCGTCACGGACGCCCAGGTGCAGGCCCTGGTCACCGACCTGGGCGCCAAGGACCACTGGCTCACCCCGGCCGACGCCGTGACCAACCCCTACCGGGGCCCGGCGCCCGCCCACCCGTACGACGGCACCGCGTACACGAGCAAGCACGTGGGCGACGTCCACGACACCTCGCCCTACGACCCGCGCACCCCGCCACTCGAACCCCCGTACACGCCCACCGAGCGCCCGCTGGTCATCAGCACCGCGGCGTACGTGGCCAACTCCGGGAAGCTCCTGTCCTGGCTCGCCCGCTGACCGGAGCACCGGCGTCCGCGTCGGTGGTGACCGCCCGGCGTGCTCAACTCTCCACCGGACGCGACGCCAACCACAGCTGGTGCTCCCGGCTGATCGCCTCCTCGGCCTCCGCCACCGCCTCGGCCCACGACGCCTCGTCCGCGTCCAGCAACTTCGCCCGCACCAGCACCAGTTCGCGCGCCGCCAGCGAGTACCCGGTCGCCTGCGACGAGTGCCGCCGCGTCGCGAGCCACGCCGCGCCACTGGCGACGGCCGCGGCGAGGATGCCGGAGGCGTCGACGTCCCACACGCCGAACGCGCGCCCACCCGCGAGCACGATGGCGAGCACCTCGCCGACGATCAGCGCGATCCGCCACTGCATCGCCCGCCGGCGGTCGGCCTGCGCCTTGGCCGTGTACCACTTCTTCTGCTCCTGGAGCCGGTTCTTCACGTACGCCGTCCGCCGCCGCTCGAACGGCGCCTCCCGCAACGCCGTCATCGCGGACGTGGCCGACGGGTCGTCGCTGTCCAGCGGCAGCCGCTGCTCGCTCTGCGCGACCACCTCGCCCACCCGTTCCTGGAACAACGCCCTCGGCCGCGCCACGTCGGCCGAGAACGGCGCACCGGCCACGGCGTACCGCCAGGACAGCGTCTTGATCGACTCGGCGACCGCGCGCCCGGCGTACCAATCGCGCTCCGGCTGCTGCGTCCACAGCAGGATCTCCACCACCAACGCCACCGAGAACGCCACCAGCGCCAACAGCCCCCACGGGTGGACGGCGGTCTGGCGCTCCCACTCCAACGCGCCGCCGACGGCCGCCACGACCGCGCTGACCAGGCGGGTCCGGCTCCACGTCAGCGTCAGCCGCTGCCCGCGCCGCGACGTGCGCTCGGCGTCGTGGAAGAAGCCGGGTAGGTCGGCATCGGTCATGGCCCTCCATCCGTGACGCGGCCCGGGATCACCGCCCGCACCACGGCGTCCACCCCGGTGCCGGCGGCGGCGATCATCCCACCGGACGGCTCCCACACCCCGGAACGACCCGCCGCCGACTCGTACCCTTCACCCGTCGAGCCCGCGAAGCTCGCGATCGCCACCCACACGTCGTGCCCGACCGCGATCCGCCGCGCCCGCTCTTGCACCACCCGTGAATCCCAGGCGTGCTCCAGCACACCGGCCACGTACACGTCCACGCCCAACGCCACCGTGTCCGCCGCGTGCCGCCGCACGCCGGTGTCCTTGCACACCGCCAACCCGAGCCGCACCCCGTCCACCTCGACGACCGCGGGCGCGTCACCGGGGCGGAAGCGCACCGACTCCCGACCGCCCAGCCACATCTTCCGGTACGCCACCCGCACCCCGGCGGCGGACACCTCCAGCACGCCGATGTTCGGCCCGCCGACGGGCCCGCCGGCCCACGTGCCGCCCGCCCCGCCGAACGACCCGCCGACCGGCGCGCCCGCGAACGCCACGGTCCCCGTCTCGGCGCACGCCCGCACCAACGGCTCCACCAGGTCGAACGGCACCACCGGCGCGTCGAGGTGGTAACCCGTCAACGACAGCTCCGGGAACACCACCACCCGCGCCCCAGCCGCGCGCACCGCCTCCGCGTGGGCCGCCACGTTGGCGGTCACGTCGTAAGGGGCGCAACGCGGCTGGGCGACGGCGATCGTGATCACCAGACGACCCTAACGACCTCACCGACCCGGCCGCGGCACCTTCGCCCAATCGACGTCGGAGGCCAGGTAGAAGCCGGTGTAGGCGGGCTGGTTGTAGGCGGTCTGCTGCCTGGCCACGTCGACCCGGTACTGCGGGTCGTGCATCAGCGTGTAGAGCTTGTGGCCGGTGACCTCCGTGCTCACGTAGACCCGCAGGGCCGAGCTGTCCGCCGTGCGCACCACCAGCTCCTCGCGCCAGTCGCCCAGCACGTCCGCGACCAGGGACGGGTTGCCCTTGGTGTGGTTGTTGGTCCGCGTGCCCTCGGCGGTCAGCAGGGTGCCGCGCCGCCAGTCCTTGATCGTCGGCGTGACGTCCAGCGCGCCGTCCACGACCTGCGTGGTCAGGTCCGCCGCCCAGCGGATGCTCGCGTTCGTGCCGGGGATCGCCGTCGACAGCGGACGCCCGTCGGCCGACCACAGCCCGGCCGCGTCCGTGCCGCCCGGCAGCGACGCCCACGTCTCCAGCCCCGGCTCGTCCGGGAGCACGTCACCGACCATGCCGCGCCCGGTGTCCCGGCCGGTGTAGCCGCCGTAGATCACCTCGCCCGTGGCCGCGTCGCGCAGCGCGTAGCCGTAAGGCGCCGAGGTCCCGCCCTCGTGCACCATGTAGATCTCCATCCCCGGCCGGGCCGGGTCGACGTCGGTCACGTGCAGCGCGTCGCCGTGCCCGAGCCGCGCCACCGCGCCGGGGTTCGCGCTGCCCGGCGGCATCACGTCCGCGGAGTGGTAGAGCACCTTGCCGTCGTGGTCGATGGTGGACGCCCCGTAGACGATCTCCTGCTTGCCGTCGCCGTCCACGTCCGCCGCGCTCAACGAGTGCGCGCCCTGCGTGGTGAGGCCGCCGTGCTCCGGCGACGTGCCGTCCTTGCCGTGCGCCGGGAAGTTGAACGGGTTGGTCATCGGCACCCAACCGCTGTCGATGAACCAGTCCTTGACCAGCTTGCGGCCGTTCCACCGGTACGCCACCAGCGTCGTGCGCGTGTAGTAGCCACGCGCGAACACCGCCGACGGGCGCTTGCCGTCCAGGTAGGCCACCCCGGCGAGGAACCGGTCCACCCGGTTGCCCGGCTCGATGCGGGAGTACGCGTAGTCGCCCCACATGAGCCCGTCGTCGTGCCGACCCGGCTCGTAGCGCACGGTCTCCAGCTCGCGGCCGGACTTGCCGTCGAACACGGTCAGGTACTCCGGGCCGTCGACGACGAACCCGGCGAACGCCCGGAGGTTGTTGCGGGTGCTGCGGCCCGGCGCGTACACGTCGACGAAGTGGTCGGCCAGCGACCGCGCGTCCGCGTCGGACAACGGGTAGGCGTGCCGGACCGGGATGCCGAACGCCTCCTCCAGGGTGGCGGGCCAGCGCCCGGCCACCACCTCGGGGTGCGCGTGCCAGCCCTTGAACATCTCCACCACGTGCTCGTAGTAGCCCGCGGCGCTGAGCCGGTAGTCGTCGCTGTGCGAGTAGCCCGCGCGCACGTCCTCGCGCGGCATCGTCACGTACCGCTCCGAGACCGCGTTGCCGCGCCGGTCGTACGTCGTCACCTTCGTTCCCGGCGCGGTCTTCATCATCATCTCCGAACGGCCGTCGCCGTCGAAGTCGTAGACCAGGAACTGCGTGTAGTGCGCGCCGGAGCGGATGTTCACGCCCAGGTCCACGCGGTGCAGCAACGTGCCGTCGAACCGGTAGGTGTCGACGTAGGTCGGCCCGGTGTAGCCGACCTGCGAGACGTCCTTGCTGTTCGACGGGTCCCACTTCACCACGTACTCGTAGCCGCCGTCGCCGTCCACGTCGCCGACGCTGACGTCGTTGGCCGAGTACGTGTAGGCCTCACCGGCCGGGGTCACGCCGTCGGCGGGCTTGCGCAGCGGCAGGTCGTAGGACCCGCCCGCCCACGGCGACACGGGGTCGCTCGCCTCGCCCTGCCGACCGCGGACCACCGGTGCCACCCGGTACTCCGAGCCGCCGCCCTCGGCGTCGAGGTAGTTGGTGCTGTCGGTGACGGTGGCGATGCGGCGGCCGTCGCGGTAGACCGCGAACGCCGGACCGGCCAGGCCGGTGGCGGTGTGGCCGGTGACCTCGTGGCGCAGCAGCCGCCAGCTCAGGAACACCCCGCCGGCGGTGCGCGCGGCGACCAGGCCGCGGTCGAGGCGTTCGAGCCGCGGGCCGTCGGGCGTGGCCGAGGCGGGGGAGTGGACGGCGGACGTGCTCAGGACTAGCGCTAGGGCCGCCAGCACGGCGGGCAGGGCTCTGACGCGGGTCATCTGCGGCCTCCCAAGGGCGCGACGTTGCGCGGGGTGCGTGACGCCGCCACACGATGAACCGTTTCAACGAGAAAGGCAAGACCTGGGTTCGCGGGCGTTGCAGCGCTGAAAAATCAGTCTTGACGCCATGATGGGGCTCACCTAGCTTGGTTGAACCGATTCAATCGAAGGGTGAGGGTGATGGGACGAATGTCTCGCCGCGGCGCGGGGGGCCTGCTGGTCGGGCTGTTGTCGCTGACCACCGCGCTGTCGGGCTGCGGCGCCGAGTCGGCCGACGGCCCGGTGACGCTGCGGTTCGTCTGGTGGGGCAACGAGGACCGCGCCAAGGTCACCAGGGCGGCGGTCGACGAGTTCCAGCGGCGCAACCCGGACATCAAGGTCGAGACCGAGTACAGCGGCTACGACGCGTACTTCCAGAAGCTGTCCACCCAGGTCGCGGGCGGCGCGGGACCGGACCTGCTGCAGCTGGACCGGGCCACGGTCGGCGAGTACGCGGGCCGCAACGTGCTGGCCGACCTCGCCGGGTACACCGGCAAGGAGCTCCGGCTCGACAAGATCCCGCCGAACCTGCTGGAGGGCGGCAAGGTCGACGGCAGGCAGTACGCCGTGGCGGGCGGCGCGACCACCCAGATGCTGATCTTCGACCCCTCGCACTTCGAGGCCGCGGGCGTCCGGGTGCCGACCGCGCCGGGGGAGAAGTGGACCTGGGCGCAGTTCGCCGAGGCGATGGCGAAGGTCGGCGCGGCCGGGCAGGTCGCGGGCACCACCGACTTCGGCTGGGCCGTCGACTGGTTCGAGGTGTGGCTGCACCAGCACGGCAAGTCGCTCTACACCGCCGACGGCAAGCTCGGTTTCACCGCCGACGAGCTGGCCGAGTACTGGGAGGTGATCGGCACGATGCGGGCGGGCAAGGGCGTCTCGCCGGCCGAGGTGACGACGAAGATGGACGGCTCGGTGCAGAACTCCGGCATCGTGACCAAGCAGGCCGCCTCCGAGATCGGCTACGACTCGGCCGTCACCGGCTACTTCGGCGCGTTCGGGCCGAACCTCGCGCTCGCGCCGCTGCCCAGCGACGTGGCGGAGAGCGGCATGGCGGCCATGCCGCCGGTGTCGTTCGCGGTGTCCCAGCGGTCCAAGCACAAGGCCGCGGCGGTGAAGCTGCTCGACTTCCTGCTCAACGACCCCGAGGCGGGCAAGCTGCTCGGCGCGTCGCGCGGCGTGCCGCCGAACGAGGAGATCCGCGCGCAGGTGTGCTCGTCGGCCGAGGGCGGCAGCAAGGCCGTGTGCGACTACGAGGCCGCCCAGCAGGACAAGATCGGCCCGGCGTTCGGCGCCTGGCCCACCGGCTCCTCGGCCATCAAGCGGGACTTCCAGCGCACCTACGACGACGTGATCTTCAACCGGGTGAGCGCCGCGGACGCCGCCAAGCGCGTGGTGCAGGACGCCGAGCAGTCGCTGGGGTCCTGAGCATGAGCCAGTCCGTGCTCACCGGCACGTCGGGCGCCACCGAGCCCCCGGTCCTGGACGGCCCGCCGCCGACGTCCGCCGCGCGCGGCAGGCGGCTGGGCCCGGGCGTGGCCTACCTGTTCCTGTCGCCGTGGATCGTCGGCGCCGCGCTGCTGACCATCGGCCCGATGGTCGCCTCGCTGTACCTGTCGTTCACCGACTACGACCTGTTCACCGCGCCGAACTGGATCGGCCTGGACAACTACGTCACGATGTTCACCGGCGACGAGCGGTTCTGGCACGCCGCGTGGGTGACCACCGAGTACGTGCTGATCTCGGTGCCGCTCAAGCTCGGCCTCGCCCTCGCGGTGGCGCTGCTGCTCAACCGGCCCCGCCGGGGCGTCGGGCTGTACCGCTCGGCGTTCTACGCGCCGTCGCTGCTCGGCGCGAGCGTCAGCGTGGCGCTGGCCTGGCGGGCGCTGTTCTCCACCGACGGCACCGTCGACGGGGTCCTGTCCTCGGTCGGCCTCGACACCGGTGGCTGGGTCGACCAGCCCCAGTACGCGCTGCTCACGCTCGTCGCGCTGGCCGCGTGGCAGTTCGGCGCGCCGATGGTGATCTTCCTGGCGGGCCTCAAGCAGGTGCCCAAGGAGCTCTACGAGGCCGCGGCGATCGACGGCGCGGGACCGGCGCGCCGGTTCCTCGGCGTCACGCTGCCCATGCTGTCCCCGGTGATCCTGTTCAACCTGGTGCTGGAGACCATCCACGCGTTCCAGGCGTTCACCGGCGCGTTCGTGGTCAGCGGCGGGCGGGGCGGTCCCAGCGACTCCACCCTGCTCTACCCGCTGTACCTGTACCAGCGCGGGTTCACCGACTTCCGGATGGGTTACGCCTCCGCGATGGCCTGGGTGCTGCTCGTGGTGGTCGCGGTGCTGACCGCCCTGGTGTTCCGCAGCGCCCGGCGCTGGGTGTTCTACGCGGGGGAGAACCGGTGACGCTCACGAAACGCCTCGGGTGGCACGGGCTCGTGGTGGCCGTGCTGCTGGTGCTGCTCTACCCGGTGGTCTGGCTGGTCTCCACGTCGTTCAAGCCCGCGACGGAGGTGATCTCCACGCTCGCCCTGCTGCCGCGCGAGCCCACCGGCGACAACTACGCCGAGGTGTTCGACGGCGTCGGCGAGTTCGGCGTGCTGCACTACTTCTGGAACTCGCTGGTGATCTCGGTCGGCGCGGTGGTCGGCAACGTGCTGTCGTGCTCGCTCGCCGCCTACGCGTTCGGGCGGCTGCACTTCCGCGGTCGCGGCCCGATGTTCGGGTTCATGATGATCACGATCATGCTGCCGCAGCACGTGGTGCTCATCCCGCAGTACGTCATCTTCCAGCAGATGGACATGGTGAACACGTTCTGGCCGCTGGTGCTGCCGAAGTTCCTCGCCACGGACGCGTTCTTCATCTTCCTGATGGTGCAGTTCATCCGCGGCCTGCCGCGCGAGCTGGACGAGGCCGCGACGCTGGACGGCTGCGGCCCGGTGGGCGTGTTCCGGCACGTGATCCTGCCGCTGCTGCGGCCGGCGCTGATCACCACGGCGATCTTCACGTTCATCTGGACGTGGAACGACTTCTTCTCGCAGCTGATCTACCTCAACGACGCGGAGAAGTTCACCCTGCCGCTGGCGCTCCAGCTGTTCATCGACCAGGCCACCCAGTCCGCGTTCGGCCCGATGTTCGCCATGTCGGTGCTCGCGCTGCTGCCGATCGGCCTGTTCTTCCTGGCCTTCCAGCGGTTCCTGGTGGACGGCGTGGCGACCTCCGGGCTCAAGGGGTGAGCGCCTGGGCGCGCCCGTTGGCGCTGGTGGCCGAGGTGCTGCTGATCGGGGTGCTGGTGACCGTCGCGGCGCTGCCGGTGGTGACCGCGCTGCCCGCCGCGGCGGCGGGCGCGGTGCTGCTGCGCGAGCTGGTGGACGACGGCCGCACGCCGACCGCGCGGCGGTTCGCCGTGCTGCTGGGGCGGGCGGTGCGCGACCCGTTCGCGGTCGCCGTCCCGCTCGGGGTGCTGGTGGTCGGTGCGCTGGACGTGCTGGCGTTGATGGGCGGGCTGCCGGGCGCGAACGTGCTGGGTCCGGTGATCGGGTCGGCGCTGGCCGCGGTGGTGCTGGTGCTGCTGCGGACGGCGGCCCGGTGGAACCCGGGCGACCGGTGGGCCGTGCTGATGGCCGAACCGTCGCGTGACTGGGGCGGCTACGCCTACCTGGTGGTCGCGCTGGCCGTGACCGGGCTGGTGGTCGCGCAGGCGCCCGCGTTCGCCGTCGTCGTGCCCGGCCTGCTGGTGTTCGCCGCGGTCGCGGTGGAGCGCCGGTGACGCCCCGGGTGGTGCTCGCCGGCGCGGCCGGCTACGGGCGGCTGTACCTGCGCGAGATCGCCGCGCTGGAGGCCGAGGGACGGGTGCGGCTCACCGGCGTGTGCGAGGTGGACCCGCTCGATGCCGAGGCGCGCCGGCTCGTCGGCGACCGGCCGGTGGCCGCCGACCTGGCGGAGCTGATGCGTGACGCGGACATCGGCATCGTGTCCACCCCCATGCACACGCACGTGCGGTTGGCGCGGCAGGTGCTGGCCGCCGGTGCGCACCTCGTGCTGGAGAAGCCGCCCACGCCCACGCTGGCCGACTGGCGGGACCTGGTCGACCGGTCCGGGGACCGCCTGGTCCAGGTCGGGTTCCAGAGCCTCGGCTCGCACGCTGTGCACCGGCTGGCCGGGCTGATGCGCTCCGGCGCGCTGGGCGAGATCCGGGGCATCGGCGTGCGCGGCACCTGGTCTCGCGACGACAGCTACTACACCCGCGCGCCGTGGGCGGGCCGACGCGCGCTCGACGGCGTGCCGGTGGTGGACGGCGCGCTGACCAACCCGTTCGCGCACGGCATCGCGACCGCGTTGGCGCTGGACGGCAGCACGGGCGTGGACGACGTGCACGATATCGAGCTGGAGCTGCTGCGCGCCCGTGACATCGAAGCCGACGACACCTCGTGCCTGCGGCTGCGCACCCACAACGGCACGGTCGTCGTGGTCGCGGTGACGCTGTGCGCCGAGGTGGTCCGGGAACCGGTGCTCGTCGTGCACGGCAGCCGCCGCCGCGCCGAGCTGCACTACACCGAGCACCGGCTGGTGATCGACGGCATCGAGGAGCGCCACCGGCACGACTCGCCGCTGCGCAACCTGCTGGACCACCTGGCGGACCCGGACGTGCCGCTGCAGGCGCCGCTGGCCGCGACCGGCGCGTTCATGCGCGTGCTGGAGGCCGTCCGGACCGCGCCGGACCCCGTGCCGATCGACCCCGCGTGGTTGCGCCGCAACGGCAAGCGGGTGGACGTCGACGGCGTGGACCACGTGGTGGCCAAGGCCGCCGAGCACCTGCGCACGTTCGCCGAGCTGGAGGTGCCGTGGTCGCCGCTGGGCGGTGTCGCCCGGTACGGCTGGGACGGCGTGCGGCTGCCCCTGGTCGTGCCGCGGCCGGCGCTGCACCCGGTGCGCACGCTCGGCGGGGTCGTGGTCACCGGCGAGCACCCGGACGACCACCCGTGGCACCGGGGGATCGGCCTCGCGCTGCCCGACGTCAACGGGGTCAACCTGTGGGGCGGGCGCAACTACGTGCCCGGCCAGGGGTACGTGCCGGGCGAGCTCGGCCGGGTCGAGGAGACCGGGCCGGGCGAGCTGGCCTGGTGCGACTCGGCGGGCGCGGTCCTGCTGCGCGAACGCCGTCGCGTCCGCCGCCGGGTCGTCGCCGGCGGCTGGGAGCTGGAGTGGACCAGCGTGCTGACCGCGCCGGACCACGTGGTGCTGCACAGCCCGGGCAGCAAGGGCCGGGAGGGCGCGGGCTACGGCGGCTGGTTCTGGCGGCTGCCCGACCTCGACCCGCGGTCGGTGCGGGTCCACGGCCCCGACGGCGAGGGCGAGGAGGAGGTCAACGGCCGGACCTCGCCGTGGCTGGCGGTCGTGGTCGGCGATCCCGAGCGGGACCCGGGAGCACCGGCGTGGACGGCCGTGGTGTCCGGTCCGACCGACCCGTGGTTCGTGCGGGTGGGCCGGTACCAGGGCATCGGCTCGGCGCTCGCCTGGGACCGGCCGGTGGTGCTCGGACCGGGGCAGGAACGGGAGATCACCGTGCGGGTGGCGTTCTACGACGGCGTGCGGCCACCGTGAATTCGTCCAGACCATTGACAAGCCTTGTGCCGCAACAATAGCGTACTTGTGAAACGTTTCAGTCTCGGAGGTCGGCGTGCGACGTGTCTGCTTCCTGCTCCGGGTGCGCCCGGAGCGGATGGAGGAGTACCGGGAGCGGCACCGCGAGGTGTGGCCGGAGATGCGGGAGGCGTTGCGGGAGACCGGTTGGGGCAACTACAGCCTCTTCCTGGCCGACGACGGTCTGCTCGTCGGCTACCTGGAGACCCCGGACTGGGACGCCGCCCAGCGGGGCATGCGCGACCGCGAGGTGAACGACCGGTGGCAGGCCGAGATGGCCGAGTTCTTCACCGCGCTGGACGGCGGGCACCCCGACGAGGCCATGAGGCCCTTGACCGAGGTCTTCCACCTCGACTGAGCAGGTAAGGAGTCCGACGTGGACACCACCACAGGAGCACCCGGAACGGGCGCCGCGCGGGAGGCCTTGGCCGGGCAGCGGATCGAGCTGCCGTCCTGGGCGTTCGGCAACTCCGGCACCCGGTTCAAGGTGTTCGCCCAGCGCGGGGTGCCGCGCACGCCGCACGAGAAGGTCGCCGACGCGGCCACCGTGCACCGGTTCACCGGCGTGGCGCCGTCGGTCGCGCTGCACATCCCGTGGGACGCGGTGGACGACTACGACGAGCTGGCCGGGTTCGCCCGCGGCCACGGCGTGTCGATCGGCACGATCAACGCCAACGTCTTCCAGGACGACGCGTACGTGCTCGGCAGCGTGTGCTCGCGCGACCCGGCCGTCCGCCGCAAGGCGCTCGACCACCTGATGCGGTGCGTCGACATCATGGACGCCACGGGGTCGCGCGACCTGAAGCTGTGGTTCGCCGACGGCACCAACTACCCCGGCCAGGACGACATCCGGGCCCGCCAGGACCGGCTCGCCGAGGCGCTGCGGGAGACGTACGGGCGGATCGGGCCGCACCAGCGGATCCTGTTGGAGTACAAGCTGTTCGAGCCCGCCTTCTACACCACCGACGTGCCGGACTGGGGCACGGCGTACGCGCACTGCCTGGAACTGGGCGAGCGGGCGCAGGTCGTGGTCGACACCGGCCACCACGCGCCGGGCACCAACATCGAGTTCATCGTCGCGGTGCTGCTGCGCGCGGGCAAGCTCGGCGGGTTCGACTTCAACTCCCGCTTCTACGCCGACGACGACCTGATGGTCGGCTCGGCGGACCCGTTCCAGCTGTTCCGGATCATGTTCGAGGTGGTGCGCGGCGGCGCCCTCGCGGTCGGGTCCGGGGTGGCGTTCATGCTCGACCAGTGCCACAACATCGAGCCGAAGATCCCCGGCCAGATCCGGTCGGTGATGAACGTGCAGGAGGCCACCGCCAAGGCGCTGCTGGTCGACCGGGACGCGCTGGCCGCGGCGCAGCGGGCCGGTGACGTGCTCGGCGCGAACGCCGTGCTGATGGACGCCTACAACACCGACGTCCGGCCGCTGGTGGCGTCGGTGCGCGAGGACCTGGGGCTGGACCCGGACCCGATGGCGGCCTACGCCCGGTCCGGCTACGGCGAGCGGATCGTGGCCGAGCGGGTCGGCGGGGAGCAGGCGGGCTGGGGTGCGTGAACGCGGGTCCGGTCGCTGACGCCCTTCCCCCTGCACGTGGTGCTGCTCGTCGCGCCTGGTGAGCGGCGGTTGTTGAACCTTTTCAGAGCTTCTCTGGGCAGGTGGGCCGGCCCGTTCGGACCAGTTGGGACGGGTGGGCGTGAATCGTTTCATCACTTGACGGCGGCTCGGTGGAGGTGTTGTCATGTGCCGGGCGAGGGGCGTTGCCCGGATCACACCTGGGAGCGCTCCCAGACACAGCGACGAAGGAGCAACGGTGCTCACCAACTCGTTCAGAGTGCGGGCGATCGCCGCCGTCACGGCGATCAGCGCACTGACCGGAGGCCTGCTGGTCGCCGGCGTGGCTTCGGCAGCCCCCGGCTGCGGGGTCGACTACGTGGTGCAGAACAAGTGGCAGGGCGGGTTCTCCGCGAACGTCACGATCAAGAACCTGGGCGACCCGGTCGACGGGTGGACGCTGGCCTGGTCGTTCCCCGGCTCGGAGCGCTTCGGCCAGGGGTGGAACGCGACGTTCGCCGCCTCCGGCGCGAGCGTGACGGCGACCAACGTGGACTGGAACCGGTCGATCCCGACCGGGGGCACGGCGTCGTTCGGCTTCAACGGCTCGATGACCGGCGACGTGGTCGGCGTGCCGACGACGTTCACGCTCAACGGCACCACGTGCACGGGCGGTGTCGACCCCACCACCACGACCACCACGTCGACCACGACAAGCACCACGACGACCACCACCACAACCACGACCACGACGACCCCCGGGCCGGGACCGTCGGACCCGACCGGCCGCAAGCAGGTCGAGCGCCTGGACCGCGGCGTGATCAGCGTGCGGTCC
This sequence comes from Actinosynnema sp. NPDC037264, assembly GCF_055603705.1. NCBI lineage: Bacteria > Bacillati > Actinomycetota > Actinomycetes > Pseudonocardiales > Pseudonocardiaceae > Actinosynnema > Actinosynnema sp. NPDC037264. The sequence continues at coordinate 53,552 of NZ_JBVJVK010000035.1, read as the reverse complement.
GGCAGCGGCAACCTGGTCAGCTGGCGCCTGCTCGGGGGCGACCCGCAGAACGTGGCGTTCAACGTGTACCGGGGTGCGACGAAGGTCAACGCCTCGCCCATCACCGCGTCCACCAACTACCTGGACAGCGGTGCGGCGGCGGACTCCTCCTACACCGTCCGCGCGGTGGTGAACGGGACCGAGCAGGCCGCGTCACCGGCGTCGCTCGGGTTCGGTGCCGGCTACCGGGACGTGCCGATCCAGTCGCCGGGCTCCGGCTACGTCGCCAACGACGCGAGCGTGGGCGACCTGGACGGCGACGGTGACTACGAGTTCGTGCTGAAGTGGGACCCGGACAACGCGAAGGACAACTCGCAGTCGGGCGTCACCGGCAACGTCTTCATCGACGCCTACACCCTGCAGGGCACGCGGTTGTGGCGCATCGACCTCGGGCGCAACATCCGGGCGGGCGCGCACTACACCCAGTTCCAGGTCTACGACTACGACGGCGACGGCAAGGCCGAGGTCGCGATGAAGACCGCGGACGGCACGCGGGACGGCCGGGGCACGGTGATCGGCAGCGCGAGCGCCGACTACCGCAACTCGTCGGGCTACATCCTGAGCGGGCCGGAGTTCCTGACCATGTTCAACGGTCAGACCGGCGCGGCGATGTCGACGGTGAACTACGACCCGCCGCGCGGCAACGTCGGCTCCTGGGGCGACACGTACGGCAACCGGGTCGACCGGTTCCTGGCCGGCACCGCCTACCTGGACGGCGCGCGACCGTCGTTGATCATGGCGCGCGGCTACTACACGCGTGCGGTGATCGCGGCCTGGGACTTCCGCAACGGCGCGCTGACCAAGCGGTGGACGTTCGACTCCAACAACCAGTCGGGGTACGCGGGTCAGGGCAACCACTCGCTGAGCATCGCCGACGTGGACGCCGACGGCCGCGACGAGATCGTCTACGGCGCGGCCACCATCGACGACACCGGGCGCGGCCTGTGGACCACGGGCCTCGGCCACGGTGACGCCGGGCACGTGGGCGACCTCGACCCGTCCCGACCGGGCCTGGAGTACTTCAAGGTCTCCGAGGACTCGTCGAAGCCGGGTTCGTGGTTCGCCGACGCCCGCACCGGCGAGCGGAGGTGGACCACCGCCTCGGGCAGCGACAACGGCCGCGGCGTGTCCGCGGACATCCACCCGGGCAGCCCCGGCGCGGAGTCGTGGTCCAACGCCGACGGCAGCCTGCGCAGCCCGAGCGGCACGAACGTCGGCCGCAAGCCGTCGTCGGCGAACTTCGTGATCTGGTGGGACGGCGACCCGTCCCGCGAACTGCTCGACCAGACCAGGATCGACAAGTACGGCACCGGCGGCGACACCCGCCTGCTCACCGGTTCCGGCGTGGCCTCGAACAACGGCACCAAGGCCACGCCCGCGCTGAGCGCCGACCTGTTCGGCGACTGGCGCGAGGAGGTCGTCTGGCGCACCTCGGACAACTCGGCGCTGCGGATCTACTCGACGCCCAACCAGACGGACCGCCGCATCCCCACGCTGATGCACGACACCATGTACCGCGTCGCCATCGCGTGGCAGAACACGGCCTACAACCAGCCGCCGCACCCGAGCTTCCACATCGGGAACGGCATGGTCACCCCGCCGTGGCCGGACGTGCACTACGCCGGCTGACGACTCCCCGCTGATCACGCTCCACTGCCGTGGCCTACCTCACTCGGGGTAGGCCACCGGCATTTCCGGGTGTGGATTCCACGGTCAGGGGGTATCAATCCGGGGATCGAGGGAGGTCACACCATGGGCAAGCACAGACTGGGCCAGTCCGAGGGACGTCAGTGGGGCGGTCCCGACCTGGTCAACGGCGCGGAGGACGCGCTGGGCCGGTCGGACGGCGAGCAGTCCGAGCAGCCCGCGGCGGACGGCGTGGAGGACGACTAGAACGACACCTCGACGTCCGGGTCCTCCGCGACCGAGCGCAGCGGGGTGACGGTCGGCCGTCCCTCGGCCAGCAGCGCCGCGTCGGTGCCGGGCTCCAGGCCGTCCTCGACCAGGACCGCGGCCAGGCCGATCGTGCCGTCGTCGCTGTCCTTGATCCTGGTGCGCACCGTGCCGAACTCGGCCAGCGCCGCCCGTTCGGGCTCGCCGACCTCGGGCCGGTTGGGCACGTTCAGGTTGAGCACGGCGCCGACCGGCAGGGCCGCGACCCGGTCGAACAGGGTCGACGCCACCGCGACGGCGGTCTCCCAGTGGTGCGGGAGGTCCCGGTCCAGCCCCACGTCGAGGGACACCGCCATGGCGCGCGCGCCGTTGATGGCGGCGGTCAGCGCCGCGCCGACGGTGCCGGAGTGCAGCACCGCGCGGCCGACGTTCGCGCCGCGGTTGACGCCGGAGAGCACGATGTCGGGCGGGTCGCCGAACGCGCCCTGGGACGCGACCAGCGCGATGAACGCGGGGTGCGCGGCGACGGCGTAGCCGGGCACGTCCGGCAGCCCGGGCAGCTCACGCCGCTCGACCTGGACGTGCCGGTCGTCCTCGGCGGCGGTCAGGCCCGCGCTCGTGCCGCTGGACTCGCGCGCGGGCGCGGCGACCACGGTCGTCCAGCCGTGCGCCACCGCGCCGCGCGCCAGGGCGGCGAGCCCCGGCGAGTCGATGCCGTCGTCGTTGGTGATGAGCACCCTCATGCGTCCTCCCACAACCGCAGCCGCACCCGGTCGACCAGCGCGCGCACCACGTCGCCGCTGCCGGTGCCGAGCCCGTGCCTGGTCACGTTGACCGCGCCCGCCGCCGCGCCCAGCTTCAGCGACTCCTCCACGGACCGGCCCAGGGCGAGGCCCGCGGCCAGCCCGGCGGTCATCGAGTCGCCGCCGCCACGCGTGTCGACCGGGCTCAGGTCGGGCGTCTCCACGAGGTGGAGCGTGCCGTCGAGCCACGCCAGCGTCTCCTCGGCGGCCCGCGACACCACGACCGCGCTCGCGCCGGACTCGGCGACCCGGCGGCAGCCCTCGGCCAGGTCGGGCAGCGAGTCGGACTCGGCGAGCCCGTCCGACACCAGCTCCTCGTGGCTGACCTTGACTACGGTCGGCCCGCCCGCGAGGGCGGCGGCCAGCCGTTCGCCGGAGAGGTCCACGACCACGTCGCAGCCGTTGCCGCGGAGGTCCTTGGCGAGCCGTTCGTACACGGAGTCGGGCACGGGGGTGTCGGCCTCGGCAGGACCGCTGAGCACGGCGACGCCCGCGTTCAGCGCCTCGATCAGGGTCATCTCGTACAGGTCGTCGAGCTCGTGGCGCGACAGCGCGTCGGCGGGCATCCGGACCAGCTGGTCGCGCCCGCCGTCACGCCGGTCGTGCACGTAACCGCCGTTGCGGGCGGCGACGTCGCGCGCCTTCAGCTCGACGTCGATCAGGTGCCGCAGCACGTGCCCGGTCTCGCCGCCCAACGCCGAGCACAGCACCACCTCGGCGCCGAGGGACTCGATCATGCGCGACATCCACACCCCCTGCCCTCCGGCGTGGATGTGGATGTCGGGCGTGCCGTCCAGGTCTTCCACCGTGACGGTCAACTCTGGGGAGGGCGCGAACACCGCTACTCGACCGGGCATAACGGACACCTACCCGCTCTGCCGTTGATCGAATCACGGTTCGGCAGTAGCAGCAGGTCCCGACTCCGTCGTGGCTTCGGTCGTGCCAGGGATGAGGCCACCGGGCGACGGGTGCCGCACGTCCTGCGTCACATCGGGGGCAGCCGCGGCTCGGCGAGCCAGGTGCGGAAGTACGCCGTCAGCGGCTCGGGGGAGTGGCGTTGGGCCAGTGCCACGAAGTCGCTCGTCGTCGCGGTGCCGTGCCGGTGGGTCGCGGTCCACTCGCGGAGCGCGCCGAAGAACGCCGCGTCGCCCAGCCGGGTCCGCAGGCCGTGCGCGGTCAGCGCGCCCCGCTGGTAGACCCGGTCGTCGAACAGGTTCGCCACGCCCGGGTCGCCGATCCGGAGGTCCTGCGGCAGCCGGGCCAGCCGGGCGTGCGCGCGAGCGGCGTGCACGTCGGCGGCGGGGCCGCCGGACCGCTCGGACCACAGCCACTCCGCGTAGCAGGCGAAACCCTCGTTCAGCCAGATGTCGCGCCAGTCGGCCAGGCCCACGCCGTTGCCGAACCACTGGTGCGCCAACTCGTGCGCGACCAGCCGCTCGTGGCCGCGCCGACCGTCCACGTGGTTCGCGCCGAACACCGACATGCCCTGCGCCTCGACCGGCACTTCCAGCTCGTCGTCGGTCACCACGACCTGGTAGGTCCGGAACGGGTAGGGGCCGAACAGCTCCTCGAACACGGTCATCATCCGCGGCTGGCGGGCGAAGTCGTGCCGTGCCGCGCGCAGCAGCCGCGCGGGTGCGGCCACGTCCTGGCCCTCGGTCAACGGCAGCCGCTCGTAGAGGCCGATCTGCACCGAGGCGAGGTACGTCGCCATCGGCTCGGCCTGCTCGTAGACCCACGTCGTGCTGCTGCCGCCCGTGCGCCGGTCGACCAGCACCCCGTTCGCCAGTACGGTGTACGGCGACGGCGCGGTGACGTGGACGCGGTAGGTCGCCTTGTCCCGCACCAGGTCGTTGCACGGGAACCAGGACGGCGCGCCGATCGGCTGGCTCGCCACCAAGGCGCCGTCGGTGAGCTGGTCCCAGCCCAGCTCGCCCCAGTGCCGCGAGCGGACCGGGCGGGCCACGCCCGAGTACCGCACCTCGACGGTGAACGGTCCGTCCACCGGCCGTGCGGGTCGCACGCGCAGCTTGCCGCCGCCGTGCACGTGCCGGGCGGGTCGGCCGTCGACCAGCACCCGGTTCACGGTCAGCGTGCCGAAGTCCAGCACCACCCGCGCGCACGGGCCGGCCGCGACGGCGGACAGCGTCGCCCGCCCGGCCAGCCGACCGGTGTGCGGCTTGTAGTCCAGTTCCAGGTCGTAGTGCGCGACCCGGTAGCCGCCGTCGCCGTGGTCGGGCAGGTACGGGCCCGTCATCGCCAGGCGGAGATCGGGTTGCCCAGCCAGCGCGTGCCCTCGGGCACGTGCTCGCCGCGCATCACCAACGACGCCGGGCCCACCGCCGCGTGCGCGCCGACCGTCGCGCCCGGCAGCACGATCCCGTGCGGACCGAGGGTCGCCCCGTCCGCCAACTCCACCTGGTCCATGCGGAGGATCCGATCATGGAACAGGTGGGTCTGCACCACGCACCCCCGGTTCACCGTCGCGCCGTCGCCCAGCCGCACCAGGTCCGACTCCGGGAACCAGTACGACTCGACCCACGTGCCGCGCCCGATCCGCGCGCCGAGCGACCGCAGCCACACGGCCATCACCGGCGACCCGCCGGCCCGACCGACCAGCCACGGCACCGCCAGGACCTCGACGAACGTGTCCGCCAGCTCGTTGCGCCACACGAACCCGCTCCACAACGGGTGCTCCCGCGCCCGGAACCGGCCCACCAGCAGCCACTTCGCCGCCGCCGACACCGCGCACGCCAGCACGCCCGCCACGAGCAGCACCGGCCCGGCCGACAGCGGTCCGAACTCCCGCAGCGCGAACAGCACGCCGACGACCAGCGCCACGTGGCACATCACCGGCACGGTCCGGCACAGCTCGACCAACGCCCGTGCCACGACCAGCCGGCGCGGCGGGTCGAACGTCCGGCTCTGGTCGCCCTGCTCGGCCGCGCGCGGCAGCTTCATCGGCGGCATGCCCAGGTACGAGCTGCCCGCCTTGGCGCGCTTGGGCGTCGAGGACAGCACGCCGACCAGACCCCGGTTCGGCACCGAACGGCCCGGCGCGGTCATGCCCGAGTTGCCCAGGAACGCCCGCTTGCCGACCCGCGCGGCGGCGATGCGCAACCAGCCGCCGCCCAGCTCGTAGGTGGCGACCATGGTGTCGTCGGCGAGGAACGCGCCGTCGCCGATCGTGGTCATCTTGGGCAGCGCGAGCACGGTCGAGGCCTCGACCCGGCGGCCGACCCTCATCCCGAGCGCCCGCAGCCACACCGGCGTGAGCAGGCTCGCGTACAGGGGGAACAGCACGACCCGGGCGGTGTTCATCAACCGTTCGGTGGTCCACGCCTGCCAGGCGATCCGGCTGTGCACGGGGTACGCGCCGGCCCGCAGCCCGACGCCGAGCAGCCGCACGGACACGAGCACCAGCAGCGCGTACGAGCCCAGCCACGCGACCGTCGCCAACGGCACCGCGAGCAGCGCCGAGCCGAGCGTCAGCGGCTCACGCGCGATCAGCAAGACCGGGAGCACCGCCGCCGCCACCGGGAGCAGGCCCAACGCCGACGTCGTCACCGCGTAGACCAGCTTCCACCACCACGACCGGGGCGGACGCGGACCGGGACGGGCCGCCTTGCCGTGGCGCTGCGCCGGGACACCGGCCCAGCGCTGCCCCGTCGGCACGGAGCCGAGCACCCCCGAACCTGGCGCGACCTCCGCCCGCTTGCCGACGCTCGCGCCGGGGAACAGGGTGCTGCGGGCGCCGACCACCGCGCCCGCGCCGACCCGGAGGCGGCCGACGTGCAGCCGGTCGCCGTCCACCCAGTGCCCGGACAGGTCCACCTCGGGCTCGATCGCGCAGCCCTTGCCGAGCTTGAGCATGCCGGTCACCGGCGGCGCGGAGTGCAGGTCCACGTCCGGGCCGACCCGCACGCCCAACGCGCGGGCGTAGTGCGTGAGCCAGGACCCGGCGAGGTTCGTCGCGCCGCTGAACTCGGCGAGCCGTTCGGCGGTCCACAAGCGCAGGTGCACGCCGCCGCCGCGCGGGTACGTGCCGGGACGCAGGCCGCGCAGCAGCAGCCGCGCGCCAGCCGCCGCGATCGCGACCTTGCCGGGCGGGCTGACGAACGCCAGCCACCCCGCGGCGATCCACCACCACGACACCGGCGTGGTGAAGCCGACGACGTTGCCGACCGCGGCCAGCGCCACCGACCACCGCAGGCCGACCAGGCTCATCAACGGCACCAGCAGCAGCGACTGGAGCACGCCGGTCCGCCGCGGCGTCGGCGCGACCTCGCGCGTGACGCCCTGGTGGCCGCTCAGCTCGTCCAGCCGCGCGGCCAGCGCGCGCAATGTGGGGTGCTGGTAGACGTCGTTGACCGAACCGCTCGGGTAGCGGGTCCGGATCGTGGAGACCAGCTGGGCCGCGGCGAGGCTGCCGCCGCCGTGGGCGAAGAAGTCCGCCTCGGGCCCGGCGATCCGGGAACCCAGCAGCTCCGACCACTGCTCGGCCAGCCACCGCTCGGTGTCCGTGAGGTCCCCGGCCGGCGCCGCCACCTCCAGCTCCGGCAGCGGCCACGGCAACGCGGCCCGGTCCACCTTGCCGGACGTGCGGGTGGGCAGGGTGTCGACGGCGGCCAGCAGCGGCACGAGCGCGGCGGGCAGCGCGGTCCGCAACCGGGCCAGCGCGTCGGCCTGGTCGAAGTCCTCGCCCGCGACCACGTAGCCGACCAGCACCTGGTTGCCCGCCTTGGTGGTGCGCACGGCCGCGGCGGCGCCCGCGACCGACGGCAGCGCCTGGAGCGCCGCGTCCACCTCGCCGAGCTCGATCCGCCGCCCGCCCAGCTTGACCTGCTCGTCCGCCCGACCGAGGAACAGCAGGCCCTCGGGCTCGGCGCGGACGAGGTCGCCGCTGCGGTAGGCGCGGTCCCAGCCCGGCCCGAAAGGAGCCAGCCCCGGCATCGGCGCGAACTTCTCGGCGTCCTTGGCCGGGTCGAGGTAGCGGGCCAGGCCGACGCCGCCGATGACCAGCTCACCGGAGCCGCCCATGGGGACCGGCGTGCCGCCGGCGTCCACCACGGCCAGTTCCCAGCCGTCCAGCGGCAGCCCGATCCGCACCGGGCCGTCACCGGTCAGCCGCGCCGCGCACGCCACGACGGTCGCCTCGGTCGGGCCGTAGGTGTTCCACACCTCGCGGCCGTCGACGGCGAGCCGCTCGGCCAGCTCCGGCGGGCACGCCTCGCCGCCGAAGATGAGCAGGCGGACGTCCTCCAGCGCGTCCACCGGCCACAGCGCGGCCAGCGTCGGCACCGTGGACACGACCGTGACCTCGCGCTCGACCAGCCACGGTCCCAGGTCGAACCCCGTGCGGACCAGGGCGCGCGGCGCGGGGACCAGGCACGCGCCGTGCCGCCAGGCGAGCCACATCTCCTCGCAGGAGGCGTCGAAGGCGACGGACAGACCCGCGAGCACGCGGTCGTCCGGACCGATCGGGTCGTCGGTGAGGAACAGGCGGGCCTCGGCGTCCACGAACGCGGCGGCGGCCCGGTGCGAGACCGCGACGCCCTTCGGCTTGCCCGTGGAGCCGGACGTGAAGATGATCCACGCGTCGTCGTCCGGACCGGGAGCGCCGACGAGGCCCATGGGCGTGCCGCGCAGCGCCAGCTCCCCGGTGATGACCGCGCACACGTCGGCCTCGGTGAACACGAGTTCGGCGCGCTCGTCCGGGTCGTCGGCGTCGACGGGCACGTACGCGGCGCCGGCGGTGAGGATCGCCAGCACCGCCACGTACAGGTCGACGGTCCCGGACGGGACGCGGACGCCGACCCGGTCGCCGGCGCCGATGCCGGCCGCCGCCAGCTCGCGGCTCCGCGCGTCGACCTCGTCGAGGAGTTCCCGGTAGGTCAACGAGGTCGTGCCGTCGTCCAGCGCGGGGGAGTGCGGGTGCCGACGCGCGGTGTCGGCCAGTACGTCGACCAACGTGCGCTCGGGAGCGGGTGCGCCGGCGCGGAACAGCGCGGGCGCGTCGACCGAGGTGGGGAAAGCGGTGTCGGGGGCGATGGTCACCGACGGGCACCGATGGGGCGAAGTCGCACTGTGAAGTCCTCCAAGAAAACGCCGACCTGCGACTTTACCGGGGATTCACGGGTGCGTCGCGCCGTCGTGACCACGAGTGGGTGGTGTCACATCGTGTAACGGCACCAGGTCGGGCGCGATCACTCCACAGTGGACGTTCCCAGTTCCTTGTGCACCAACGGCATCACCTCGGTGCCGAGCAGCTCGATCGCGTCCATCACGAGCTTGTGCGGCACGCCGGACCAGTCCATCTGCATCGCGTAGCGGTCGGCGTTCACGAGCCTGCCCACCGAGATGAGGCGTTCGGCCACCTCCGCCGGGCTGCCCGCGAAGATCGACCGCGCGCCCCGCGTCCACGAGTCGTACTCCGCGCGCGACGGCACGGGCCAGCCGCGCGCCCGCGAGCCGTACTTCATCGTCTCGAGCCAGTACGGGTGGAACGCCTCCTTGGCGTCCTGGGAGCGGCGTGCGATGAGGCCGATCGCGCTCATGGTGACGTCGAGCCGTCCGGGTTCCTGCTCGCCGGCCTCGCCCGCGCGCCGGTACAGGTCGACCAGCGGCGCGAACCGCTCCGGCTCACCGCCGATGACCGCGTACACCACCGGCAGTCCCAGCAGCCCCGCCCGGATCGACGACTCGGGGTTGCCGCCGGTGCCCACCGAGATCCGCAGCCGCGACCCGTAGGGCCTCGGGAAGACGTGCGCGTCCACGAGCGGTGACCGGAACTTCCCCGACCAGGTGATCGGGTCCTCCCGGTCCAGCTTCAGCAGCAGCGCCAGCTTCTCCTCGAACAGCTCGTCGTAGTCCTCCAGGCTCGCGCCGAACAGCGGGAACGACTCGGTGAACGACCCGCGCCCGGCCAGCAGCTCCGCCCGGCCCCGGCTGAGCTGGTCGAGCGTCGTGAACTGCTGGTACACCCGCACCGGGTCCTCGGTGCTGAGGACGGTGACGGCGCTGCTCAGCGTGATCCGCGACGTGACGCTCGCGGCGGCGGCGAGCACCGTGCCGGGGCTGGAGATCGAGTAGTCGGCCAGGTGGTGCTCGCCCAGCCCGTAGAAGCCGAGCCCCAGCTCGTCGGCCAGCTTGATCCGCTCCAACGTCTGCGCCAGCTTGTCCGCGACCGAGACCTGCTCACCGGTGATCGGGTCGCGGTGCCGGTCGCCGAAGCTGTAGACGCCGAGCTGCATTCCCTTTGTGGACACGTCAACAATCTAGCCCGACATTGGTGACACGTCAACATGTTGTTGCTAGCGTGAGGTCCATGGGCGAACCGCGGTGGCTGGACGAGCGGGAGGCGCGGGTGTGGCAGGCGTACCTGGCGGTCGACCGCGAGTTGCACAGCGCGTTGGAGCGGCAGCTGGTGCGCGACTCGGGGCTGTCCAACGCCGACTACGCCCTGCTCGTGCCGCTGTCGGAGGCCGAGGACGGCGTCGTGCGGTCACGTGAGCTGGGCGCGCTGGTCGGCTGGGAGCGCAGCAGGCTGTCCCACCAGGTCGCGCGGATGGAGAAGCGCGGGCTGGTGACGCGGGAGGAGTGCGTCGAGGACGCGCGCGGCTCGATGGTGCGGCTCACGCCCGCCGGCCGTGCCGCGATCGAGTCCGCCGCTCCGGGGCACGTGGAGACCGTCCGGAGGTACGTGTTCGACGGGCTGTCGGCGGAGGAGGCCGAGGTGCTGGACCGGGTGTTCCACCGCGTGCTGGACCGGATCGCGGCTGACGGCTGAACGCTGAACGCTGGGCGGCTGAACGTCGCCGGTCGGGCGGGGGCGGCTGGGCGCTGATGGTCGGGCTGGGTGGCCGGGCGTGGGCGGCCGAGTGGGGGCGGAGGCCCGAGGAACCCGGCGTGAGAAGAAGAGGGGCCGCGCGGGTGCGGCCCCTCCCCGGCCCCCCGGGATGCCGGACGGCGGCCAACCCGCTGACCCGCCCGGCGGGTGTCCGGCTGTCGGGGTCGCCGAACACCCCTCAGCGTCGCGCACTCGTGCGGGAGTCCGCATCGGCAATCCTCCGTATGCACCTCCGTATCCACGATTGCCCGATCATGTCCACCGATCTCCGTACGCTGTCACCCGGAATACGGAGAGCGGTGGATGCGCGGCGTGTGGCGCTCACACGAAAGTGGACGCCGCAGAACCCGATCGCACCACAAGGAGACGACGTGCAGCTGACCGCGGAGTTCGCCCCGGACCGACAGGCCCTCGTCGGCGGCCCACTGCGCGGATGGCAACACCACGCCCACGAGGACGCGCTGGCCCGCCGCGGCCCCGTGCACCCGGCGGAGCTGCCCAACGGCCTGGAAGTCCTGGTCACGACCATGGGCCTGGAGGCGACCCGGACGCTGCTCGGCGACGACCGGTTGGCCAAGGACGCCGCCGGGCTGCGCGCCGCGATGCAGGACCAGTTGGCGCGCAAGGGCAGGCCGACCGACCTGTCGCGGATCATCGGCCCGTCGATGCTCAACAGCGACCCGCCGCACCACCGCAGGCTGCGCGCGCTGGTGTCGCAGGCGTTCACGGTCCGCCGCATCAACGCCCTGCAACCGGCCGTGGAGCAGACCGCGCGGGAGATGGTCGCGGCCCTGCCGGACGACGTGGACCTGATCGAGGGCCTGGCGTTCCCGCTGCCGCTCGCGGTCATCTGCGACCTGCTCGGCGTGCCCGTCGGGGACCGCGACCAGCTGCACCACTGGACCGCGGCGATGATGACCGAACGGCCCGAGCTCGTCGTGCCCGCCTCCGACGCCATGTTCGGCTACCTGGCCGGCCTGATCGAGTACAAGCGGGACCAGCCCGACGACGCGTTGCTCAGCGGCCTGGTGCAGGCGCAGGTCGACGGCGAGCGGCTGACGCCCGAGGAACTGCTGACCACGGCGATCCTGCTCGTGGTGGCGGGGCACGAGACCACGACCGGCCTCATCGGCAACGCCGCCGTCGCGCTGCTGGCCACGCCGGGCGCGTGGGACGCGGTGAACGACGACACCGTCGGCGCCGCGGTCGAGGAGGCGGCCCGCTGGGACCCGCCGGTCCGCGTCACGCCGCACTACCGCGCCACCGCCGACATCGAGCTGTCCGGCGGTGTGATCCCGGAGGGGTCGGTGGTGATGATCGGCCTCGGCACGGCCGGTCGCGACCCGCGGGTGCACGGCCCGTCCGCGGACCGGTTCGACCCGACGCGCGTGCCGGTGGGCGGCAACGCGGCGCTGGGGCACGCGGCGTTCGGGCACGGCGTGCACTACTGCCTGGGCCACCACCTGGCGCGGATCGAGGCACGGGCCGCGCTGACCGCTCTGCGGGCCCGGGCGCCGCGGGCCCGGCTGGCGGTGGACCCGTCCGAGCTGGAGCGCGGCGACAAGGTCGTGCCCAACACGTTCGCCTCGGTGCCCGCGCTGCTGGAGCCGTGACCGCTCAGGTCACCAGGCCCCGGCGGTAGGCGTAGACCACGGCCTGCACGCGGTCGCGCAGGTCGAGCTTGGTGAGGATGCGCGACACGTAGGTCTTGACGGTCTCGTGGCTGATCACCAGCGTGGCGGCGATCTCGCTGTTGGACAGGCCGTCGGCGATCAGGCGGAGCACCTCCAGCTCGCGCGGCGCCAGCGGCACGTCGTCGCGGGAGCCCTCGGCGGGCCGGATCCGCGTGGCGTACCGGCCGACGAGCTGTCGCGTCACCTCCGGGTCCAGCAGTGCCGCGCCGGCGGCGACGGTGCGGATCCCGTGCAGCAGCTGGGCGGGCGGCGCGTCCTTCAGCAGGAACCCGGCCGCGCCGGCGCGCAGCGCCTCGTACACGTACTCGTCCAGGTTGAACGTCGTCACCACGAGCACCTTGACGGGATCCGCGACGCCCGCGCCGGCCAGCAGGCGGGTGGCCTTGATGCCGTCGAGGACGGGCATCCGCACGTCCATCACCACCACGTCCGGGCACAGGTGGGCGGCGAGGTCGACCGCGGCCTGCCCGTCACCGCACTCGCCGACCACTTCGAGGTCGGGCTGGGCGTCGATGATCGTCGCGAAGCCGGTGCGGATGAGCGCCTGGTCGTCGCAGACCAGGACCCGGATCGGGGCGGTCACGACGGCCTGCCCGCGGGGATGTCGGCCCGCACGACGAAGCCGCCACCGGGTCGCCTGCCCGCGTCGAACCGGCCGCCGAGCACGCCGACCCGGTCGCGGAGCCCGGTCAGCCCGCGCCCGCTCCCGCCCGGTGACGCGGTGCCCGGACCTTCGGTCGTCACCTCCACGGTGATCTCCTCCTCGCCGTGCAGGACGTGGACCACGGTGCGGCTGCCGTGCGCGTGCTTGAGCGCGTTCGTCAGCGCCTCCTGCACGACCCGGTAGGCCGCGACCTCGGCGCTGCCGGTGGTCTCGGGCGGACTGCCCTCCTGGCTGAACTCGACCGGCTGACCCGCCAGCCGGGTCTGCTCGACGAGAGCGCGAAGTTCGCCGACGGGCTGCGTGCCCGGGTCCGCCTCGTAGCCCGGGTTCAGCAGGTCGAGCAGGTGCCGCAGGTCGCCGATGGCGCGGCGGCCGGTGTCGGTCACGGCGGTCAGCGCCTGGTCGAGGCGTTCGGGTGCGGCGGTCAGGTAGCGCGCGGACTCGGCCTGCACGACCATGGCCGTCACGTGGTGGGTCACGACGTCGTGCAGCTCGCGGGCGATGCGCGTGCGTTCGGCGACGCGGGTGGTCTCGGCGACGTGGCGGCGGCGTTCGGCCTCGGCCGCGCGGGACAACCGCAGCCACGACCCGATGCCCCACGCGATGGCCAGCGTGAGGTAGAACGTCGAGAGCCCGACCACCCCCTCGCCCGGTGCGAGCCGCTCGATCGCGACCGCCAGCGGCACGTACGCCGCGGACAGCAGCGCGGCGGTGGTCCACCGGTGGTGGGCCAGGTGGGCGCCCGCGCTGATCAGCGCGATGGGCAGCGCGGTGCCCGCGACGGTGTGGTAACCGCGGAGCTGGTCGACGGCGAAGCCGAGCACCACCAGGACGAGGCTGACGGCCGGCCACCGCCGCCGCACGGCCAGCGGGAGCGATTCGAGCGCGATCACCACGACGGTCAGGGCGTCGAACGGGCGGTGCGGCAGGGCGCCGAGCTGCGTCCCGTAGTCGTTCAGCCCTGGCAGGAACGCCATGGCGCCGATCAGCAGGGCGAACGGGAGGTCCCGCACCACGACGTCGCACCGCCGCCACCGGTCACCCGCCGCGCGGACGTCGATCACCCGGCGAGCGTAGCGGGCGCGAGGTCGCGGTCCGCGCGGCGGCGGCGCGGGACGATGTGGCCGCGACGGTGGGCCAGCCACAGGAACGCGACCGTCAGCAGCGCGCCGGACGCCACGGCGTACCCGCTCGCCTCGGGGCCGAAGTCGCCGCCGGTGAGCAGGGTCGGGCCCGAGAGCGTCGAGTCCAGCAGACCCTTCGTCGTGTCGTTGCCCGAGACCTCGGCGGCGAAGATCCCCGCGAGGGCGAAGTTCCAGCCGAAGTGCAGCCCGATCGGCAGCCACAGGGTGCGGGTGGCGGCGTAGGCGGCGGCGAGCATGAAGCCCGCTTCGACGGCGATCGCGGTCGCGCCCCAGAGGGTCGCGTTCGGGTTGGGGATGTGGGCCAGGCCGAAGACCACCCCGGTCAGCAGCAGCGCGATCCACGTGCCGGTGCGCTCTTCGACGATCCGGAACAGCACGCCGCGGAAGAGCAGTTCCTCGGTCACCGCGGCGGCGGCCATGAAGCCGAACAACGCGACCATGCCCGTCACCGAACCCAGGCCGTCGACCGAGTAGCCGCCGAACCACGCGATGGTGGCGATGACGGCCCCGCACATCGCGACCCCGATCAGCAGCCCTCGACCGGTCGCGCCGATCGCGCCGCTCCGGGCCAGCTCCACGGGCACGCGGCGCTCCGTGCGCCGCACCACCCAGGCGTAGACGACGACGGCGAGCACGGCGGTCGCGACGCCGATCGTCAGCATGAGCCAGGGGTTGCCCCCCGCGGCGGCCTGGCTGCCGACCAGGGCGACCGCGGCGACGGCCAAGAACTGCAGAAGCAAGCGCATGAAGACTCCTCCGTCCGGTCCGCGACCGCTCGGCCGAGGACCGGACGGACGCTACGGATCCGGCGTCGTCGGATCATCACCGTGCGGTGGACATCCGCGGGTAGCTCGCACGGGGGACAAGGCGCGCGCCGCTGTGAGCTGGATCATGGCGGAGGTTGACCCAGGGTCAGGGTGCAGGCTCGCCGCAGCGGCACGACGCCGACCGGGAACAGCGGGACCACAGGAGCGGACGACCATGCACATCACCCTTTCCGGCCAGGACGAGAGCACCGCCGGGCACGACCGCCCGGAACTGCGGAAGGCGCTCGAGGAGATCGTCGATTCCGGTTTCGTCGGGGTGTCGGTGCGCGTGAACGACGAGCACGGGGAGTGGGTCGGCAGTGCCGGGTCGGCCGAGCTGGGCGGCGCCGTGGCGCCGCCGACGAACGGGCACGTCCGGATCGGCAGCAACACCAAGACCTTCATCGCGACCCTGGTGCTGCGGTTGGTGGCCGAGAGCGTGGTCGGGCTGGACACCCCGGCGGCGGACTACCTGCCGGGGTTCGGGCTGGACCGGCGGATCACGGTGCGGATGTTGTTGCGGCACACCAGCGGGCTGTTCAACTTCACCGGCGAGGTCGATCCCGACGGGACGATCACGTCGGGCATCCCCATCGCGTACGGCCCCACCGGCCACGAGTGGCCGGCCAACCGGTTCAAGACCTACCGGCCGCGTGACCTGGCGGCCCTGGCGCTGGCCGAGCCCGCGCGGTTCGAACCGGGCACGGCCTGGAGCTACTCCAACACCAACTACGTGCTGGCCCGGCTGCTGGTCGAGAACGTCACCGGCCGCCCGGTCGCCGAGGAGATGCGCCGGCACGTCCTCGGCCCGCTGGGGCTGTCGGGCACCGTGGTGCCGGACGCCTCGCCGGAGATCCCCGAGCCGCACGCCCGCGCGTACTACCGGTACGAGGACGCGGGGGAGCGCAGGACGGTCGACGTCACCCGCCAGAACCCGTCCTGGATCTCCAGCGGAGGCGACATGATCTCGACGACCCGGGACCTGCACGCGTTCTTCTCCGCTCTGCTGGGCGGGCGGCTCCTGCCGGCGTCGCTGGTGGCCGAGATGTGCGCGCCGCACCCGACGGGCATCCCGGGCATGGACTACGGCCTGGGGGTGTTCGTGCTGAGCACCGGCGACGGCACCGTCATCTGCCACAACGGCGCCGCCATCGGCCACGCGGCGCTGATGTACGGCACCCCGGACGGCAGCACGACCCTGACCGCCGCGCTCAACTGCGTCGACGACGCCGACCTGTCCATCGCCACGGCGTTCCGGGACGCCCAGCGACGGCTCGTCGACGAGGTGTTCGGCGGCGTGCGGGCCGCGGCGGACCACAGGGCAGGCTGAGCGGATGCGGAACGGGGTCACGATCGGGCAGGCGGCGGCCTTCGTCGGCGTCACGGTGAAGACGGTGCGGCACTACCACAAGCTCGGCCTGGTCGAGGAGCCGGCGCGCGACGGCTCCGGCTACCGCAGGTACACCTCGGCCGAGTTGTTGCGACTGGTGCAGGCCCGGACGCTGGCCGACGCCGGTGTGCCGCTGGCCGCGGTCGGGCCCCTGCTCGACGCCGACGCCGCGAGGTTCACCGCCGCGCTCGCCGACGTGGAGCGGCAGCTCACCGAGCGGATCGAGGAGTTGACCGCGAGGCGCGACACGCTGCACCGGCTCGCCGACGGCGACCGGGCGCTGCTGCCCGACCGCGCGGTCGCGCTGCTGGGGCGGATGCGCGACCTCGGGTTCCCGGCGGCGGAGGTGGCGGCCACCAGGGAGGGCTGGGTGCTGGCCCGGGCGCTGGTCCCGGAAGGCTTCGACGACTACCTCACCCAGTTCGAGCACGCCGTCGAGGACACCCGCCTCGTCGCCCTGGCCCGGCGCGCGGCCGAGGCCGCGGCCTGGCACCCGGACGATCCCCGCCTCGACGCGCTCGCCACCGCCGCGGCCGACCACTACCTCGCCGACCCCGCGCTGCTGAAGACCGTGACCGGCCTGCAAGCCCGCACCGACGCCACGACCCGGTACGCGCTGATCGCCCACCACGGCCAGGAGCGGACGCCGGCCGCGGCACGGCTGGCCGCGCTCTTCGAGACCAAGCTCCGCGCCGCGGGCGTCCACATCCCACGGACGGACTCCCGCTGACCGCCCGTGCCCGACCCGCGGACGCCGCCGGAGCGGCGCGACGACGGGCTCGTCCCCGCCTAGTCGGCCATGCTCGCCAGCAGCGAGATCAGCTGGTGGCGGCTGCTGATCTCGAGCTTGCGGTAGATCCGGGTCAGGTGCGTGTGGACGGTCGCGGGGGAGATCACCAGCCTGGTGGCCACCTCCGGGTTGGACAGCCCGTCGCCGACCAGCTTGGCCACGTTCCACTCGGCCGGGGTCAGGCCGCCCGGACGGCGGTCCGGCTCCGGCGTCGGCACCTCGTCGAGCACGATCGCCAGCGCCTGTTCCACCGACTCCGCCGGTCCCGCGTACGCCCGCGCGTACTCGTCCTCGCCGAGCACCGCCTTGGCCCTGGCCACGGCCTGCGCGGTGACCCACGCGAACGGCACCAGGCCGTCCACCCGGACACCGGTCACCCGGTGCAACCCGTGCGCCAGCCCCAGCATCCGGGCGGCGGCGGAGCCGTCACCGGCCCGGGAGTGCGCCCACCCCAACGCCTCGATCGACCACAGCGGACCCCACTTGTCGCGGATCTCCCGCTGCACCCGCAGTCCTTCCATCAGCACGTCCAGCGCGCCGACCGGGTCGCCCCACCGCGTCTGCACCACACCGCGGCACCAGTGCGCCCAGCTGATGCCCCACAGCGCGCCGAGCCGCTCGCACTCGGCGTAGAACTCCTCCGCCGCGGGCTCCGCCTGCTCACGGGAACCGAGCAGCACCAGCGACACGGTCAGCATGATGTGCGCCAGGTGGTGGTCCACCGCGAACGCGGGACCGAGCGCGCCGAACTCCTCGTGCGCCTGCCGCAGCAGCTCGACGCCGTCGACCGCGCCCAGCGCCAGCACGGCGTACGCGCCGCGCACGAACGTCACCGCGGGCACCGGCCCGCCCACCTCGCGGGCCATGGCGTCGGCCTCGTCCACCCGCCGCGCGACGAGTTCCCGCTCCACGCCCAGGCACAGCGCGATCCACGCGTCGAGGGCGATGGCGCTGGCCCGCAACGGGTCCGCGGTCGGCGGTGTGGCGGCGAGCGCGCGTCCCAGCCACAGCCGTTCTTCCGGTAATCGACCGGCGTAGGTGTACCAGCGGGTGCGGGCCAGGTCGACGCTCATCAGCAGGCCGGCGTGCGCGGTGTCGGGGTTGCGGATCAGGTCGTTGAGCACCACTCGGTGGTTGGCCATGTCCGCGTCGACCGCCGCGAGCAGGGCGGCCTCGTTGTGCCCGGCGAACGACGCGGCCAGCCGGGCGGCCTCGCGCCGGAAGTAGTCCTGGTGCCGCTGCCGCACGTGCTCGACCTCGCCGGCGGACCGCAGCTCGGCCGCGCCGTGCTGCCGGATCGGTTCGAGCAGGTGGTAGCGGGTGCGGTCGGCGGAGGGCAGCGCGATCGACTTGTCCAGCAGGCCGGCCAGCGCGTCGGCGACCTGGTCTGCGGCCAGCCCGTCGCCCGCGCACACGTCCTCCGCGGCGGTCAGGCTGAACCCGCCCTCGAACACCGACAACCGCGCCCACAGCAGGCGTTCGGCGGGCGTGCAGTGCGCGTGGCTCCAGTCGATGAGCGCGGCCATGGTCTGGTGGTGCTCGACCGCGGTGGTGTCGTTGGCGGTGAGCACGCGCATCACGTCGTCGAGCCGGTCGGCCAGCAACGACACCGGCATGGACCGCATCCGCACCACGGCCTGCTCGATGGCCAGCGGGATGCCCGACACGCGGCGCAGCACGCGCACCACGTGCGGCCAGTTCTCCGGGGTGACACGCCAGCCCGGCACGCTCGCCTCGGCCCGGTCCACCAGCAGCGCCACGGACTCGTAGTCGAGGTCCAGCGGGGCGTCCTCGGCGGGGACGTCCAGCGGCGGCACCATCACCAGCACCTCGCCGGGTACCCGCAGCCGGGCCCGGCTGGTGGCCAGGACCCGCACGCCGGGCGCGGCGCCGAGCACCGCGCGCACCAGCCGCGCCACCGGTTCCACGAGGTGCTCGCAGTTGTCCAGGACCAGCAGCACCTGCCGCGGCCGCAGGTAGTCGACGAGCGTCTCCAACGGCGTCGTGGTCGCCTGGTCGGGCACGCCGACGGCGCTCAACACGACCTGTGCCAACAATTCCGGGTCGCCGCCGCGCGCGGACGCCAGCTCGACCACCCGCACGCCGTCGTCGTAGGCGCGGTGCACCTGCGCGGCGAGTTCCAGCGCCAGCCGGGTCTTGCCGCCGCCGCCCACGCCGGTGAGCGTGATGAGCGGCGCGACACCCATCCGCCGGCGCAGCTCGGCCAGCAGATCCTTGCGGCCGACGAACGAACTCAGCGCCCGCGGCACCACACCGCCTCCCGCTGCCCGCTCGGTCATCCGGACACCGTACGACATCGGGCCGTGCGCGTGCGGTGAGATCGACAAAGCGACGCGTGGGCGAACCACCTTGCAAACCCTTGCAAAGATCGCTCCTCGTTCAGGCTCGTCAAGCCGTTTACACCCGTGTGAGGCCAGGTCTAGCCTGCAAACAATTGCACTAGCTTGCGCAACGAAGCGTGACGGGAGCAGTGATGCGAGCGAGATCGCGACGACTGACCGCTTTACTGGTGGCCCTCGGCCTGACCGGGGCGGCGTGGACCGCGCCGGGCAGTTCCGCCCAGACCGGGACGACGACACCGGCCGCCGCCGCGGCGGTGAACAGCACTACGGTCTTCTACCGCCTGCCTTCGGGGTGGCCGGTCGCCAACGTGCACTACCAACCGCGCAACGGCCCGTGGACCGCGGTGCCGGGCGAGCGCATGGAACCGGCGGCGTGCGCGGGCTGGGTGCGCCGGACGGTGTCGCTGGGCGAGGCCACCGGCCTGGTCGCGGTGTTCAACAACGGCTCGGGCACCTGGGACAACAACAACGGGCGGAACTACAGCCTGGGCACGGGCGACGTGACCGTGGCCGGCGGCGTGGTGGGCGTCGGGAACCCGTGCGGGACCGACCCCGGCCCGGACCCCGGTCCGACGAACCACGCGGAGGTCTACTACTCCACCAAGGCCCGGAACTGGACCGCGACCCGGATCCACTACCAGCCCACCGGCGGCACGTGGACGGCCGTGCCGGGCGTGCCGATGGAGCAGGTGTGCCCGGACTGGGCGCGCGCCTCGGTCGACCTCGGCCAGGCCACCGGCCTCAAGGCCGCGTTCAACAACGGCTCCGGCCAGTGGGACAACAACAACGGCGCCGACTACGCGCTGCGGACCGGGCGCAGCACCGTGAAGGACGGCGTGGTCACGCCGGACGCGACCGATCCCTGCGGACCCCCTGCCCCGCAGGACACCGTCGCGCCGAGCGTGCCCACCGGCCTGCGGGCCACCGCGTCCGCGCTCACCGTCTCGCTGACGTGGACGGCGTCCACCGACAACGTCGCGGTCGCGGGCTACGAGATCACCCGCACGGGCGGCGCGCTGGGCACCGTCGTGCGCAACAGCGGCGCGGTGGGCTTCGCCGACGGCCCGCTCACCGCGAACACGACCTACACCTACGCGCTCAAGGCCTACGACGCGGCGGGCAACAAGTCCGGCTCCACCGCGTCGGTCGCGGTGACCACGGGCGACGCGCCGCCCGCGCCACCGGGCGGCACACCGCTGGGCGGCGACCCGCGCGAGGACTCCATCTACTTCGTGATGACCGCCCGCTTCAACGACGGCGTCGCGGCCAACAACCGGGGCGGCAGCCAGCACGTGCGCTCCGGCAACGCGGCGAACAACGACCCGATGTTCCGCGGCGACTTCCAGGGCCTGGTCGACAAGCTCGACTACATCAAGGGCCTGGGCTTCTCCGCGGTCTGGATCACGCCGGTCGTGCTCAACCGCTCGGACTACGACTTCCACGGCTACCACGGCTGGGACTTCCACCGCGTCGACCCGCGCCTGGAGACGCCCGGCGCGACGTACCAGGATCTGATCAACTCCGCGCACGCCAAGGGCCTGAAGATCTACCAGGACGTCGTCTACAACCACAGCTCCCGCTGGGGCGCCAAGGGCCTGTTCCAGGCGAAGGTCTTCGGCGTCCGCGACAACCAGTGGTCCTGGTACTACGACCAGCCGGTGCAGGGCTTCGAGTACGACGGCCTGACCATCGACCCGAACACCGGCAAGTCGTACTACAACGGCGACCTGTGGTCGACCACCGAGCCCGCCGGCAACACGTGCGTCGACTGGGGCAAGCCGACGCAGCACTCCAGCCCCGAGGGCTACCGGATCTACAGCTGCCAGTGGCCGAGCCCCACCTCGGGCATGTTCCCCGCCCAGCTCTACCACCGGTGCTGGATCGGCAACTGGGAGGGCGAGGACTCCCGGTCGTGCTGGCTGCACGAGGACCTGGCCGACTTCAACACCGAGAACCCGATCGTGCAGAAGTACCTGATCGACGCCTACAACCGGTTCATCGACATGGGCGTGGACGGCTTCCGGGTGGACACCGCCGTGCACATCCCCCGCGTGACGTGGAACCGCCGGTTCCTGCCCGCCATCCAGCAGCACGCCACCGCGAAGTTCGGCGAGAAGGGCCGGGACTTCTTCGTCTTCGGCGAGGTCGCGGCGTTCGTCAACGACAAGTGGAACCGCGGCTCGGTCAACCACTCGGCGCAGTTCTTCACCTGGAAGGAGCGCCGCGAGTACAGCGCCGACGACGCCACCGCGTCGCTGGAGCAGTACTCCTACGAGCAGGGGATGGGCACGGGCGGGCAGCCGACGAGCCGCAACGCGTTCCTCGACGGCAACGCCTACCACGCGCCGGACCACTCGAAGTTCTCGGGCATGAACATCATCGACATGCGCATGCACATGAACTTCGGCGACGCGAACAACGCGTTCTGGAACGCGAAGGACTCCGACGACTCCACCAACGACGCCACCTACAACGTGACGTACGTGGACTCGCACGACTTCGGGCCGAACAAGTCCAGCGTGCGGTACGCGGGCGGGACGGGCGCGTGGGCGGAGAACATGAGCCTGATGTGGACGTTCCGGGGCATCCCGACGCTCTACTACGGCTCGGAGATCGAGTTCCAGGCGGGCAAGCCGATCGACTGCGGCCCCACGTGCCCGCTGGCGACGACGGGTCGGGCGTACTACGGCGACCACCTCGCGGGCCAGGTGACGGCGTCGGACTACGGCGTCGTGTCGTCCGCGTCCGGTCAGGTCGCGACCACGTTGCAGAAACCGCTGGTCAAGCACGTGCAGCGGCTCAACCAGATCCGCCGTGCGGTGCCCGCGCTGCAGAAGGGCCAGTACTCGACGGAGGGCGTGTCCGGCGGGATGGCGTTCAAGCGCCGCTACACCTCCGGCTCGGTGGACAGCTTCGCGCTGGTCGCGATCTCGGGTTCGGCGACGTTCACCGGCGTGCCCGACGGCACCTACCGCGACGCCGTCACGGGTGACACGAAGACCGTCACCGGCGGCAGCCTCACCGCGAACCCCGGCGGCCAGGGCAACGCGCGGGTCTACGTGCTGGACCTGCCGGGCAACCCGGCGCCGGGCAAGGTCGGCGCCGACGGCCCGTACCTGAAGTGACCTCCGGCGGGCGGGCGTGCCCTCTCCCACCGCCCGCCCGCCGGACCCCCACACCTTCGGGTGACGTCGTCGGCGGTGCTGGTCCTGGCCGCCGCGTCCGGTGCGCTCGCGCTCGGACCCCACGCCGCCGGGCCCGGACCTCCCGCCCGAGCGCCGGGCCCGCCGGATCCGCAGACCGGGTCAGACCCAGGCCAGCACCGACTCCACCTCGACGTCGAGCTCGGACACCGGGACGTGGCCGAACTGCTCCACCACGACCCGGCCGTCACGCCGCCGCCACGTGCCGCGCACCTGACCGTCCACGACGACGTGCGGACCCACGGTCTGCACCAAGGGTGCGTGCAGGGGATCCAGCAGCAGGGTGCGGTCGGCGTAGCCGAGCAGGAATGTGTCGAAGGGGCCGAGGAGCCGGACCGTGCCGTCGAGGTCGGCGGCGTCGGTCGTCGGCAGCTGCCAGCCGTGCTTGCCCTCCACCAGCTCGTCGAACGGGAACGCGGCGCGCACCTCGACCTCCGGCAAGCCGCTCCACGCGGTGAAGTCCTCGACCGTCGCGGGGCCGTAGGCGCGCAGGTAGCGGCGGACCAGCTCGGCGACGCCGCGCGGCTCGGCGTCGACGCGGGGGAGCAGCCGGTAGGTCGACTCGCCCGCGACGACCACGCCCTTGTTGGCGGCGTAGGCCAGCAGGTAGGCGGGCGCGGGGGTGGCCGGGTCGAGCGCCACGCCCACGTCCGCGAGCCGGGCCACGACCTGCGGCCTGGTCAGCGGTTCGGTCAGCACCTCCCGCAGGGCGTCCGACGCCCGCGCGCACACCTCGTCGGTCAGGCCGAGTTCCAGCCGCCGACGCCTCGACCGGGCCACGTTCACCGGGCCCAGCAACCCCACCAGCCAGCCGACGTCCTCCCGGCGCAGCAGGTGCACCGCGCCACGCATCGCGCACGTCCGCACCACGTCACCGGCCTCCAGCGCGGCGCGCAGGTCGGCGGGGGAGACGCCGGTGGTGCGGGCCCGCACGGCGAGACCCGCCGCCGTGGTGTCCTGCGCCTGCACCGCGAGCACGTCGTGCAGCAGCTCGGGCAGCGAACGGGCGGGGGTCGTCAGGCGTTGCGCCCGCATGCGCAGCGCCCTCGCCCGACCGGCGGTCACTTCGGCCCCGCGCCCGTCGAGCCGCGCACCACGAGTTCCGGCAGGAACACGAACTCGGCGTGCGGCGCCGGCGTGCCGCCGATCTCCTCCAGCAGCGCGTTGACCGCGGCCTGGCCCATCGCCTCGACGGGCTGGCGCAACGTGGTCAGCGGCGGGTCGGCGAACACGATCAGCGGGGAGTCGTCGAACCCCACCACGGACACGTCCTGCGGCACGCCCAGCCCGC
Organism: Actinosynnema sp. NPDC037264; assembly: GCF_055603705.1. Lineage (NCBI taxonomy): Bacteria > Bacillati > Actinomycetota > Actinomycetes > Pseudonocardiales > Pseudonocardiaceae > Actinosynnema > Actinosynnema sp. NPDC037264. The sequence continues at coordinate 29,622 of NZ_JBVJVK010000035.1, read as the reverse complement.
GCTGCCGGGCGGCCCGGATCGCGCCGAACGCCATCAGGTCGCTGCCGCAGATGATCGCCGTGCACCCCTTGTCCAGCAGCGCCGTCGCTGCGGACTGGCCGCCCTCGACAGTGAACAGCGAGTGCTGCACCAGCGCCTCGGCCTGCTCGGCGGTGTAGGGGAGCGCGGTGCGCATGTGCTGCACGAATCCCTCGATCTTGCGCAGCACGGGCACGAACCGCCGCGGCCCGACGGCCAGGCCGATGCGCTCGTGCCCCAGCTCCACCAGGTGCGACACCGCCAGCCGCATGGCCGCGCGGTCGTCGGTCGACATGAACGGCGCGGAGATCTTCTCCGTGTAGCCGTTGATCATGACGAACGGGATGCCGCGGCCGGCCAGCTTGGTGTAGCGGCCCGTGTCGGCGGTGGAGTCGGCGTGCAGGCCGGAGACGAACACGATCCCGGCCACGCCCCGGTCCACCAGCATCTCGGTGAGCTGGTCCTCGGTCGACCCGCCCGGCGTCTGCGTGCACAGCAGCGGCGTGTAGCCCGCGCTGGTCAGCACCTGTTCCACGACCTGCGCGAGGGCGGGGAAGATCGGGTTGCCCAGCTCGGGCGTGATCAGCCCGATGAGCCCGGCGCTGCGCTGCCGCAGCCGGGGCGGTCGTTCGTAGCCGAGCAGGTCCATCGCGGCCACCACCGCCTGGCGGGTGGCCGACGACACGCCGGACTTGCCGTTGAAGACCCGGCTGACGGTCGCCTCGCTGACCCCGGCCTGCGCGGCGATGTCGCTCAACCGGGCGGTCACGCCGTCCATGTGGGTCCTTTCCGTCGCGGCGACACGCGCACCCGAAGGAAAGTCCTTGCAAAGGCTTTCAGCAAGCCCTTGACAGTCACAGTTCGGGCGCCAACCCCGCTGAACCGAGGCAGAGGGCGGCCTGCCGGGTTCCGGCGGCCATCGCCTCGGCGACGTCGGCCCCCGCGAGGTGGGCGACCAGGAAGCCGGAGAAGAAGGCGTCACCGGCGCCGTTGGTGTCCACGATCTCCTCGACCGGCACGGCGGGCACGTGGTGGACGGCGCCGTCCACCACGGCCAGCGCGCCCTCGGCGCCGAGCGTGGCGACGGCGGGCTTGCTGAGCGACTTGAGGAACACCAGCAGCGCGTCGCGCTCGGCGAAGGCGTCGTCGTTGAGGAAGACGCGGTCGGCCGCGTCGAGGAAGTCGCGGTGGAACCCCGCGACGCCGTCGTAGTCGTGCAGGTCGCACCACACCGGCACGCCGGCCGCACGGGCGGCGGACAGCAGGGGGCGGGCGTGCTCGGCGAGGTCGATCACCGCCGCGTCGGCCGCCGCGAGCGCGGCCAGCGCGCGTTCGTCGTGCTCGGCCTGGCGCAGCCGGGGGAGTTCGAGGTAGATCGACACGCGCCCGCCGTGCGGGTCCATCAGGTTGAGGTGCTGCTCGGTGGCGGTGTCGACCACCTCGGCGATCACCTCGACCCCGGCCCGTTCGAGCACGTCGAGCACCGACCGGCCGGCCTCGTCGTCGCCGACGACGGTCCGCAGCGTGACGTCAGCGCCGAGCGAGGCGAGGTTCAGCGCCTTGCCCGCCGACGTGCCGCCGACCGCCACGCGGTGGCCGGTCGCGAACACGGTGTGCGGCCTGGCCTGCGGCAACCGGTCCAGCAACACCAGTCGGTTCCACGACACCGGCCCCGCGACGAACACCTTCGGCTTGTGCATGAGCGCCATTCTGAGGCGTGATCAACACATCGGCCAACGACGGGCAAGCGCGGCTGCAAGTCCTGTCATGTTCGCATCTATAGCTTCAGTGTTGACTAAAATAAAGAGCGGTCCTCACGTGCTCCGCGATATAAGGAACATGATCGACTCAACCCACCACCAGCTCCGGGAAGGCTGCTCGATGCCACGGAACAGCAAGTTACTGAGACGTTCCCTCGTGCCCGTCGCCACCACCGTCACCGCGGTGGGCTCGCTCGTCCTGATCGCACCACCGGCCGTCGCCGCCGAGACCGACGTGCCCTGCGACCCGTCCGCGCTGGTCGCCGCCGTCGCCGCGGCCAACGCGTCGGCTGTCCCGGACACCTTGTCCCTGGCGGCGAACTGCGTCTACACGCTCACCGCGCCCGCGGTGGCGGAGGGGGAGGACGGGCTGCCGGCCATCGCCGGGAAGCTCACGATCCACGGCAACGGCGCCACCATCGCCCGGGCCGCGAACGCGCCGCGGTTCCGGCTCATCTCCAACTGGGGCGACCTGAGCCTCGACCACGTCACGCTCACCGGCGGCCGTGCCCCGGACGCGGTCGGCACTGACTCCTACGGGGAGGGGAACCAGGGCGACTCGGGCGGGGCCATCCAGAACTGGGGTCCGCTGACCATCAGCGACAGCGTGCTGACCGGCAACGCCGCCGGCGCGGGTGCGCCCGGTGCGGACGCGACGGCCACGAGCGCGCGCGCCGGTCGCGGTGGGCTCGGTGGTTCCGGCGGCGCCATTTCCTCCTACGGCTCGACCTCGGTGCCGCTGACCATCACCGACAGCACGATCACCGGCAACTCCAGCGGCCCCGGTGGTCGCGGCGGCAACGGCATCGGCCAGGTGGCGGGTGGCCGGGGCGGCTCGGGCGGCTTCGGCGGAGGCGTGCACACCGTCTCCGGCACCGCGCTGCGGATCAGCGGCGGCCTCGTCCGCGGGAACGCCGCCGCCGACGGTGGCGTGGGCGGATCCGGTGGCGTCGACGGCGGTGGGGGAGGGGACGGCGGCAGCGGTGGTACCGGCGGTGGGGTGGACGTGGGCGGCCGCGAGGGCCAGGCGTTGAGCCCGTCCGTCACCGGTGTCGTGATCACGGCCAACCGGGCCGGCCGGGGTGGTGACGCCGGCGCTGCGGGGCCCGGCGGCTACGCCGGGTTTGCCGGTTTCGGCGGCAGCGGAGGAGGGGTCGCCGTGTACCGCGAGACCCTCACCCTCGCCCGCGCCAGGGTCACCAACAACGCCGCGGGCGAGGCGGGGGCGGGTCTGTCACCGTTGCCGGGCTCCGGCGGCGGCATCGACACCCTGTACGCGCACGTCACGTTGGTCAACGGGACCGTGGTGACCGCCAACCGGCCGAACAACTGCGACTCCGCGGTCGACGTGCCCGGCTGCACCAACGTCCCGGTCGCCGTCCGGGTCCAGCGCACCGATGGCGCAGCTGGTCGGAACCTCCAGGTCGACGACCACGCCCGAGTGTCTCGGGTCGCGTCGGTGACAGTGAGGTAGTCGAACCGCGTCCCGCCCGAAGCACGCACACTTGGTCAGCTCGATAGCTTCAGTTTTGACTGAAAAGAAGTCTCCAGTCGCACCGTCGCCAAACTGCACATCGAGCCACGAGCACACAACCCGCTCAAGGCGACGCAGGGGAGTGGTGGACGCCCCGCCGGTGCTCCCGGCGGGGCCGCGGCCTGGCCTGCGGCAACCGGTCCGGCAACACCAGTGCGCGGACGGGCGGACGCGGCGACACCGCACCTGGGCACCGGAGATCGTCCCGGCGGTGTGGTCGTCAGGCGAAGTTCTTCCTGGGTGTGGTCGGCCAGGCAATCCGCAGGCCGACCACACCCAGTCTCTTCATCTTCTCAATGACTTCAGTGTTGATCAAAATTAGGCACACTCAGGGTGACGTACGCAAACACGCCACCCCAAAAAACAGCAAGGAGACCTGGGCGGACCGGGGCTACGCCTGCTCGGACCACCAGCGGCGGCCGGTTTCGGGCAGGGTGGAGATCGGGTCGTAGTAGGGGTAGCGGCGGTCGAGGGCCTCGGGGTCTTCGAGTTCGATGCCGGTGCGGTAGTTCTTGGTCCAGTAGGAGATGCCGAGTTCGCGGTCGTACTCGTGGAGCTGGTGGACCCACCTCTTGCCGACGTACGGGACGTCGCAGACGATGCGCGGCGTGGCGTAGCCGGGCAGGTAGCCCATGATCGCGTGCTGGAGTTCCTGAGCTTCCCAGACGGCGACGCGCCAGTGCTCGGCGTTGGGGATCATGTCGCACATGTAGAAGTAGTACGGCAGGATGTTCGCTTCGCCCTGGAGCGCGAAGCAGAGGTCGAGCAGGTCTTCCGGGGTGGCGTTGACGCCCTTCATGAGCACGCCCTGGTTGCGGACGTCGCGGACGCCGACTTCGAGGGCGGTGCGGGCGGCTTCGGCGACGAGCGGTGTGACGGTCTGGACGTGGTTGACGTGGGTGTGGATGGCGAGGTTGACGCCGCGGCGGCCGGCGGTGCGGGCGACGCGTTCGAGGCCTTCGACGACTTTGGGTTGCAGCCAGTGCTGGGGTAGTCCGGCGAGGGCTTTGGTGGCGAGGCGGACGTCGCGGACGGTGTCGATGTCGAGCAGTCGCATGAGGAACGACTCGAGTTGGGGCCAGGGGACGTTGGCGACGTCGCCGCCGGAGACGACGACGTCGCGGACGCCGGGTGTGCGCTTGAGGTAGTCGATCATCTGTTCTTGGCGGTCGACGGGCTTGAGCGCGAGCTTGTGCTTCTGGACCTGGGGCGTGGAGTTGCCGACGAGGTCCATGCGGGTGCAGTGGCCGCAGTACTGGGGGCAGGTGGAGACGAGTTCGGCGAGGACTTTGGTGGGGTAGCGGTGGGTGAGGCCTTCGACGACCCACATCTCGGCTTCGTGCAGTGAGTCGCGGGCGGAGTGGGGGTGGCTCGGCCAGTCCGGGTCGCGGTCGGATCGCACGGGGATCATGTAGCGGCGGATGGGGTCGGCGAAGAAGGCTTCGGTGAACGCCTCGGGGTCGAGTGGGGCGTCGGGTGCCATGGTGTTGATCATCTGGGGTGGCACGAGCATGGACATGGTGGCGGATTGCTGCTGGTCGGCGGCCAGTTCGTCGTAGAACCGGTCGGTGAGCAGGTCGCCCATGAGGGTGCGCAGCTGTTTGGGGTTCTTGATGCAGTTGGCGCGTTGCCACTGGGCGTCGCGCCATTGGGTGTCGGTGGTGTCGCGCCAGCCGGGGAAGCGGCGCCAGTCGGGTTCGACCAGCTCTTGGCGCACGTAGGTGTAGGGCTGGAGGTCAGCCCTGGGCTGCGTGGGTGTGACCTCGTGCAGCGCAGTCATCCATGCTCCCTGTCGGTCGAGTGGCGTGAAGATATGCTGCCAGATGGCGGGTTGGCCGTAAATATTTCGGCAGGGAGCGTTTCGGGGCGTTCGTGCGTTGGGTTGGGTATGCGTGTGTTCGCGGTACTGCTGGTGGGCCTGGCTGTGGAGGTCACCGCTCTGGTGGCGGCGTTCGGGGCGTGGGGTCTGTTGCCGACCCTGGGTCTGCTGGTGCTGGGCGGGGTGGTGGGTTCGGTGTTGATGCGTCGTGAGGGGTCGCGGGCGGTGGCGGCGTTCTCGGAGGCGTTGCGGACGCGTCGGGCGCCGCATCAGGAGATCGCGGACGGTGTGCTGATCGCGGCGGCGGCGTTCTTGATCATCGTGCCGGGGTTCGTGAGCGACGTGGTGGGGCTGTTCCTGTTGTTCCCGCCGACGCGGCGGTTGTTGAGCAGGCGGATCGCGCGGCGTGCGGAGGAGCGGGAGCGGGCGATGGTGTTGAACGTGCGGTACGGGCAGCACCCGATGGCGGGTGGTGTGGTGGTGGACGGCGATGTGGTGGAGGTGCGGCCGGAGTCGTCGTCGGATCGGCCGGAGTTGACCTGATCGGGTGTGGGGGGCGGTTTCGCGCTGCCGGGCCGGTGGGGCGGTTCCTAGGCTTCGCCCTGGTTCGTTCCCAGGGAGAGGTGTGGTCATGTCGGGTGATCTGCGGTTGGACAACGTCGACCGGGCGTTCGCGGTGTTCGACGTGGATGGTGACGGGGTGATCGGCTGGGAGGACTTCTCGGCGGCGGCTCGGGGTGTGGGTCGGGAGTTCGGGTTGGGGGTGGAGTCGCCGGAGGTGCGGAGCCTGGTGGCGGCGTACCGGGCGGTGTGGGAGTACGTGGTGGGGGCGGATCTGGATTCGGACGGTGTGGTGGACCGGGGTGAGTTCCGGGCGGCGCACGAGTCGGGTCGGGTGTCGGCGGGTGGGTTGGTGGAGAAGTGGTTGGTGGTGTCGGAGCGGACTTTCGAGTTGGCGGATCGTGATGGTGACGGTCTGCTGGACGGGAGTGGGTTCGCGGGGATCTACCGGGGTGCGGGGGTGACGGATCCGCAGGTGGCGGCGATCGCGTTCGCGGGGATGGACGTGGATGGCAGTGGGCGGGTGGATCGGGCGGAGTTCTTGGCGAACGTGCGGGGTTTCTTCACGGCGGGGGATGCGTCGGTGAAGGGCTCGCGGATGCTGAGCGAGGGCTGAGCGAGGGCTGAGGGTGTCGGTCGGGGTGTTGTCGGGGGGTGGCTTGGGTACGTGAGACGGCATGACCGTCATCGGTGTGCACGCGTCTCATGAGCAGGTTCACCCTTCCGCGTTGTTGGCGGCGGTGCGGCGGGCGGAGGAGGTGGGGTTCGACGCCGCGATGTGTTCGGACCACTTCTCGCCGTGGAGTGCGCGGCAGGGGCAGAGCGGGTTCGCGTGGTCGTGGTTGGGTGCGGCGCTGGAGGCGACGGGGTTGCCGTTCGGGGTGGTGAACGCGCCTGGTCAGCGGTATCACCCGGCGGTGATCGCGCAGGCGATCGGGACGTTGGGTGCGATGTACCCGGGTCGGTTCTGGGCGGCGTTGGGCAGTGGTGAGGCGAGCAACGAGCACGTCACGGGTGGGGGTTGGCCGCGCAAGGAGGTGCGGAACGCGCGGTTGTCGGAGTGCGTGGAGGTGATCCGGGCGTTGTTGGCGGGGGAGGAGGTCAGTCACGACGGTCTGGTGACGGTGGACCGGGCGCGGTTGTGGACGAGGCCTGACGAGCCGCCGTTGTTGGTCGGTGCGGCGGTGAGCGAGGAGACCGCGCGGTGGTGCGCGGGGTGGGCGGACGGGTTGATCACGGTGAACGCGTCGGCCGAGCGGTTGGAGCGGGTGGTGGCGGCGTACCGGGACGCGGGTGGTCGGGGGAAGCTGCACCTGCAGGTCCACTTGAGTTGGGCGGACACCGATGAGGAGGCGCGGTCGATAGCGCACGAGCAGTGGCGGAGCAACGTGTTCGGGCCGCCGGTGTGCTGGGACCTGGAGACGGCGGAGCACTTCGACGTGGTGTCGGAGCACGTGTCGGTGGAGCAGGTGGCGGGTGTGGTGAACGTGTCGTCGGATCTGGGGTGGCACGCGAAGGCGATCCGGGAGTACGCGGAGTTGGGGTTCGAGGAGGTCTACCTGCACCACGTGGGGCAGGAGCAGGAGCGGTTCCTGGATGCTTTCGGTGAGCGGGTGCTGCCGGAGGTGCGGTCGTGAAGTTGACGAGGACCGCGGATCTGTGGTGGAAGAACGCCGTCGTGTACTGCTTGGACGTGGAGACGTTCCACGATTCGAACGGTGACGGGTTCGGTGATTTCCGGGGGTTGATCGACAAGATCGACCACTTGCACAAGATGGGTGTGACGTGTTTGTGGTTGATGCCGTTCTTCCCGACGCCGGATCGGGATGACGGTTATGACATCACGGATTTCTACGGGGTGGACCCGCGGTTGGGGACGTTGGGTGATTTCGTGGAGTTCGTGCGGACGGCGCGTGACCGGGGGATGCGGGTGATCGCGGATCTGGTGGTGAACCACACGTCGGACCAGCATCCGTGGTTCCAGGCGGCGCGTGATCCGGGTAGTCCGTTCCACGACTGGTACGTGTGGGCGGACGAGCCGCCGGCGGACGCGTCGGAGGGGGTGGTGTTCCCGGACAAGGAGAAGTCGTTGTGGACGTACGACCGGAAGGCGAAGCGGTATTACCTGCACCGGTTCTACCGGCACCAGCCTGATCTGAACGTGGCGAACCCGGCGGTGCGGGACGAGATCGCGCGGGTGATGGGGTTCTGGATGGAGTTGGGGTTGTCGGGGTTCCGGGTGGACGCGGTGCCGTTCTTGTTGGAGGCGCCGATCGAGGCGTTGCCGGATCCGCACGACTACCTGGCGGATTTGCGGGCGTTCTTGTCGCGGCGCAACGGCGAGGCGATCCTGTTGGGTGAGGTGAATCTGCCTTATGCGGAGGCGATGGCGTTCTTCGGCGGGTCGGACGGTGTGGGCGACGAGTTGCACATGTGTTTCGACTTCATCGGGATGCAGCAGATGTACTTGTCGTTGGCGCGGGGGGACGCGAGTCCGTTGACGCATGCGTTGAAGGAGCGGCCGAGTCCGCCGCGGGATTGTCATTGGGCGACGTTCGTGCGCAATCACGACGAGTTGACGTTGGACAAGTTGACGGAGCCGGAGCGGCAGGAGGTGTTCGCGGCGTTCGGGCCGGAGGAGGACATGCAGCTGTACGGGCGTGGGTTGCGGCGGCGGTTGCCGTCGATGCTGGGCGGGGACCTGGCCCGGATCAAGATGGTGTACAGCCTGTTGTTCTCGTTGCCGGGGACTCCGGTGTTGTTCTACGGCGAGGAGGTCGGGATGACGGAGGACCTGTCGCTGGAGGGTCGGTTGGCGGTGCGGACGCCGATGTGGTGGGACGCGGTGGACGAGCAGCGTGGTGATCCGGGGTCGTTGTTGGGGTGGACCCGGTTGTTGGTGGAGCGGTATCGGGAGTGTCCGGAGTTGGCGTGGGGGACGTTCACGGCGATCGACACGGCGGTGCCGTCGGTGTTGGCGCACCGGTGTGAGATCGACGGTGGTGTGGTGGTGGCGGTGCACAACTTCGCGGGTGAGGACGTGTCGGTGGAGGTGCCGAGGGTGGAGGGTGTGCTGACGGATCTGTTGGTGGACGGGACGGTGGAGCCGGGGAAGGACGGGACGGCGAGGGTGGAGTTGGGTCCGTACGGGTGTCGGTGGTTCCGTCAGGTGAGGCGGTAGCCGTGGGCGGGTCGGTTGGCCATGCCGTAGCGGGGTAGGACTTCGGCTTTGCCGGTGGTGACGAGGTGTTCGAGGTAGCGGCGTGCGCTGACGCGGGAGAGTCCGGCGCGGTCGCCGACTTCTTGGGCGGAGAGGTCGTGGTCGGTGGTCTTGAGGGCGTCGACGACGAGTTTGAGGGTGAGGGGGGAGAGTCCTTTGGGGAGGGCGGCGCGGGGTCGGTGTTGCAGGAGTTGGTCGACTTCGTCCTGGTCGAGCCAGGGGCCGAGGCGTTGGACTTCGGTGCGGCGGGTGAGGTATTCGCGCATGCGGTCGAGGAACGCGGCGCGGGTGAAGGGTTTGACGAGGTAGTGGTCGACGCCGCGGGACATGGCTTGGCGGACGGTTTCGCGTTCGCGGGCGGCGGTGACGGCGATGACGTCGACGGGTGGTCCGGGTCGGGTGCGGAGTCGGGCGAGGACGTCGAGGCCGGAGATGTCGGGGAGGTGGATGTCGAGGAGGACGAGGTCGGGGCGGAGGGTGTCGACGGCGCGGAGGGCTTCGCCGCCGCCGTGTGCTTCGCCGACGACGGTGAAGTCGGGGAGGGCTTCGAGGAAGCCGCGGTGGACGGCGGCGACGGCGAAGTCGTCGTCGACGACGAGGGTGCGGACGGTCATCGGGCGGCCTCCGGGAGCCAGACGTCGAACGAGGCTCCGCCGAGTTCGGAGTCGGTGAGGTGGACTTGTCCGCTGCGTCGGGTGACGACGCGGGAGACGAGGGCGAGGCCGATGCCTCGGCCGTGTGCGCCTCGGGGTGCTTTGGTGCTGACGCCGAGGGTGAAGATGCGGGTGCGTTCGGTGTGGTCGATGCCGGGTCCGTCGTCGTCGACGACGACGCGGACGCCGGTGGTGTCGGAGTGGACGAGGACGCGGACGGTGCCGCCGGGGTCGACGGCGTCGACGGCGTTGTCGACGAGGTTGCCCAGGACGGTGAGGGCGTCGTCGCCGGTGCGGGTGTGGATGGTGGTGGCGGGGTCGAGGCGCAGGGTGACGCCGCGTTCGTGGGCGGTGGAGGACTTGGCGAGCAGGAGTGCGGCGAGGGCGGGGTCGGTCATGGCGCCGCCGATGATGTCGGAGGTGGCTGAGCCGGTGCCGCCGACGCGTTCGATGTAGGCGACGGCGTCGTCGCGTCGGTCGAGTTCGACGAGGCCGCTGATGACGTGCAGGTGGTTGGTGAATTCGTGGGCTTGGGCGCGGAGGACTTCGGTGACGGTGCGTTGGCCGTCGAGTTCGCGCAGGGCGTCGTGGAGTTCGGTGCGGTCGCGGAGGGTGAGGACGACGCCGACGGGGCGGCCGTGGGTTTTGGCGGTGGTGCGGTTGGCGACGAGGACGCGTTCGCCGGCGAGGACGAGGCGGTCGGAGACGTCGTCGTGGGTGCGGGCGAGGTCGAGGAGGCCGCCGTCTTCGAGGATGGTTTCGGCGGGTTGTCCGGTGGGGTCTTCGGTGAGGTCGAGGAGGCGGAGGGCTTCGTCGTTGACGAGGACGAGGCGTTCGTGGTCGTCGACGGCGACGACGCCTTCGCGGATGCCGTGGAGCATGGCGTGGCGGGTTTCGAGGAGGTGGGCGATCTCGTCGGGTTCGAGGCGGAAGGTGCGTTTGCGGACCATGCGGGTGACGAGGGTGGCGCCGAGGACGCCGACGAGGGCGGCGGCGGCGAGCCAGCCGATGAGTTCGGGGAGGTCTTCGGCGAGGTCGGCGGCGAGTTCGCTTTCGAGGATGCCGACGGAGGCCATGCCGATGATGGCGCCGGTGGTGTCGCGGATGGGGACTTTGGCGCGGAGGCTGGTGCCGAGGGTGCCGGTTTCGGTGCCGACGAAGACGTGGCCGGACAGGGCGGTGCTGGGGTCGGTGGAGACGGGTTCGCCGATGCGGTCGGGGTCGGGGTGGGCGTAGCGGCGGCCGGTGCGGTCGGTGACGACGACGTAGGTGACGCCGGAGGCTTTGCGGAGCAGTTCGGCGAGGGGCTGGATGGTGGCGGCGGGGTCGGGGGAGGTGAAGGCGTCGACGACGGTGGGGAGGCGGGCGACGCTTTCGGCGACGGAGAGCATGCGGTCTTTGTAGGCCTCGCGGATGCGGTCGCTTTGGAGTTTGGCCGCCAGGAGGCCCGCGGTGCAGGTGGTGGCGAGGACGATGACGACCTGCAGGACGAGGAGGGTGACACCGAGGGGGACCGAACGGCGGCGCATGGCAGAGCATTCTGGCCCAACGCGTGTGAGCCCGGCCACGACCAAAACGACCAATACGTGTTTTACGACCTTTGCGCCTGGTTGGGGTGGGTGTGCTCCTACCGTTCCGGCCCACTGGAGCGACAGTGCTGCGGTGGTGGTTTGCGAACGTGGAGGACCCGATGGCTGGACGGCACACCCGACTTCTCGCGGCGGTGGCCGCCGCGGGCCTGGTGCTCGCGGGGTGTGGGGGCGGTGGCGGCGCGAAGGGCGACGACATCGGCAGGTTGGAGATCATGGCGCCGGCGGATCCGGGGGGTGGGTGGGATCAGACGGCGCGGGCGATGCAGGCGGCGATCGACGGGGCGGGGCTGGCCGATTCGGTGCAGGTGAGCAATGTCGGTGGCGCGGGCGGCACGGTGGGGTTGCAGAAGTTGGCGACCGAGCGGTCGGAGAGCTTCCTGATGGTGACCGGGCTGGTGATGGTCGGCGCGGTGGAGACCAACGGGGTGGACAAGCGGTTGGAGGACACGACGCCGATCGCGCGGTTGACCGCGGAGGACGAGGTGGTGGTCGTGCCCGCCGATTCGCCGTATCGGACGATCGAGGATTTGTTGGCGGCGGTGGACGCCAAGGGCCAGGGTGTGACGATCACCGGTGGTTCGGCGGGCGGCACGGACCACATCCTGGCGGGGATGTTGTTGCAGGCGTTGGAGATCGATCCGGCGAAGTTGAACTACGTGCCGTACTCGGGTGGTGGTGAGTCGTTGGCGGCGTTGTTGGGCGGGAAGGTCGACGCCGGGATCTCGGGTGTGGGCGAGTACGTGGAGCAGATCAAGGCGGGCAAGCTGCGGGCGTTGGGCACGTCGGGGCCGAAGGAGCACCCGGAGTTGAAGGTGCCGACGTTCAAGAAGCTGGGCACGGGCGTGGAGCTGATCAACTGGCGTGGGGTGGTGGCGCCGGGGTCGATCTCGGTGGCGGCGAAGGACCGGCTGGTCAAGGTGGTGACGGACATGCACGCGAGTCCGCAGTGGCAGGAGGAGTTGGCGAAGAAGGGCTGGACGGACACGTTCCAGACCGGGCACGACTTCTCCACGTTCCTGACCATGGAGATCGGCCGGATCAAGCCGGTGTTGCAGGAGATCGGCCTGGTCAAGTGACGTCTGCGGACACGAACCCGGCGCCGGGGGCGGCGCGGTCGGCGAAGGTGGAGGAGTACGTCTTCGCCGGCCTGGTGGTGGCGTTGGGCGTGTTCACGCTGGTGGACGCGACCACGATCGCGACGCGGGGTTCGCTGGGCGCGGTGGGGCCGCGCGCGTTCCCGTACGCGGTGGGGGCGTTGCTGGTGGCGACGGGGGTGGCCACGATCGTGGCCACCCTGCGTGGCCGGTTGGGCGCGGCGGAGGACGCGGAGGACGTGGACTCCACCGTGCGCACGGACTGGGTGACGGTGGCGAAGCTGGTCGCGGTGCTGGTGGCGCACCTGGTGTTGATCGACGTGGCCGGGTGGCCGGTGGCGGCGGTGGTGCTGTTCTTCGGCGCGGCGTGGTCGTTGGGCGCGGTGTGGTGGAAGGCGCTGGTCGTCGCGGTGGTGTTGGCGCTGGTGGTGCAGGCGCTGTTCGCGTCGGGGCTGGGGTTGTCGCTGCCGGCCGGGGTGTTGGAGGGGGTGCCGTTGCTCGATGGGTAGCCTGACCGCTCTGCTGGAGGGTTTCGCGACCGCCGCGCAGCCCGAGTACCTGCTCTACGCCCTGCTGGGTGTCACCCTGGGCACCGCGGTCGGGGTGTTGCCGGGCATCGGCCCGGCGATGACGGTGGCGTTGTTGCTGCCGTTGACGTACTCGCTGGAGCCGACCGCCGCGTTGATCATCTTCGCGGGCATCTACTACGGCGGCATGTACGGCGGGTCGACCACGTCGATCCTGCTCAACACGCCGGGCGAGTCGTCGTCGGTGGTGACGGCGCTGGAGGGCAACCGGATGGCGCGCGCCGGGCGGGGCGCGGCGGCGTTGGCGACGGCGGCGATCGGGTCGTTCGTCGCGGGCACGATCGCGACGATCCTGCTCACCGCGGTGGCGCCGGGCATCGCGGAGCTGGCGGTGCGGCTGGGTCCGGCGGACTACGTGGCGTTGATGGTGGTGGCGTTCACGACGGTGGCGGCGCTGCTGGGCGCGTCGCCGGTGCGCGGGTTGGCGTCGTTGGGGCTGGGCCTGTTCATCGGCCTGGTGGGCACGGACACGTTGACGGGGCAGCAGCGGTTCACGCTGGGTGTGCCGACGTTGTCCGACGGCGTCGACGTGGTGGTGGTCGCGGTGGGGGTGTTCGCGGTCGGCGAGGCGCTGTACGTGGCGGCGCGGCTGCGGCACGGCCCGGTCGAGGTGGTGCCGGTGGGCGGGAAGTGGATGACCGGCGAGTTCTGGCGGCGGTCGTGGAAGCCGTGGCTGCGCGGCACCGCGATCGGGTTCCCGATCGGCACGATCCCCGCGGGCGGCGCCGACGTGTCCACGTTCCTGTCGTATGCGGCGGAGAAGAAGCTGTCCAAGCGGCCGGAGGAGTTCGGGAAGGGCGCGATCGAGGGTGTGGCGGGGCCGGAGGCGGCGAACAACGCCGCGGCGGCCGGGGTGCTGGTGCCGCTGCTGACGCTGGGGTTGCCGACCACGGCGACGGCGGCGGTGATCGTGGCCGGGTTCCAGAGCTACGGCATCCAGCCGGGTCCGCTGCTGTTCACCAACGACTCGGCGCTGGTGTGGGCGTTGATCGCGTCGCTGTACATCGGCAACGTGATGCTGCTGGTGCTGAACCTGCCGTTGGTGAAGATCTGGGTGAAGGTGCTGCAGATCCCGCGGCCCTACCTGTACGCGGGGATCCTGCTGTTCGCGGCGTTGGGCACCTACGCGGTGAACTTCGTGGTGGACGACCTGGTGGTGCTGCTGGTCATCGGGGTGGCGGGGTTGTTCATGCGGCGGCACGGCTATCCGGTGGCGCCGTTGGTGGTGGGGCTGATCCTGGGTCCGATGGCCGAGGAGCAGGTGCGCCGCACGTTGCAGATCAGCGAGGGCGACCCGGCGGCGTTGGTGACCAGCCCGTTCGCGGCGGTGGCCTACGGGCTGTTGGCGGTGGCGCTGCTGGCGGCGGTGGTGTCGCGGGTCCGTCGCCGGGCCTGACCGTCGTCCGCGTGCCCGGCCCCAGGGGCGATCCCACCCCTGGGGCCGGGCACGGTCGTGTTCGGCCCCGCACCACCCCCGGAGCGTGTCCCTTGCGGAATCTCGCCCGTTCACGTGAAGATATCCCGGTCCAGACGCCTGTCGACCGGAGGATTTCCATGACGTCGCCGTACGGGCTGCACCGCGTCCTCGAACCCGCCGGGGTGCTGCCGCAGCAGGCCCTCCGGCTGGACGCCACCCCCGTGTGCGGGCCCGACGAGGTCCTCGTCGACGTCACCCGGCTCAACCTCGACGCCGCCTCCTACCGGCAGCTGCGCGAGCGGCACGGCGTCGACGGCGTCCGCCGCGCCGTGCTGGACATCGTCGCCGACCGCGGCAAGATGCAGAACCCCGTCACCGGATCGGGCGGCATGCTGCTGGGCACGGTCCGCGAGGTCGGCCCCGACTCGCCGCTGGGCCTGCGCGTGGGCGACCGGATCGCGACCCTGGTGTCGCTCACCCTCACGCCGCTGCGCATCACCGACGGCCTCGCCGCGTGGGACGGCGCCGACGAGCAGGCGCCGTGCGAGGGCACCGCGGTGCTGTTCGGCCGCTCCATCGCCGCCGTGCTGCCCGACGACCTACCCGAACCGCTGGCCCTGTCGGTGCTGGACGTGTGCGGCGCGCCCACGTTGACCGACCGGGTCGTGCGCCGCCGGGACGCGCCGTCGGTGCTGGTCCTGGGCGGCGGCGGCAAGTCGGGGTCGCTGTCGCTGGCCGCCGCCCGCCGCGCCGGCGCGTCCCTGCTCGTCGCCCTGGTGCCGACCGCGGGCGAGGCCGACGCCGTGCGCGCCGCGGGCCTGGCCGACCGGGTGGTCGTCGCCGACGCCCGCGACCCCGTCGCGGTGGCCGAGGCGGTCGGCGACCGCGTGGACGTGACCGTGGTGTGCGTGGACGTGCCCGGCTGCGAGCACGGCGCGATCCTGGCCACCGCCGACGGCGGCACCGTGGTGTTCTTCTCCATGGCCACGTCGTTCCCCGCCGCCGCGCTGGGCGCCGAAGGGCTCGCCGCCGACGTGGAGATGCTCGTCGGCAACGGCTACGTGCCGGGTCACGCCGCGTTCGCCCTGGACCTGCTGCGCGGCGAACCTGCCGTGCGGGCCCTGTTCGAGCACCGGCAGACTCGGCAGGCGTGACTACAGTGAACGGCGACCCGGCGTCGACGCACCCGTCGACGCGCCTGCTCGTGGGCGGGCGCATCCACTCCCCGACCGCTCCCGACGCCACCGCGATGGCGATCACCGACGGCACCGTGGTGTGGCTCGGCCAGGACGGCGCGGGCCGCGCCCTGCACCCCGACGCCGAGGTCGTCGACCTGGCCGGCGCGTTCGTCGCCCCGGCGTTCGTCGACGCCCACGTGCACGCCACCTCCGCCGGGCTGCTGCTCACCGGCCTGGACCTCACCGGCTGCCGGTCGCTGACCGAGCTGCTCGACGCCGTGCGCGCCGCCGACGGCCCCCTGGTCTGGGGGCACGGCTGGGACGAGACCCGCTGGCCGGAGAACCGGCCGCCGACCCGGGCCGAACTCGACGACGCCGCCCGCGGCGCCCGGGTCTACCTGTCCCGCATCGACGTGCACTCCGCGCTGGCCTCCACCGCGCTGCTCGACCTCGCCCCCGACGCCCGCGGCGCCGACGGCTGGCACCCCGACGGGCCCCTCTCGCGCGCCGCGCACCACCACGTGCGCCGGGCCGCGAAGGACGCCATCCCCGTCGACCGGCGCCGCGCCGCCCAACGGGCATTCCTTCAGCACGCCGCGGCACGCGGCATCGCGTCGGTGCACGAATGCGCCGGACCCGACATCTCCGGCCGCGACGACCTCGCCGACCTGCTCGCCACCGACCTGCTCGACGTCGCCGGCTACTGGGGCGGCCTCGACCCGGTCGACCTGCCCGTGCGCGGCCTGGCCGGCGACCTGTTCGTCGACGGCGCCCTGGGCTCCCGCACCGCCGCGCTGTGCGAGCCCTACGCCGACGCCGACACCACCGGCGCCCTCTACCTCGACGCCGACGCCGTCGCCGAACACCTCGTCGCCTGCACCCGCGCCGGCCTGCAGGGCGGGTTCCACGTCATCGGCGACGCCGCCGTCGCCACCGTCGTCGACGGCTTCGCCCGGGCCGCCGCGATCGTCGGCGCCCCGGCCCTCGCCGCCCGCCGGCACCGCCTCGAACACCTGGAGATGATCACCGGCGAGCAGGCCGCGCGGCTGGCCTCCTGGGGCGTCGTCGCCTCCGTGCAACCCCTGTTCGACCACGAATGGGGCGGAACCGACGGCATGTACGCCCGACGGCTCGGCGTCGAACGGGGCACCGCGCTCAACCCGTTCTCCCGCCTCGCCGCCGCCGGCATGATCCTCGCCCTGGGCTCCGACGCCCCCGTCACCGCCGTCGACCCGTGGGCCGCGATCAAGGCCGCCGTCCACCACCGCACCGACGGCCACGGCCTCTCCCCGCGAGCCGCGTTCAACGCCCACACCCGCGGCGGCTGGCGCGCCGCCGGCGTCGACGACGGCGTCACCGGCACCCTGCAACCCGGCGCGCCCGCCACCTACGCCGTGTGGGAGGCGGGGGAGCTGGAGGTCGCCGCCCCCGACAGCCGCGTGCAGCGCTGGTCCACCGACCCGCGCTCCCGCGTCCCCGCCCTGCCCGCCCTCGACGGCCCCGCGCCCACGTGCCTGCGCACCGTCCTGCGCGGCCGCACCGTCTACGACCGGGAGGCGTGAGGTGAAGGTCTTCATCTCCTGGTCGGGGGAGGCGGAACGGCGGTTCGCGCTGTTCCTGCGCGAATGGCTGCAACTGGTCGTCCAGGCCGTCAAGCCGTGGATGTCGGACAAGGACATCGCCAAGGGCTCGCCGAGCATGGCCGAACTCGCCGGTGCCCTGGAAGGGACCTCGTTCGGGATCGTCGTGCTGTCGGCGGCCAACCAGCACTCGCCCTGGATCAACTTCGAAGCAGGCGCCATCTCCAAGAGCGTCGGCCAGGCCAAGGTCGTCCCGCTGCTGCTCGACCTCGCCAAGACCGACGTCACCGGCCCGCTCAGCCAGTTCCAGGCCGTCGACGCGGGCGAGAAAACCGAGATCCTCGCCCTGCTCGACGCGGTCAACGCCGCACTGCCCGAGCCGCTGCCCGCGCAGAGGCTGGGCAGGTTCCTCGACCGCGAGTGGGACGACTTCACCGCCACGGTGGCCGACTTCCGCGCCACCGCACCCGGCCACGGGCCGGTCCGCTCCGACCGCGACCTGCTCGACGAGATCCTCGAACTGACCCGCGGACTCCGGCGCGCCACGCCGCTCCTGCCGCCGACCGTGGGCGGAGGGCCGCCGCAAGCCCTCACCGACGCCGAGACCCGGGCCCTGGAGCGGCTGCGGCCCACCCTGCGCGCCGTTTACGTGCTGCGCGAGATCGAGGGCCTGTCCGTGGCCGAGGTCGCGGCGACGCTCGGCATCTCCCCGTCCGCCGTGTACCCGCAGCTCGCGCGCGCACGCGCGGAGATCCGCAGGCTGACCGACCCCGAAGAACAGGAGTGAAGCAGATGGCGTTGCTCGACCTCGACCCGAAGGTGGTCGCTACGGCGCGCGAACTCGCCGCCCGCGCCGCCGAACCGGTGGTGGCCCTCGCCCGGGCCCACACCACGGTGGCGGTCGAGCGCGCCACGCTCCGCCTGGCCGGCATCACCGGCGCCGACACCACCCACCGCGCCGGCGACGTCCCCTGGGTCAACCGCGTCGTCGACACCGTCCGCGAGCACTGCGGCCTCGAACACGGCGTCACGCTGCCCGTCTTCCACGCCCTGCGCGAGCACGACCTCGCCACCCTCACCGACCTGGCCGAGGCCACCGCCGCCGGACAGGTCCGCTACACCCTCCCCACCGGCCGCGACCGGGAACGCGCGCGCAAAGCCGCCACCGCCGCCGTCACCAAGGGCCTGCGCACCGTCGACCGCAACCGCGCCCAACGCGACAAGCTCGTCGCCAAACTCGGCGACCCGCCCCGACGCCCCTGGATCTACCTCATCGTCGCCACCGGCGACATCGACGAGGACGTCGTGCAGGCCCGCAACGCCGCCCGCGCCGGCGCCGACATCATCGCCGTCATCCGCTCCACCGGCCAGTCCCTGCTCGACTACGTCCCCGAAGGCGCCACCCACCACGGCTTCGCCGGCACCTACGCCACCCAGGAGAACTTCCGCATCATGCGCGCGGCCCTGGACGAGGTGTCCCACGAGGTCGGCCGGTACGTGCGGCTCACCAACTACGCCTCCGGGCTGTGCATGCCCGAGATCGCCGTCCTCGCCGGCCTGCAACGCCTCGACATGATGCTCAACGACTCCATGTACGGCATCCTGTTCCGCGACATCAACCCGATCCGCACCTTCGTCGACCAGCGGTTCTCCCGCCAGGTCCACGCCCGCGCCCGCATCGTCATCAACACCGGCGAGGACAACTACCTCACCACCGCCGACGCCGTCGACGCCGCGCACACCGTCACCGTGTCCCAGCTGCTCAACGAGCACTTCGCCCACGAAGCAGGCCTGCCCGACCACCTCCTCGGCCTCGGCCACGCCTTCGAGATCAACCCCGCCGTGCCCGAGTCGTTCCGCCTCGAACTCGCCCACGCCCTGCTGGCCCGCGAACTGTTCCCCGACGCGCCGCTGAAGTGGATGCCGCCCACCAAGCACATGACCGGCGACGTGTTCCACGGCTACCTGCTCGACGGGTTCTTCAACCTCGCCGGCCTGCTCACCGGCCAGTCCATCCTGCTCGTCGGCATGATGACCGAAGCCGTCGTCACCCCGTTCCTGTCCGACCGCGACCTCGCCCTGCGCAACGTCCGCTACGTCCTCGACGCCGCCGGCGGACTGCGCGAGGACTTCCGGCCCGCCCCCGACGGACTCATCGTCAAACGCGCCCACCAGGTCCTCGGCGACGCCGTCGACCTGCTCGCCCGCATCGTCGACGACGGCCTGCTCGACGCCATCGCCGACGGCACCTTCGGCCTCATGAAACGCCCCGCCGACGGCGGCAAGGGCGCCGACGGCGTCGTGTCCAAGGCCGACGACTACCACAACCCGGCCGCGGACCTGCTGGAGGCACACCCGTGAAGCGCCACGTCCGCCCCTACGGCGACACCACCGGCGACGGCATGGTGCAGACCTCGTTCACCCTGCCCCTCCCCGCCGGCCCCCACGCCGACGGCGCCGCGCAACAACTCGCGAACAAGATGGGCATCGACCCCGCCATGGTCGTGCACTCCCACCCCGTCGGCGACGACTTCACCTTCTTCGTCGTCTACGGCTCCGTCCGCCACATCGTCGACCTCGACGACGTGCGCGTCGTCGAACGCGAGTACCCGCTGCTGACCCCCGCCGAGATCAACACCGCCCTCAAGAAGCTCCTGCGCCGCAAACTCGTCGTCGTCGGCGCCTGCATCGGCACCGACGCCCACACCGTCGGCATCGACGCCATCCTCAACATCAAGGGCTTCGCCGGCGAGAAAGGCCTCGAGTACTACCGCGAGCTCAAGGTCGTGAACCTCGGCGCGCAGGTCTCCGTGCCCGAACTCGTCCGCCGCGCCCGCGCCGAGAAAGCCGACGCCGTCCTCGTCTCCCAGGTCGTCACCCAACGCGACGCCCACCTCCTCAACACCCGCGAGATGTCCGCCGCGTTCCGCGAGGCCATGGGGGAGCGGCGACCGCTGCTCATCGCCGGCGGACCCCGCTTCGACCCGCTCATGGCCGCCGAGCTGGGCGTGGACCGCGTCTTCGGCCGCGGCACCACACCCGGCGAGGTCGCCAGCTACCTCACCCACGCCATCCGGACCAAAACCACCACCGCCCCGACCGCGACCGCGCGGACCACCGACGCCCGCAAGGAGAACGCGTGAGCCTCACCGAGGGATTCACCGTCACCCACCGCCGCTACGTGCCCCACTCCCACGCCCACTACGGCGGCAACCTCGTCGACGGCGCCTACGGACTCGGCCTGTTCGGCGACGTCGCCACCGAACTGCTCATCCGCACCGACGGCGACGAAGGGCTCTTCGCCGCCTACTCCGCCGTCGAGTTCCTCGCACCCGTCCAGGCAGGCGACGTCATCGAGGCCACCGCCACCCTCGTCCGCGTCGGAACCCGCTCCCGCGAGATCGACTTCGAAGCCCGCGTCGTGTGCCGCAGCGCCCCCGACCGCGGCCCCTCCGCCGCCGACGTCCTCGACCCGCCCGTCGTCGTCACCCGCGCCCGCGGCACCGTCGTCGCACCCGAGAAACCCCAATGACCACGGTGGGTGACCACCCTCGGTGACCACGCCGGGTGAGCGTTCCGTCAGTCGCCGGCCTCGGGGTCCGCGCACACGTCCACCAGGTTCACCCGGTGCTCCAGCCGCAGCTCCTCGGCCAACTCCCCGGCGTCCACCCCGAACGCCTCCACCACCCGCAACGACGCCGGCGTCCCCTCCACCCGCGCCGCGTCCGCCAGGTCGTCCCGGCCCGAGGCCCGCAACTGCGCGGTCAACCGGGCGTGGTTGTCCGCCTGCGTCCGCTCGTCGCGCACCTCCCGCACCCGACGGTCACCGCGCAGCTCGCCCGCCACCCGCCGCATCTCCTCGTCGCTGTCCAACAACACCTGCAACGCCGCGCAGTGCGGCGTCGGGGTGCCCGTGACGTGACGGCCCGGCGCGAACAACGCCACCGCCACGACCACACCCGTGACCAACGCCAGGGCCACGGTCGGCAGCAGCGGTCCGCGGAACACACCCCCCACCCTGCCACGCCCCGTGCCCGACCGGCGACCCGACGTCACCGCACGCCCGCACGCGCCCGCACCCCGCCCTCTGCCACTATCGACGCGTGATCAGCATCGACCCGGCCTCGCCCGTGCCGCCCTACGAACAGGTGCGGTCCCAGTTCGCCCGCGCGATCACCGACCGCGACCTGGCCGTCGGCACCCGCCTGCCCACCGTGCGGGCCCTGGCCGCCGACCTCGGCCTCGCCGTCAACACCGTCGCCCGCGCCTACCGCGAACTCGAGGAAGCCGGCCTCATCGAAACCCGCGGCCGCGCCGGCACCGTCGTCAGCGCCGCCGGGCAACGCGGCCGGGAACGCGTCCTGCGCGCCGCCCGCGCCTACGCCGCCACCGCCCGCGACCAGGGCCTCACCGGCGACGAAGCCCTCGACATCGTCCGCGCCGCCCTCACCGACACCCACCACCCGTAGGGTGACGCGCGTGGCCACCGAACCCGCCGCCGACCCCGCCCGGACCCTCGCGGTGCTGTGGCGCACCGGCGCCCACCGCGGCCGCAAGGACCTCGACGTCGACCGCATCGTCACCGCCGCCGTCCACCTCGCCGACACCGAAGGACTCGCCGCGCTGTCCATGCGCCGCGTCGCCGACGCCCTCGGCGTCGGCACCATGTCCCTCTACACCCACGTGCCCGGCAAAGCCGAACTCCTCGACGCCATGGTCGACGCCGTGCACGGCGAGACACCCCGGCCCGCCGACGTGCCCGGCGGGTGGCGCGGCCGGCTCGCCCGCATCGCCCGCGACAACCGCGACCTGCACCTGCGCCACCCCTGGCTGCTGCAGGTCCCCGCCAACCGCGCCGTCCTCGGACCCCACGTCGTCGCCAAGTACGACTACGAACTGCGCGCCGTCGACGGCATCGGCCTGTCCGACCTGGAGATGGACTCCGTCCTCACCCTCGTCCTGGCCCACGTCCGCGCCGCCGTCCAGGTCACCGTCGACGCCGACCGCACCCGCGACCGCACCGGCCTCACCGACGACCAGTGGTGGCAGACCGCCGCGCCGCTGCTCGCCCGCGTCCTGGACCCCGCGCGGTTCCCCGTCGCCGCCCGCGTCGGCGCCGCCGCCGGCCAGACCCACGGCGCCGCCTACGACGGCGACCACGCGTTCACCTTCGGCCTGGACCGCGTCCTGGACGGCATCCAGGCCCTCGTCGACAGCCGTCAGTAGGGGCGCTTCGGCATCATCACCCACAACGCCAGATAGATCAGGAACTGCGGCCCCGGCAACAGGCACGACAGCACGAACACCCACCGCACCGTGCTCGCCCGCCACCCGTACCGGGCCGCCAGCCCCGCGCACACACCCGCGATGATCTTCCGGTCCTGAGGCCTGGTCAACGTGGTCATGCCTCCACCCTCCCCGCGCTCACGCCACCGGACATCGGTGGGAACCCTGATTTCCTACCCCCACCGGCCACGACCCAATCCCGGGGCAACCCCGCACGTCCCCACACGTCACCCCCGCCCACACGGTCACCCGTCCGTGTGATGCTTCGGGGGTGCGCGAGGTCTTACAGGGCGTGCTCGACGCCCAACGGGAATTCACCGACGAGTACACCGACACGATGCGGCGCCGCGGCGAACTCGTCCGCGACCGGATGACCGCGTGGCTGCGGGCCCGCGTGCACTCCGCGAGCCGCTCACCCACACCCCGCGACGGCTGGTACGTCGTGTACCTGTTCGACGCCCGCGGCGAGAGCGTCTACCTCACCCTCATGCAGGGCACCACCACCTGGAACGGCACCTCGCCCGTCGACCGGCCCGTCGCCGAACTGCGCGCCGGCGCCGACCGTGCCCGCGCGGCGCTCGCCCGCGAACTGGCCAGACGACCCGACCTGCTGCCCGCGATCGCGCTCAAGGGCAGCCGAGGCAAACGGGCACGAGGCTACGAGCACGGCACCGTGGCGGCGTTCGACTACCGACGCGACGCCCTCCCGACCGACGACGTCCTCGACACCGACCTGCGGTTCCTCGTCTCCGTGCTGGGACGGCTGCACGAGGTGGAAGAAACCCCCACCCCACCCGGAGACGAGCAGGCGCCCGAAGTCGCCGACGCCGTCGCGTCCGCCGCACGCGCCGCCGGCCGCCGCGGCACCGGCCAGGGCTTCGGGCTCGGCCAGGCCGAACGCACCGCGATCGAGACCCACGCCGTGGCCCGCGCCCGCCGCTACCTGGAGGCACAGGGCTTCACCGTCCTCGACGTCGGCGCGACCGAGTCCTACGACCTCGACGCCACCCGACCCGGCGAACGGCTCTACGTCGAGGTCAAGGGCACCACCTCGAGCGGCGAAGAGGTCGTCCTCACCCGCGACGAGGTCCGGCTCAACGCCGACCGGTACCCGCACACCATGCTCGTCGTCGTCGGCGACATCGCACTGGACCGGAGCACCACACCGCCACGCGCCACCGGCGGCCGCATGAGGGTCGTGCAGCCGTGGAAGGTGGCGGGGGAGGACCTCACGCCCCTGGCCTACCGGTACCGCACGGGTGGGCGCGGCGGTGGCGGGTCACGACCGGGTGCGGGGTCGTGACCGGCGGCTCGTAGGCTGAACCGGTGGTCGCAGCCCCCGTGACGCCGGATCAACCCGTCGCCGACACGCCCCCCGCCCGCCGCCGGGACGTGCGCGGCACGCTGCTGCGGACCCTGCTGGCCGCCGTCGGCGGGGCCGCGGTGTTCCTCAGCTTCCCCCCGCGCACGACCTGGTGGCTCGCGCCCGTCGGGTTCGCCGTCCTCGGCCTGCTCCTGCACGGCCGCCGCGCCCGCGCCGGGTTCGGCCTCGGCCTGGTGTGGGGACTGGCGTTCATGGCGCCCCTGCTGCGCTGGACCGGCGAGTTCGTCGGCCTCATCGCCTGGCTCCCGCTCGCCCTGCTGTGCGCGGTCCTCGTCGCCGTCGGCACCGCGGTCATGGCGGTGGTGTCCCGGCTGCCCGGCGCGCCGCTGTGGATGGCGCTGGTGTGGGTCGCCGACGAGGCCCTGCGCGCCGTCGTGCCCTTCGGCGGCTTCCCCTGGGGCAAGATCGCCTTCGGCCAACCCGAAGGCTGGTACCTGCCGCTGGCCTCCCTCGGCGGCGCGCCCCTGATCGGGTTCGCCGTCGCCCTCACCGGCCTCGGCGCCGCCCACCTCGTCCGCGACTGGCGCGTCGGCGCGCCCGCCCTCGTGCTGCCCCTCGCCGCCGGCATCGCCGCCACGACCTTCGTGCACACCGACCCCGACCAGGGCGTCGCCACCGTCGCCGCGGTCCAGGGCAACGTGCCCCGCGCCGGCCTCGACTTCAACGCCCAGCGCCGCGCCGTGCTCGACAACCACGTCGCCCGCACCCTGCAACTGGCCGAGGACGTCCGCGCCGGCCGCGCCGAACAACCCGACCTGGTCATCTGGCCGGAGAACTCCTCCGACATCGACCCCTTCCGCAACGTCGACGCCGCCAACCAGATCCAGCGCGCCACCGAGGCCATCGGCGTGCCCGTCGCCGTCGGCGCCGTCGTCATCGACCCCGACGACAAGCTGCCCCGCAACACCGTCGTGCTCTACGAACCCGGCGTCGGCCCCACCGACACCTACACCAAGCGGCAGCTGCAGCCCTTCGGCGAGACCATGCCCTACCGCGAGTTCTTCCGGATCTTCACCGACACCGTCGACCGCGCCGGCACCTTCCAACCCGGCACCGACCCCGAGGGCTTCACCATGGGCCCCGCCAAGGTCGCCATCGACACCTGCTACGAGGTCGCGTTCGACGGCGTCGTCCGCGACTCGATCACCGAAGGCGCGAACCTCATCGCCATCCCCACCAACAACGCCACCTTCGGCTACACCGAGATGACCTACCAGCAACTGGCCATGTCCCGCGTCCGCGCCGTCGAACACGGCAAATCCGTGATCGTCTCCGCCACGAGCGGCGTGTCCGCCATCGTGCGGCCGGACGGGTCCGTCACCCAGCGGACCGGCCTGTTCACCGCCGACGCGCTGGTGGCCACGGTCCCGCTGCGCGGGGAGGCTACGCTGGCCACCCGGCTCGGCGCATGGCCCGAGTGGGTGATGACCGCTCTGGGCCTGACGGCCGTGGCGATCGCCTTGACAGTGACACGACGACGGACGCGTCCGACCCCTGGTGCGGGGGTCGGCGAGGAGGACACGGATGGCGGACCAGCAGGCGCAGCCTGACCGCGAGCTCGGGCCGGTGCTGGTGGTGATCCCGACCTACAACGAGCGGGACAACATCGGGAAGATCGTGCAGCGGCTGCACACCGCGCTGCCGGACGTGCACGCCCTCGTGGTGGACGACGGCAGCCCCGACGGCACAGGACAGCTGGCCGACGAGATGGCCGCCGCCGACGACCGCGTGCACGTGCTGCACCGCACGGAGAAAGCCGGCCTCGGCGCCGCCTACATCGCCGGCTTCGGCTGGGGCACCGACCGCGGCTACCAGGTGCTCGTGGAGATGGACGCCGACGGCTCCCACGCCCCCGAGGACCTGCCCCGCATGCTCGACGCCCTGCACGACGCGGACCTCGTGATCGGCTCCCGCTACGTGCCCGGCGGCACCGTGGTCAACTGGCCCAAGAAGCGCGAGTTCCTCTCCCGCGGCGCCAACCTGTACTCGCGGCTCGCGCTCGGCGCGTCGGTCAAGGACATCACCGCGGGCTTCCGCGCCTACCGCACCGACGTGCTGCGCAACCTCAAGCTCCACAACGTCGCCTCCGCGGGCTACTGCTTCCAGATCGACCTCGCCTGGCGCACCATCGAACTCGGCTACCGGGTCGTCGAGGTGCCCATCACGTTCACCGAGCGTGAGATCGGCGTGTCGAAGATGAGCGGCGACATCGTCCGCGAAGCGCTCGTCCGCGTCACCAAGTGGGGCCTGCGCCGCCGCGGCACCCAGCTGCGGGACCTGCTCGCCCCCAAGAAGACCAAGACCCCCAGCAACCGCTAGACCCCCGCGCACGCCGAAGGGGCCCACCGGAGAGATCCGGTGGGCCCCTTCGCACGTCGACGCGGTCAGGCGGTGCGGGTGCGCCGCCCCTTCAGCTCCTCCAGCCGCTCGTCCAGCAGCTCTTCGAGCTCCGGGATCGTGCGCCGCTCCAGGAGCATGTCCCAGTGCGTGCGCGGCGGCTTGACCTTCTTCGCCTCCGGCTCGGCGCCGTCGATGATCTTCGACTCCTGGCCGTGCAGGCGGCACTCCCAGGTGTGGGGGATCTCGGCGTCGTCGGAGAACGGGACCTCGAAGTCGTGGCCCTTGGGGCAGGCGTACCGCACCGACCGGCGCGGGGCGAGGTCGTGATTGCGGTCGGTCTCGTAGCTGACTGCTCCGAGCCGGCTACCCCGTAGAACGCGGTCGGCCATGGCGGTGTCCTTTCGCTCGGCTCAGGGCCGGGGCCCAGGCTTGTTGCTCACCGAGTGCAACGATCGGACTGCTCCGTTCGTTCCCGGCTTCACGGTCATCGTCGCCCACAGTGACGTCTTTCACCCGTCAACGAAGGCTTCCTCCTAAGGGATGCAATCGCGGCCGGATCGTGACGCGTTATCAAGCTACCGGGCGACTCCATCACACCGATGGAGTAGTCCTGGCAGAAGTCGTGCGGCTGCGACAGCTTAGACCGACCACGCAGGGCGACGTTACGGCGGGTTTAACTCGCCGGTAGTGACGTCCGTCATGGTTACGGTTACGCAAAGTTATTTCACGAAGTTCGGGGGAGGTCGCCACGCTGGGTGGCCGGTCGAGTGTGCTCGGTGGCGGACATGAGGATGAATCACCCGTCCGGACCGCACCCAAACGTCCAATCGGACGCTTTATCCGATCGATGACTTCAGTGTCACTCGAAAGAGTGCTTTTCGGCGAGTCGGTCGAGCAGCTCCCGTTGGGCCTTCACCAGCTTTACCCGCGCCTCGACCAGAGGAAACCAGGCCACCCGGTCCACCTCGGGGAACTCGCGCACCGTTCCGGACCCGCGCGGCCACTCCAGGGTGAACGTCCCCGGAACCACCCGGTCGGGGTCCAGGTCGCCCTCCAGGGCCCAGGCGGTCACGACCTTGCCGCCGGACTGCCGGACCTCGCCCAACGGCACCAGCTCGCCCTCGGGCACCGGCAGCCCCAGCTCCTCGGCGAACTCCCGGCGGGCGGTCGCCTCCAGGTCCTCCCCGTCCTCCGGCTCGCCCTTGGGGATCGACCACGCGCCCTCGTCCCGCCGCGCCCAGAACGGGCCGCCCATGTGGCCCAGCAGCACCTGCCGCCCGCCGTCGACCACCCGGTGCAGCAGGATCCCGGCACTGCGCCCGCCCGTCACGACCGACGCCCCGTCCCGCACCCGCCCACCCGACCGGTCCCGGCGCACGCAGTCCTCATGCGCACAGTGTGACCGTTCCCGCCCGTCACGTCCTGCGCCGGGTGCGCATGTGGATCTGCTCGCCCTGCTTGCCGAACAGGCTCAGGATCTCCACCGGCTCCGGACCCGCCGGCCCGAACCAGTGCGGCAGCCGCGTGTCGAACTCCGCCGCCTCGCCGGGCCCCAGCACCACGTCGTGGTCGGCCAGGATCAGCCGCAGCCGCCCCGACAGCACGTAGAGCCACTCGTAGCCGGTGTGCGTGCGCGGATCCGGCTCGCCCCGATCGGGGATGATCATCTTGAACGCCTGCAGGCCGCCCGGCTGCTGGGTCAGCGGGAGCACCGTCATGCCGTTGCGGCGCACCGGCACCGGCCTGATCCGCGGATCGCCCACCGGCGGCGCGCCCACCAGCTCGTCCAGCGGCACGCGGTGCGCCCGCGCGATCGGCAGCAGCAGCTCCAGGCTCGGCCGCCGCTGCCCCGACTCCAGGCGCGACAGGGTGCTCTTGGAGATCCCCGTCGCCTCCGCCAGGTCGGCCAGCGTCGCGCCCCGGCTCGTGCGGATGTGGCGCAGCCGCTCGCCGACCTTGTCCAGCACCTCGTCGGTCGGGTCGTCGGCGGTGTCGCCCGCGTCGCTCATGCGTGTCGTCCCGGGATCGGCAACAGGGATTGCCATTGTGGGACGACGGGAGGGTGGACGTCCAGCCGGGTCAGGTGAGGCTGAGCTGCCGGCCGTTCACGGTGTGCGGGCCGAGGTCGCCGGTGCGGTAGTGCGTGCGGCACAGCACCTGGTAGCGGACCTCCACGGTGTCCGCGGCGACCGTGTCGGCGACCAGCACGGTGTCCCCGGCGCGCACCACGTCGCCGTCGTGGACGCGGGCGTTGAACCGGCCCGGGCGCCCGCACCAGCACAGCACCTCGACCTGGATCGCGTTGAGCTCGTCGGCCAGCTCGAACAGCCGCTGCGAACCCGGGAACAGGCAGCTGCGGAAGTCGGTGGCCAGGCCGAAGCAGTAGACCTCGAGGTGGGCGTCGTCGGCGAGCTCGGCGAGCTGGTCGACCTGCTCGGCGGAGAGGAACTGGGCCTCGTCGACGATGACGTAGTCGACCCGGCTGCCCCGCGACCAGTGCTCCCGCACCAGCGCGCACAGGTCCATCTCCTCGTGGACCTCCAGCGCGTGGCGGACCAGGCCCATGCGGCTGGAGATGGTGGGCGTGCCGGAGCGGTCGTGGCGCACCAGCAGCAGCCCGCGGCGGCCCTGGCGGGCCTGGTTGTGGTCGATCTGCAGGGCCAGCGTCGACTTGCCGCAGTCCATGGGCCCGAAGAAGAACCTCAGCCTCCCGGTGGGCGGCAGGCCGCGGCCGACCCCGGCTGCGGGCACGGAGGACAGCGCGTCGGTCGGGTCCGGGGCGGGGATGATCGGTTCCACGGCGGGCCACCCTAGTGCGCGGTATCAGCGGGGCCGCCGCGACCTCCTCCGTGCGGTGGACGGAGTCGCCCCGCCCGGGGCGGCCCGACACCGCGGCCGTCCGCGCCGGGCCGGCCGACGACGTCCGAGGAGGAGTCATGCGCAGGATCGTCGCGTTGCTCGCGTTACCCCTGGTGGTGCTGGGGCTCGCCGTGTCGTCACCGGGTACCGCCGGTGCCGCGCCCGCCGGGGCGTGCACGTCGACCACCACGATCGAAACGCTCAAGTGGGCGCCGAACGGCAACGGCTACCTCGAGCCTGTCGGCACCTACTTCCACAACTACGTCGGCTCGGCGATGGCCGGCCTCGGCAGCTACCGGATCTGGCACGTCACCTACCGGGCCAACGGCGGCCTGGTGTTCCCCGTCTACGACTCCGCCTACGCGGTGCGCTGCAACCCCGACGGCACCGCCACCGCCCAGGTGGACCTCACCCGCACCGCGGAGGACACGCTGACGTCGTTCGACCTGCGCTGCGGCACGGCGGCGTTCACCGCGGGCAACACCTCCTACAGTCACGTCGGCAGCCGCTCGTCGTTCGGCACGACGTGGCGGTACTGGGGCACCACCGCGTCCACGTCGACGTTGCTGTACTGGGGTGTGACCGCGGCGCGCTGCGAGTAGGCGGCACCCGCGGGTGGGGGGGGGGGGGGGGGGGGGGGGGAAAAGACCCACAAAACCAAAAAAAGAAGGACTACAAACAAAACCCCAAAAAAAAAAAGAAGGGGAAGAAAAAAAAAAAAAAGAAAAAAAAAAAAAACA
>NZ_JBVJVK010000034.1:0-86895 GCF_055603705.1 Actinosynnema sp. NPDC037264 | reverse complement strand
CTTCCCTCCCCCCTCCCCCCCCCCCCCCCCCCCCCCCCCCCCCCCCCCCCCCCCCCCCCCCCCCCCCCCCCCCCCCCCCCCCCCCCCCCCCCCCCCCCCCCCCCCCCCCCCCCCCCCCCCCCCCCCCCCCCCCCCCCCCCCCCCCCCGTGTCAGCAGGTCACAGGTCGGCGAAGCACGCCTGTGGCGACCAACCCCGGGTGCCGTCGTTGGCGATCAGCCGGACCCAGCCGTTGCCGTTGGACACGCCGCACGCGGTGTACCGGCGACCGAGGTCGTAACCCTCGTAGCAGCGGACCACATCACCCGCTCGGACGGTGCCGATGACCCGAAAGCTATCCCAGCCGCTGTAGACGTTCGCGCCGTACGTCGCGACCATGTAGCCGTTGGGGCAGTGCGCCAAGGCGGCCGGCGTGACGGAGGAACCGCTGTCCACGGCCGAAACCGCGCGGTCCGCTTCCACCGTCGACCACCCGGCCGACGGGCCCGCCGCGGCGCTCGCGGGGGCGGCCGCGGAGATCCCGGCGACCACCGCGAGGAACAGCATCACCAGCGTCCGGGTCAGGACGTTCATCTTCCTCATCGTGCCCCTCTCGTTGCCCTCTGTCGGGGTGCCGCCGTGGTCCGGGCGACCGGGAGTCATCGTCGAGGGCCTTTCGTGTGAATTACCCGCGATTTCCCACAATGCGCTGGTCAGGGGCGGTATGTGTGCGGCTGCCTGCTACGCCTTGGTCTCGAAGGCGCCCGTCACGGCACCAGTGCCGCGACCGGCCGCACCAGCGGCGAGTTGGTGATCTCTCGACCAAAAACGGCCATCTTCTGTGACACTTTGACGTGCCAAGTCCACTGACCCCGCGAGAAGGGACCATCTGTGTCCGGAATGCTCAGCAGGCGTAGGGCACTCGCCCTCGGTGGTGGCGTCGCGCTCGGCGCCCTGGCCGCCGGTGCGGGAACAGCCACCGCGGCGACCGGATGGATCCGGCTGCCGATCATCACGGCCAACATCGGCCGCGACAACCTGGGCGCGCGCGAGGCGGCGATCGACGCCGTCTGCAACGCGGACCCCCTCGTGCGGCCGCTGGTCGGCTGGCAGGAGATCAACGAGGGCGACACCGGTGAGCCCGCGATGATCGACCACTATTTCGGCCCGCTGTACAACAACGCGTTCCTGCGTCACGACACGTCGTTCCGGGTCCCGATCTCGATCCCGCAGCCGTGGCAGGTGGCGAGTTCGAGGACGACGTTCGTGCACGGTGGCATCAGCGGGGTGACGCCGCCCCGCTGGATCAACGAGGTCGTGGTGCGTCACCAGAACCACCCCGCGCTCGAGTTCGCGCTGATCAACTCGCACTACATCGCCAACGCCTACAACGGTGACCAGCGCACCGACCTGCGCGACGAGT
The DNA here is from genome assembly GCF_055603705.1 of Actinosynnema sp. NPDC037264. NCBI lineage: Bacteria > Bacillati > Actinomycetota > Actinomycetes > Pseudonocardiales > Pseudonocardiaceae > Actinosynnema > Actinosynnema sp. NPDC037264. Next base: position 85,494 of record NZ_JBVJVK010000034.1, on the reverse strand, counting down.
GGAACAAGCACAAGAACATCCACGCCGAGCGCGTGCTCGCCCACCACCAAGCGGGTCGCCTGGTCTTCTGGACCGCGGACACCAACAACCCGAACTACTTCAAGGCAACCAGCCTGGACGCCGAGCGCCGGTGCTTCAGCACCGGAATCGACCGCATCAACTGGCTGGCCGGCGACGGCACCGTCCAGGAGCAGTTCATCGACACCAAGACGGTGGACATGCGGGTGGACGGCCACGACGCCCGGGTCGCGGTCTTCCAGGTCCGCCTGCCCTGACACGAACGCGTGCCGGGCGGGTGTCGCCCCCGCCCGGCACGCGTTCGTCTTCGGGCACATTCACGCAGGTTCGAACACCTCACCCCGGTTGCGGGACGAGACGGCGGACGCCATGGAGATCACGGCGTCCGCCGTGGACTCAGCGGCGGACGCAGACGGTGGTGGTGCCGTCGCCGTTCCAGTCCCCGACAACCGGGATGTCACCGCCCACGCCGTAGCGGAAGCGATGGGTGGCGTCGCCCGCGGAGTTGGCGTTACGCAGGTAGGAGTGGTCGGTGCTGGGGTGGTAGACGCCGATGGTGTCGGAGCCTGTGCCGCTCGAAATGTCATCGCCGCCGGTAGAGCGAGGGCGCCGTCGTCTTCGGGAGCATGGCCGGTGATCGTGTCCCTGCTATACAAGGTGACCCGGAAGCGGCTGTCCGTCCCGGCGTCGCTGCAACGCAGCCAAGCGGCGGAGGACGCTGAACTGCTCGTGCTGCGCCACGAGAACGCCGTACTCCGTCGGCAACTCGCCGGTCCAGTCCGCTACGTGCCCGCGGACCGCCCTGGTTCGCTGCCCTGTCCGCACTGGTGAATCGCCGCCGGTGGCGAGAGGTCTTCCCGGTCACGCAGGGCACCCTGCTCGCCTGGCACCGCAAACTCATAACCCACAAGTGGGACTACGCCGCGCGCCGACGCACCGGACGCCCACCAACCTCTGAATCCCGGGCGACCGACTGCGGTGACCCATTAACCGAGATGACCCGCTCACGTCACGCCACGGTCCTGCCACCGGTGCGCGACACGAGGTCACGACGGCGCGCCGTCACCACGTCAGGTCGGGCACGAGGGCGGCCACGCGGTCCAGGTCCTCGTCGTCGAGCGGCCTCAGGTGGGCGAGTGCGTTTCGCGTGTCCCTCAGGCAGAACAGCAGCTCCCTGTCGGAGCGGGACAGCCTGACCCGGGAGGTGGACACCGCCCACGCCATCGCGCCGAGTTCCAAGGTGACGCGACCGCCCCCCTCCTCGACGCCGGGTGCTCCGCTGCGGAACTCCCGGCCCAGCTCGGCGAGGATGGCTGTGCTCGCCCTTGAGCGGACCGTCTGCTCGAGCCGTGCCCGACAGCTGTCGACGAGCGGCATCAGCGCCCGGTTCTGCCCCCTCCACACGAGGTTGTCCAGGTCGACCGCGGAGCCGATCGCCCCGCGCACCGCAGGACTGATCCGGAGCTGCCCGTCCCAGAGTTCCAGGGCACCGGCGTTCCACGCGGGCCTCAGCTCCTCGGCCGGTCGCCCGCCACCGCCGCGCCGTCGCCGGGCGGCGTCCGGCGCGAGATCGTCCTGCGCGTGCGCGAAAGCGGCGATCCGCTCGCGGAGCGTGCTCCGGCGACCGTCCCACGACGACGCCAGCCCCTCCGCGAGCAGAAGGTCGGGACCGGCCACCTCGACGATCACCTCCACCGCCACGAGTTCCCGCACGTCGATCCGATGCGAGTGCCCCCGCGGTGCGACTCGGGGTCGGGTTGCCGCGGTGACCACCGCCGTGTCGAGCCGGTCGCACGCGCTCCACCACCAGTGCACCCTGGTCGTCACCGGGTCGACCTTGTCGAGCAGGCGGGACGGCAGGTCACTCGGCCTGGCCGCGACAAGCACCCTCGTGCGGTCCTCAGGTGGCACACCGTGTTCTTTCGAGGAAGCGGTCAGCCTGGTGAACACCGAACCGCTCCTGCTCGACCGACTCGAGTTGACAGGCCGAAGATAGGTCGTCAATCAGGGACCACTTCGCAACCAGTCCCTGGACGATCCGCTCGGCGACCAGCGGGCGGGGTCCACGTTGTCCGGCTCACGGTGACCTACGCTCCCACAGCGTCCGCGCAGCATCCTCTCATGGTCCCCAGCCCGATCACATGAACGATAACTTCACCCGGTGGAGCGAACAACGAGGAAGATACGACCGCAGAGGTCAGCTCGTGTACCTGCGAGCGATCTGCGCGAACTCATATACGGCGGCTTCCAGGGCGTCGGCCATCTTCATCACTGACTCCGGCGCCCTATCCGGGTTGAACTTGCCATCGTCCTCTTGCACGAAACGCATCTCCCGGAGCTTCCGCTCCGCCTCGCGCAGCGCTTTCGCTGCGTTGATGAGTTTCTGCGGGCCACTCAGGTGCATCACCGCGACAGCCTGCCGCAACTCGTTGCGGGCCTCTCTGCACTTCTCCATCCACTCGTCCAAGTCCTTGCCGGTGATGCCACGGCGGTGAGCGCGGTTGAGAGCGAGCAGCCGAGTACGGGACGTCATAGTGGTCTCGACGAGCCGGGCACAACGCTCCGCCCGATCCTGTCGAACACGTGCGCGCCGGGCAGCACGGAGCTTGTACGGCTCCAGCGCGCCACCAACCACAACACCAAGTAGTCCTGCGAAACCCGCGACCAAGGCGGGGGCGACGGTATTCAACATAGTTGGACTGTCTCTCAGGGCACCGCGCTCGTTACCAACGTGCGGCAGTAAGCGTCCACCACCCCAAGCCCTGCGCCGATGGGGGCTTCGTGGTGGTCCCGCGGTCCGGGGCCTGTCCCGGAGTGCGGTGGTGGGCGAAGAAGGGCAGTGCGGCGGGTGAGTCGGGGTGCATGCCGCGCTGAGGTCGAGCCAGGCTGCTCGCCGTCCCGGCGTGCAGGTCCATTGACAGGCGCATGGGCTGGTCGATGGCAGAGCCAGGTCGCTGCGGCAGGGCACGGCGACCGGGCTATCGCCGCGGTCTGCCGGGCTCAGGCCGCTCACCGACGGAACGCGCCTTGTCATCCGACCAGGCGGTGCACACGGTGCAGAACGTCCTCAAGGAACTTCGGGGACGCTGAGGTGATGCAGCGGGCGGCGATGAGGTAGAGCAGGGCGTTCTTCTTGTTGCCGGTCGCGAGCCCGGCTTCGACAACTTGGTCGAGCCAGCCGGGCCATTGCGCTTCGAGCAGCGGTTCGAGGGTATCTTCGAGGACCGCGCAGCGTGCGTGCGCGGCGGTCTCCGGGAAGTCTTCCTCCTCGTCGGCCTCCAGGTAGGCCAGCATCCTACGGTTGTCGGCCGCGTCCTTAAAGGCCTGCATGGTGATGTCCTGCTCGATCACCCGTTCCTGCGCATCCGCGCGCTGTTGCCTTTGTTGCCGTCGAATACGGCGTAACAAGGGACGCCCAGCTCGGACAGGATGGCGTGCGCGAGCATGACGCCGTGCTTGCCGCCCATGTCGACGACGGTGATGCCTCTGCTTAGCAGCGAAGTCACCGTGGATTCCTCGGCGAGCCCTTCCAGCACCGCTTTGTCACTGGTGCCCTCGACCAGCAAGGCGGCGTTGGAGAACAACGCCTCGGAGAGCTTGGTGGCGGCGACCGCGTCGAGCTGTGACCGGACGTTGTGGTGATAACCGGACAGTCGCTTCTCCACCTCCGGGATGGACGTGAACCTGTGCCGCTCGAAAAGTCATCGCTGCTGGTAGAGCGGGGTGTCGCCGCGTTGAGGCCATGTCCGGGTGATCGTGTCCCTGCTGTACAAGGTGACCCGGAAGTTGCTGTCCGTCCCGTCGGTGCTGCTGCGCGGCGAGGCAGCGAAGGACGCCGGGCTGCTCGTGCCGCGGCACGAGAACGCGGTCCTTCGTCGGCAACTCGCAGGCCCGGTCCGCTACGAGCCCGCGGACCGATTCTGGTTCGCCGCTCTGGCCTGTGGGGTTCCACAACTCTGCATCTGAGCGCTGAGCTGCGGTGATCGCACATCATGAGCCGTAGAGGCAGGATCGCGAGGTGTGGTGCTACGACTGCTGTACCTGATCTTCGTCCGGCTCGTGGCTGGCTGGTTCTGCTCGGCCGGTCATCGGCGGCCAAAGACGTGGAGCTGCTGGTACTGCGGCACGAAGTCGCCGTACTACGCCGCACCAACCCCCGCCCGCGACTGGAGTGGGCCGATCGCGCGGTGCTCGCCGCCCTGGTGCGCCGACTCCCCCAGATGCTGCGCGAGCACCGTTTAGTGACACCGGGCACCATCCTTCGATGGCACCGGCGCCTGGTCACGAAGAAGTGGACCTACCCCCACCGCACCGGCCGCGCACCGGTCGACGACACCGTCGTGGCGTTGATCGAGCGTATGGCCCGGGAGAACACCGGCTGGGGCTACCGCAGGATCCAAGGTGAGCTGCTCAAGCTCGGCCACCGGGTAGCCGCCTCAACGGTTCGCCGCGTGCTCAAGCGCCTGCGAATACCACCCGCGCCCCAGCGCGACACCGACACCTCCTGGCGACGATTCCTCCGCGCACAGGCCGCGAGCATGTTGGCCTGCGACTTCTTCCACGTCGACTGCGCCGTCACCCTCAAACGCGTGTACGTCTTCTTCGTGATCGAAGTCGCCACCCGCTACGTCCACATCCTCCGCACCACCACCAACCCCGATGGTCCTTGGACCACCCAGCAGGCCCGCAACCTGCTGATGGACCTGACCGATCGGGCCGACGACTTCCGGTTCCTCATCCGGGACCGGGCCGGCCAGTTCACCACCTCGTTCGACGCTGTCCTCTCCGGCGCAGGCATCAAGGTCGTGAAAATCCCACCACGCTGCCCGAGAGCCAACGCCCACGCCGAACGGTTCATCGGCACCATCAGACGCGAAGCCACCGACCGACTACTCATCATCAACGAACACCACCTGCGAACGGTCCTGGACCGCTACACAGCCCACTACAACCACCGCCGACCCCACCAGGCGCTACAGCTCGCACCACCGCGACCGGACCAGCCGATCACGGAGCCGCGCTGCACCTCGATACGTCGCCGACCAGTCCTCGGCGGCCTCATCAACGAGTACGAACCCACAGCCGCCTAACCGCAGGTCAGGCCATGTGCCTGACTTTTGGTACCCCACAGGCGCGCTGCACGAACTGCACGGCAAGCTCCACCTCGGCCCGCCCAAGACACCCGCCAGTGTCCGCACCGTGCACCTGCCCACATTCCTCGCCGAACTGCTGGCGGAACTGCGCTGCGAGAAACCCACCGCGCGGTTCGTGTTCACCGGACAGGACGGCGGACTGCACCGGCGCTCCAACTTCCGCCGCCGGGTCTGGCTACCCGCCGTGCGGGGCGACTCGACCCTGGGACAGCCGCCGATCAAGCCGCACATGCACTTCCACGACCTGCGCCACACCCACAAGACCTGGATGATCGAAGACGGCGTCCCCGAGGTCCTGCAACACAAGAGGATCGGACACAAGTTCCGCGGCGTCATGGGCGTCTACTCCCACGTCACCCGCCCGATGATCGACGCCATGCTCGCCGGACTCCAAGCCCGCTGGGAGCAATATGGGAGCAAAACCCTGTGACCTCTTCGGAGCAGCAAATGTAGTCAAGATCTTTTGCTCCCATTTTGCTCCCACGAACGATCAACGGCCCGCAGACGAAGATCGTCTACGAGCCGTTGACCAGGTAAAACACACTGTGGGCGATACTGGGATCGAACCAGTGACCTCTTCGGTGTGAACGAAGCGCTCTCCCGCTGAGCTAAACGCCCGTATTCAGTTCTCACACCCGCTCTCGCGGTGTGGCCATAGCTTACAACATCATCCCCGCGAACCAAAAATCGGGCTCTCCAACCAGGCCCACTCGAGCCCGAACCAGCCACCTACCAGCGCGAACACCCCGAGCAGCCAGCACGTCACGACCACCACGAGGCCGGTGCCGGCCAGCACGAGGCCCTTCACCAAGAGGTTCTGCCGCCGCAACCACGCGACCCACGCGTCGTAGTAGCGCTTGGCGAACCTCAGCACCCGGCCCGCCCACTCGAACTCGGTGGCCAGGATCGCCAGCCCGGCGAAGACGACCAACCAGCCCGGCCCCGGGTACGGGATCATCAGCACGCCCGCGACCAGCACCAAGCCACCCACCACGCCGACACCGATGCGGTAGGTCATGTTCAGCGTGGGGTTGCGGCGGAACCAGCGGAGGTGCTGAGCGCCGTTGTCGGTGTCTTCGCGCTGTTCTGTGCTCATGCCCACATCATCGCTCATTCGTCGCTCACGCGGGGCCTACCTGGCCCGATGCCAATACGCTCGACGGCCGCGCGGGCGCCGTGCGGCCTTCTTCCAACGAGATCCCGAAGCCGTTGTGCCGGTGCGCGTCCGGCGACCAAGCCAGAAGTCGCACGTCGGCATCGCTCACCGTGACGTCGAATGTGGCCAACGCCACAGGCTCCGGCGCGCTGGTCCCCCACACCACGTAGATCTGCCGCGTCACGTCGTTGGCCGGCAGATCCGTCGGCACGATCGCGGCGGCGTCGTCGGCGGACAGCAGCACGGCCACCGCGTCACCCGACTCGTCCTGCAGCACGGCCCGGCTCGCATCCGGGTCGGCCACGATCCGCAGCGCGCGCTCCAACTGCCCGGCCCGCACGTCCTGCTGGGCGACCTGGTCGTTCAGCTGGCCGAACCGGACGCCCGCGACACCGATCCCGGCCACCACGACCAACGCCGCCGCGGCCAGGAGCAGCTTGCGCCCCGACCCGCCGGACCGGTCAGGTCGCCGTGATCCGAGCGGAACCGGCTCCTCCGCCACGCGCACCTGAGGTGTGTTCTCGATCGCATCCATCAGACGCGTCCGCAGGCGCTCCGGCGGGTCGTACTGGCGGACCGACCCGCCCAACGCGGCCGTCACCTCGTGAGTGGCGCGAATCGTCTCCTGGCACCGCGCGCATCCCGGCACGTGGGCCCGAATCAACGCTTCCTCGCCCGGCTCGAGCGCGTGCATCGCGTAACCGACCGCGAGCTCCTCCTCAGGGCACCGGTCGTCGTCCCGGTTCACCGTTGTGCTCCCGTCGTCCTGCCCGGCGCGTCGCCGCCGGTCTCGCCCGCCCACACCGAGCGCAGTGCCGTGCGCAGCCCGCGGATGGCGGCGAACGTGCGCGATTTCACCGTGCCGAGGGGTATGCCGGTCAACGCCGCGACCTCGATCTGCGTGTAGCCGCCCAGGTAGGCCAGCGCGAGCACCTGCCTCTGGTCTTCGGGAAGCCGTTGCAGCGCCTCACGCACCTCGGCGCCCACCACAGCGGTCAACGCGGCCTGGTCCGCGCCTTCCGCCGGTGTGACGTTGAGCTCAGAGGTCTCGTCGGCCAAGGGGACACTTCGTCTACGCTGGGTGTTCTCGCGACGGACCGCGTCAACCGCGCGGTGGTGCACGACGGTCATCAGCCACGTGCCGAACCCGCCGCGTGAGCGGTCGTAGGCCGCGGGGTTGCGCCAGAGGGCCAGGAACGCCTCTTGGACGACGTCCTCGGCCAGGCCCGGATCGACACAGATCCGCCGGGCGAGCGAATACGCCGGTTTCCCGTACCGGTCGTAGAGTTCACCGAACGCCGTGCGGTCACCCACCGTCACCCGCGCGGCGAGTTCCACGTCGGTGGGACGTCGCAGGTCCGGGTCGCGTCGCGGCGGGGGTGAGTCAGCCACCAGAGAGGTCCTCACGTCCAACATTCGCGCAACAGCCGGTACCGGGTTCAGGTTAAACCCAGCAAGATGGGAGCAGCCTGGCCCAGTGGACACGGAACGCATCGAGGTGGTAGCCCAGTGGAGTTGCATGGCCCCAATCGGGTGATAAACCATCGAGAGTCGAGCGTTCCTCGCCACATATACGTCACAAGTAGAGAACTCGGTCGTTCCATTGGCCGGGAAGGGAGAAGAGGGTAACGACGATGCGCAACGACCACGTGACACTCCGCTCAACAGCGGTCTTCGACCTGCTGGCGCCGAGGACCCCGGCCGTCCCGGTGCAGGTGGAGCTTCGCTATGACACGAAAGACCCGTACGCGGTAGTCGCCGCGTTCCGAACCGGCCGTGCCGGCTGGGTGGAGTGGGTCTTCGCCCGCGACCTGCTCGCCGACGGCCTGATCGCCGACGCGGGGGACGGCGACGTCCGAATCCGCCCGGCCGCCGACGACCCCGAGGTCGTGGTGATCGAACTGAGCTCGCCGTCCGGCCACGCCATGTTCGAGGCCTCGGCCCAGGAACTGGCCGACTTCCTCGACCGGACCTACGACGTCGTCGTGCCCGGGAACGAGCACCTGTGGGTCGACGTCGACGAGGCCCTGACCCACCTGATCTCCAACGACCTGACGTAAAAGCGCAGGTAGCGGGCCCGCGAGGCGGTCAAGGACCCCCCGATTTGATCCCGCTGCGGTGCATGTAATAAAGTTCCTCTCGCACCGAGGAAGACCGGAACGACAAGCCCCAAAAGGGAAAAGTTCCAAGTAATCCACGGGGCATGCGGATGTAGCGCAGTTGGTAGCGCATCACCTTGCCAAGGTGAGGGTCGCGAGTTCGAGTCTCGTCATCCGCTCGGCAGAGGGCCCCTTGGGCTCAGGCCTGACTCCTGGGTGCTAGCCTTCAGGAATCACGGCGGAGTGGCCGAGTGGCTTAGGCAAGGGCCTGCAAAGCCCTGTACACGGGTTCGATTCCCGTCTCCGCCTCGGACGATTAGCTCAGCGGGAGAGCACTACCTTGACACGGTAGGGGTCACTGGTTCAATCCCAGTATCGTCCACTAGCTATACATGCAGGTCAGAAGCCCGGTCCTCGATCTTGAGGCCGGGCTTCTTGCGTTCCGAGCAAGATCAAAGGAGACGAATCGGAGACGATCTTCTCCCTGGGTAGTGCTCGTAGGTCAGCGGCGGTGGCCCTCAGGTGCGGGAACCATCCGATGATTGTGGCCAGCTCGTCGTCCCGGAGCGCCAGCAGCGATCCGAGCCACCGGGCTTCGAGGCCGTTGATCAGCTGAGCCTTCATGACGCTGGTCACATGGTCGTAGACCCGGGCGATGCCCTTCATCTTCTGCCCGAGTCTCGCCCGGCGTGCGACCTGCGGCACCCCGTCCTCGACCATCCAGGTCGCGTGCGTGTGCCGGCCCTCTTGAAAGGTGATCCACGGCAGGATCGCCGGAACGTGACCGCGAGCACCCGGTTGGTCGGACTTGCGTCCGTCCCACGCCGGCCGCCAGAACCGCTGCCGAAAGTTCGCCCGGCGCAGCAGCGTCCCCTCGGGCGAGGTGAACACGAACGACCCGCGATGGCTGTCGAGCAGTGTCTCGTAGAACACAGCGATGCTCGGCGGCAACGCGATCGGCCTCGTCCCCGCCGGAGTTTTCGTCCTCCCCCGCTTGCCCTTCGTACGGCGAGGCGTGGCATGGCCTACATCCGGCCTGGACGTGGGCCGGTCGTGCGACACCTCGGCACCGGCCTTGAGCAGCTTCCCGTTGACCTCTTTCAGGGGGTACCGGATGGTGATCGCCCGCTCGGCCTCGTCGTACTCGTGCCGCTCCTGGCCGACGAGTTCACTCCACCGGCCTCCGGTGTAGAAGTCGAGCAGACAGAGAGTGAAACCCGACAGTCCCATCTCCGACTCGTACAACCTCATCGCCGCGCGCAGCACCTGCACCGGCGTGGCCAACAGCCGCTCGTTCTCGAACTCACCGCCGGTGACCCTGACGCCGTAACACGGGTTGGCCGGGATGATCTTCGCCCGCACCCCGGCGTTGAGGATCGTCGAGAAGGTGGCAAAGATCGAGGCGATGCTCGACTCGGCGTACTCCTCGTCGTGCAACCTCGACAGCCACCGCTCGATCTCGACATAGCCGTTGAAGACGCCGATCATGGGCCACAGACGCCACTGCGGCAGCAGATGGTTGTCCATGTAGGACCGGTACTTAACCCTGGTGTTGGGTTCAAGACGCGGCGAGACCGCCTCGTACCACTCCTCGGCGAACTCACCGAACGGCGTCTCCGCGTCCCTCGGATCGATCCACATGTTCCGACGGATCAACGCCTCTTGCTCAGCGCCCCACTCCTTCGCGGCCTTCTCCGAGGAGAAGCCCGCCTTGCTACCCCAGGTGCCGTCCGGCCGCTTGTACCGGCATCGCCACCCGTTAGGGCCGTTCGACTCTTGTTCCCCGTATGCCACGTAGTGCTCCCGTTCCTTGATCAGACGATGTTCAGGCGCCTGCGCTGTGGCTTCTCCGACTGCTGGGTAAGCCGCAGGATCGCGCTGATGTCGTTGCGGGAGAACCGGTAGTGCTTGCCGAACCGGTGATGCGGCAGCGCCCCGGCGGCGGCCTGGTCCTTGAGCGTCCGAGGTGAGAGCTGGAGCAACTCCCCCAACTGCTCGGCCGTCAGCAACGCGTCGGGATCGGTAGGAACCCGCTCGGTCCACGCGCGCGCGAGCGTCGTCAACGCGGCGAGGCACTCGACGACCTCGTCCGACAGGACGACACGCACCAACCCACCGGAATCAGCGGACTCCATGCCTCACCCCCGCAACGATCAGCACGACGCCCACGGCATGGCCGCGGGCCGCCGACGAAAAGTAGCGCCCTCTACCCCGAACGGCCGATACCTCGATCGTGTCCGCCATCGCCATCATGCAGCCGCTGCGGTGTCGACCGACGGGCCGGACCGACAAGACCACGGCGAGCAGCCGTCGGGGTCGGCGTCATCCGACGGATCGGCGGTGAGCAGTTGGAGGTGTCGTGTGTGCTTGGCCGGAGCATCGAGGTCGACCTGGTCCAGCGGGACGCAGGATCGGTGCAGGAAGTACTGCCCGCGGAGAGGCTGGCCTTGGGCGGTGGCGCGTGGGTGGCCGTGGCGGATGGCTTGGTCGAACTCGACTGCCTCGGTCCAGCCGTCCGGGTCGTGGTCGCGGATCCAGCGCCAGCCGGCGTTGCCGTGGAACGGGCAGCCGACGCATGCTGATTTCACCGTGTCGGCGAATCCGCGCTCGGCGAGGTAGTCGAGGCAGGCCTGCCGGTCGAGGCCGAGTTCGATCAGCGGGAACACGTTCCGGAGGAATCGCAGTCCTGAGTCTTTGGCGCGGGTGAACTCGTCCGTGCTGATACCGATCGCCTGTTCGGCGTACACGCCGCGCGGCACACGTTTGGGGTGCGGGTATCCCAGTAGTTCGCGGGCGGCTTTTTTCAGTGGTGTGATCTTGTATTCGTTGGTGCATTGCCTTCGTGCGAGGCCGCGTGATCCGTCGGGGTTGAGCGTGTGCAGCGGCATGGAAACGAATCGGTGCGCGGGGTCGAGTGCGTCGGTGCGGATGTTGCCCGCGGAGACCGTGAGTACCGGGATGCCCTTGGATTCGGCGATGGCGCGGAGCCGGTCCAGGTTGGCGTAGACCGCTCGCGGCTCCCAGCCGGTGTCGGCGAAGAGCGCGTAGTCGAACCGCGGGATGGCACCGTCGCAGGCGAGTAGGAGGACGGTGGTGCTCTGTACGCCCGCGCCGAGCGACAAGAGACGGAGTGTCGGCGTTGACGCGAACGTTCGAGTCGGACGTGTCATGCGGCTTGCACCTCATCTTCGTTCGCGATGTCGGTGGTGACGAGGTCGGCCAGCATGAGGTGTATGGCGTATGCCGCTTGTTGTGGCACGACGCCGTTTCCGAGTGCGCGGAGTTGTGCGACGCGCTTGAGGGAAAGGTCGGTAACCCAGCCTTCGGGCAGGCCCATCAGCCATTCCACCAGGCGGGGTGCCAGCATGGGGCGGCCGTGTTTTCCCTGCTCGGTGGGGCCGGGAACGATCCTGCCTAGGGTCGATTCCCATCGTGAAATGGCTGCCGCATAGTCGCCCCAGGTGTCGTCGGTAGTCGGAGAATGGTCGAGGACAGGGTCAGGTCGCCTTTCGAGCCGCGTTGACGTGGCGATCCGCTGACGCCTTCGGTTGCGCGTGGTGTCGGGAGAAGGCGGAGGACCTGCTGGCTCAGCAGCGGACGGAACCCGGCGCTCGACTTCTGGGTGGTGCCCCGGTCGGTCGCTCTCGGAGTTGGTAGGAGCCGGACCGCGATGGCCAACGGCATCCCCATGCCGTTCCCGTTGATTCCTCTGGTCTTGTGGGTCGCCTGACGGGCAAGCCAGCTGGAGGGTGATTCGCCGTCGTTGGGGTTGCTGCTCGCCGGCGTGGGCAGCAGGCGGACGGCGTCGGTCAGCGAGGCGTCCGATGGTCGTCGGTTCGGGTTGGGTTGCCGGTGGGTTAGTCGCGCGGAGGCGCGTGCGTCGCTGGCGGTCGGTGTAGGCAGCAGCCGGAGCACGACCTCGATCGGCTGCGGTGTCGTGGTGGGTGATGAACCGGGTGCCGTGGGGGAAGGCGAGGATGAAGACGCGTTCGCGACGGTGTGGCGCGCCGACGTCGGAGGCGCGAACGCTTGTCCAGTTCGCGTCATACCCGATGTCGGCCAGGTCGCCGAGTACGACGCCGAGGCCGCCGTTGCGCCAGCGCAACGCCGCGACGTTTTCCACGACGACGAGCGCCGGTCGTAGATGGCGAACGGCGTGGGCGACGTGCCGCCAGATGCCACTGCGGGCTCCCTTCCGGATGCCGAGGCGCTTGCCGGCGGCGCTGATGTCCTGGCACGGGAAGCCCGCGGTGATGATGTCGACCTTTTCGACCTGGTCCCAGTCGACGGTGGTGATGTCGCCGAGGTTCGGGACGCCTGGTGCGCGGGCGGCGAGGATGGTGCGGACGTGCGGGTCGGGGTCGGCGACCCAGGCGACGCGTCCGCCGCCGAAGGCGGCGAGCACGCCGAGGTCCAGGCCGCCGTAACCGGTGCACAGCGAGCCGATGACGAGTTCGCGGTTGAGGTCTGGTGTCGGCGGGCGGCCTGGTTGTGTGGTCATGCCGCTCGCCTCCCGACTCGGTCGGCGAGGTCGTCGGGTACGGCACGGGTCGCCGGGGCTTTCGGTGGCGGCCTGTCGAGTGCGGCGGAGGCTGGCTCGGTGTCGGCGGCTCGTTGGAAGACGAGTACTTCGTGGTGGGCCGTGAGTGCGACGGGGACGCCCGCTGAGTAGGGGCAGGCCGCGCGGCGTTCGGTGAACGTGGCGTGGGTGATCAGCCGGTCGCCGCGTAGTTCGGCGGTCAGGGCGACGCACCGGTCGACCGCGACCAGGCCCGCGCGGGTGCCGGCGGTGATCAGCCGGGTGATGACGTCGACCAGGGTTCCGTCGGGGTGCCGTTGAGGGCGGGCGACGATGACCACATGACCGCTGGGGCGTAGCAGCGGGCGGCAGTAGTGCAGCGTCGTGGCGAGACCGTTGGCGGCGATGTCGAGGTCGCGGTCCGGACCGGGTTCGGCGGCGACGCGCAGGGAGGTCAGGACGAGTGCGACTCGGCCCGCCAGTCCGGCGGCGCGGGCGGTGGCCAAGTCCTGGGGTTCGACGTCGAGTACCGAGCCGTCGTGGTGGGCGCCGTCGTGTTTGGCGGCGGTGATGTTGGCGCGGGCGATGGTCCACCGGTGGGGATCGGTGGTCAGGCCGAGGGTGTGTCGACCGGCGCGTAGGGCTTCGGTGAGGACGGTGCCGGTGCCGCAGTCCGGGTCCAGGACGAGGTCGTCGGGGCGGGTGTAGGTGGTGATCGCGTGGGCGGCGATGGCGGGCGGGATGTGGTCCGGGTCGGTGTCGGTGCCGGATACGCAGCCGCTGTCGCGAAGCTGGGTGGCGTGATCGCGTTGGCCGGTCAGCCAGACCGACAGCGGGCGCATTGTCTTTCCTGCCGGGTGCTCACGCATCGGAGGTCTCCGTGCCGCTGATGACGTCGACAAGGCCGGTGCGGCGGGTGAAGACGAAGAGGTCGGCGTAGGCGTAGACGTGTGGGTCGGCGACGGCGTGGAGCAGGGTGATGCGGTCGAGGTAGGACAGGCCCGCGTGGTGTGCGGCGTGTTGGAGCTGGCCTGCCGGGTCGGTGAATCGTCCGGCGGATCGCTCACCGTCGGTGATGACGGCCAGGATGCCGCCGGGGTGGAGAAGAGCGGCCTGATCGGTGGGCCGGAGTCGATCGAGGGTCTGCGGTCCCGCGGCGGTGATGATCAGGTCGAAGCGGTCCGGTTCCGGTCCCGGCGGTGGGCCCGTGTGGTGGTCGGCCGGGTCCAGAGGCGGTCCGGCGGTCCGGGTCTGGACGGCGCGGCCGAGTCGGGTCACGGTCCGGGCGGCTTCGAGCAGTCCGCCGTAGGGGTCGAGCGCGGACCGGGTCAGGACCGCCGGGGAAGATCGCACGGCCGTCGGCTGCGCGTCGGGTGTCGCAGCGAGCAGCAGGACGCGTTGACCGGGCCGGGTGTACGTGGTGACGATCTTGATGACGGCCGTGAGCAGCCAGGTGGTGATCGGGCCGGTGCCGTCCGCGAAGTCGGAGTGGGTGCAGAGCCAGACGGTGGCCGGCCAACGCCGGTGTAGGCGGTGCGATGCCGGACGCCGAACGCCCGCTCGTCGAGTTAAGGGCTGTGGAAGTGGGCAAGGCCCTCGACGTGTGTCACGTCGTGGCCGGGGGTGGCGGTTGTGGGGCATCCGCGGTGTCCTCCGAACGGCATGGCTCCGAGTGCTGACACCTCGGAATCCCGTTTCCCGGAGAGCTTTTGGACAATGCCTTCGACGGCAACCTCCCCCGCCCGGACAGGCGCATGAGACTTCGCCAGTTGCGCAGGCGCAAGATTTTTACAGTTTCAGGGCCGATACGCGGAGCTCCGACCACGGCAGCCCTTCAGGGGTCCGAAGACCGACTAGGCCAGCACTAGACCGTGACCGTCTGCGCAGCTCAACCCCTACTACGGCGAGTCAAGGAAGGATGGTTATCGATCTTCATCGAGCCGGGTCGGCTGGCGTTGATTAGTAGTGATCTAGCAGCTTCGACAGGGCGAGGTAGTTACGTTCTGGTTGTTGTCTAGCTTTTTCGTAGTAGTTGTTGCGGCTTGCTGTCTGCGTCGTTGTTGGCCTCATGCAGCAGGAGTCGTGTCATGACTGCTCAGTCGTCTCATCGCCGTGGTGTCGGCGATGCTGGTGTGAACTGCTTGGACATCGCGCAGGAAGCGTTCGGATGGTTGGTCACCGGGCCGGATCCGGTTTCGGTGGACGGCCGGGAGTTTCCCGGTTTGCCGGATCGACGTGTTCCGCTCGACGAGGTCCGTGATCTGTTGTTGGCCAGGCAGTGCTCCCAGGTCACGAAGGACGCGGTGTGGACGCACCTGGTCGTGCGTTCCCGTGTCGAAGGTGCGACCTGGACCGTGGCCGCGGTCGGGGTGGCCCTGCCGGCGTTGACGTCGGTGGCGGCGACGTTGTCGACGTGCTTCACGGTCGGGGACGCCGACATCCACGCCGAGGTGCTGCGCGGGTTCCTCGACGCCGTGGCGACGGTGGACCTGGGACGTCCGCGGATCATGCTCCGGCTGCGGTGGTCGGCCTACCGGTCCGGATATCGGGCACGGTCAGAGGCGTTGGACGGACCGACGCCGGTCGCACCGGGGTTCCGGTCCGCCGCTCCGCGTCCGCCGTGGGGTCACCCGGACCTGGTGCTCGCACGGACGGTGGCGGCAGGAGTCCTGACCCCGATCGAGGCGGACCTCATCGGGGCGACCCGGCTGGAGCGAGAGCCGGTCGCGGACTGGGCGGCACGGCGGCAGGTCGGCACATGGGCGGCCTACAAGACACGCAAGCGGGCTGAGTTGCGGTTGCTGGCGTACCTGCGCGAGGAGGCGGTCGACGCCGACCCGACCGACCCGTTGGTGGACGAGGTGGCCGCGTCGATGGCGCTGTCAGGACCCAACGCCCGGACAGGGAAGCACGGGCGATCACTGTCCGTGTCAGGTTCCGCTGATCGTCGCGAAGCTGAGGTCCGGGGTGGTGTGTCCAAAACGGAGCCGGAAGACGGGGTTCCGGGGTGCGGGGAAGACCCGCGTTCCACCGCATCCTCGGAGGTGCCGCGATGCGCCTGATTGATCGTTGTCCAGCCGTGGCGGATCGGCGGCCGGGTTCGAGGTCGCCTGCCGCCGCCCGCAGTGCTCCGATGACTCGCCGAGGCCGTCGGCCCGACGGGCGGCGGTCCTGGGTGTGGCCGGTGGTGCTCCTGGTGGCGCCTGTGGCCCTGGTGTCGACCGCGTCGGCGGCGGGTGCGGAGACCGTGCAGGTGCTCGCGCAGGCCACCTCGGTCGACCAGGTCCTGACCAACATCAGGAACTGGATCATGGGGATCCTGGCGGGTCTGACGGTGGTGTTCCTGACCGTCGGTTTCGTCCGCTACATCTTCGCCGGCGGGGATCCCGGCGAGTTGCAGAAGGCCAGGACCGCGTGGAAGTCGGCCGGGTGGGGGTTCGGCGGCGCGGCCCTCGCTCCGCTGATCGTGGAGATCTTCAAGGGCATCGTGGGGTTGGGGTCCTGATGGCCGCCACCAACGCCCGCCGTCGTCGGCAGGTCGAGCGCGGCGGCTTGGTGCTCGTGATCGGCTTGGTGGTGCTGACCGGCATGCTGGCGGTCGCGGCGTCAGCCCAACCCAGCACGTCGAGCCCGTCCGATCCGTGTGCGGGTCCTGGACCGTATCCGGTGCCGTGCTCACCACCCCTGACGACGGCCGCGACGCCGTCGACCGTGGTGCCGTCGAATCCGTGCCTCACCCCACAGCCCGGTCAACCTCGGCCGCCGGAGTGTCTACCGCCCGTGACGACCGCCCCGATCCCGCCGACGAACACCGCGCCGGAGCCTCCGGAGTGCGGGATTCTCAACCCGAGCGCGTGTGTCGGGGAGGGCATCGCCGGGTTCCTGCACCTGCTGGTCGGCGAGTCGCTCAACGTGCTGCTCGGTTGGCTCGGCACCAGCCTGTTGTCCACGCCGACACCGGCGGATCTGCCGCGGGTCGGGGAGTTGTGGGAACGGTCGCGGCTGGTCGTGGTGGCGGTCTACTCGCTGGTGGTGATGCTGGCCGGGCTTCTGGTGATGGGGCACGAGACCGTGCAGGCCCGCTACTCGATCCGCGACATCGCGCCGCGTGTTGTGGTCGGGTTCCTGGCCGCCAACCTCAGCCTGCTCGTCGGCGACCACGCCATCCGGCTGGCCAACGCGGCCAGCCTGGCCGTGCTCGGTGACGGGCTCGATCCACAGACCTCGGCCAAGGCGGTCACGGAGCTGTTCGTCGGTCTGGTGGCCAACTCACTCGTCACGGGCGGGTTGTTCGCCGGGGTGTTGTCGGTGGTGCTCACCGTCCTGCTGGTCGCGTTGCTGGTCGGCTACATCGTGCGGGTCGCGCTCACCGTGATCCTGCTGGCCGGGGCGCCGCTGGCGCTGATGTGGCACGGACTGCCCCAGACCGAAGGGCTGGCGCACTGGTTCTGGCGCGCCGGCGCCGGAGTGCTGGGCATCCAGGTCGGCCAGAGCCTCGCGCTGATCTGCGCCCTGAAGGTCTTCCTCGAGCCCGGCGGGTTCCACTTCTTCGGCGCCCCGACCGCCGACGGGCTGGTCAACCTCATCGTCCTGATCTCGTTGGTGTGGATCCTGGTGAAGATCCCCGGTTGGGTGATGCGGCAGGTCCAGATCGGCGGCGGACGCCGCTCGTTCGTCGGCGGGCTCGCGCACGCGTTCGTCTTCGGCAAGGCGATGGGCCTGCTCGGCGGCCGAGGTGTGGGTGCCCGCGCCACGTCCACGGCGGCCGGTCACGGTGTCCGCGCGCCGCACGGGCGTGACCCGGCATGGCCCACGCCGGTACCGGAGTGGGGCGGTGTGGGCGGTGTGTTCACGCCCGAGGCGATCGGGCGTCGCCTCAACGCGCAGCGCGTGCAGGAACTGGCGCGGCGACGTGCGGTGTCGGGCCAGCAGCACCTGCGCTTCCTCCAGCCCGCACCCCAAGCACCTACTCACGACCTCGCCAGCTGGAACCCCGCGGGCAGTACGACCGTGCCTGAATTCCGTGCCGCGGACGACGGCACGTCAACCAGCGCGGAGCCGCCGTCTCGCCCGGTCGGACGGCCGAGTGCACCCGCGTTCAGCTCCACCGGCGATAAGCGCCGTGTCACCACTGTGTCCCGTATCCGTACTGCGGAAGTGCCGCCGCAACTGCAGTTCCAACCGGCCGTGGTCGAGCCGCCGGCACGGCCGGTTCGAGCCGCCGTGCCGCCCGCAGCACCGGTGTTCCAGCCGGTTGCGCCGGACACCGGCGCGCACGGGCGACGGGCCCGGACTCACACCCCGGCGCCGGTGCTGTTCCGGCCACCGCAGCCTCCGGCTGGAGGTGGGTCATGAGCCAGCCCGTTCGAATCCCGGCCGATGTCGACCGCGAGGACCGGGTCCTCGCGAACCTCACCGCACGCCAGCTGCTCATCCTCACCGTCACCGCGGTGGTGCTGTACGGGGGCTACTCCGCCTCGAAGGCACTGGTCCCGCTCGTGGTGTTCCTCGTCGTGGCGATCCCGATCGGGGTGACCGCCGCCGTCCTGGCGTTGGGTCAGCGTGACGGGATCAGCCTCGATCGCGTGGCCCTCGCGGCGCTGCGGCAGCGGCTGAGCCCACGGCACCGCGTCGCCGCCCCAGACGGGATCCGCCCGGCGCCGGACTGGCTGACACACCGGATCACCGACGACACCGCAGCGGGGGGGTCCCCGGCGCCGCTGCGCCTACCGGCGGACGCCGTCACCGATGCCGGTGTCGTGGACCTCGGAACCGACGGCGTCGCGATGGTCGCCGTGTGCTCCACGGTCAACTTCGCGCTGCGCACAGCCGCCGAGCAGGAGTCCCTGGTCGGATCGTTCGGCCGATACCTGCACAGCCTGACCGCACCGGTCCAGGTGCTGGTGCGCGCGGAGCGGCTGGACCTGTCCGGGCAGATCGCCGAGCTACGCGAGCAGGCCGGCGGGCTGCCGCATCCGGCGTTGGAGGCCGCCGCCCGGGAACACGCCGACTACCTCCTCCAACTCGCCGGCAGCACCGAACTGCTGCGCCGCCAAGTCCTGCTGATCCTCCGCGAACCCGTGCACGCCACGGCGCCCACCGACGGACTCGGCGGCCCGTCACCCTGGGCCGCGCTGACGGCCAGGCGCAGGGCGGGCAAGCAGATCGGCGATTCCGTCCGGCGTGCCGCCGAAGTCCGCCTGGTACGCCGCCTGGGTGAGGCGGTCGAGCTGCTGTCCCCCGCCGGGCTCGTGGTCACCCCGCTGGACGGCGGGCAGGCCACCAGCGTGCTGGCTGCGGCCTGCAACCCCGATTCCCTACTCGCACCCGCCGCCGGGCTCGCGGGCTCCGACGAGGTCATCACCACGGCACCGGACGAGGACGTCGACGGGAGGTACGGGTCGTGAGCCGCCGTCACCGCGCGTCCCACCCGGCGGGTGGAGCGGGAGCTTTCACCCCGGACGCGATCGCGGTGCATCCCCGCGCGCTGGAGGTGGGTGGCGAGTGGGTCTCGACCTTCGCCGTCGTCGGCTACCCGCGCGAGGTGCACCCCGGCTGGCTACAACCGCTGCTTACCTACCCGGGCCGTGTCGACCTCTCGCTGCACGTGGAGCCGGTCGACCCGATCACCGCCGCGGCGCGGTTGAAGAAGCAACTGGCCAGGTTCGAAAGCGGACGACGCCACACCAGCGAGCATGGCCGGCTGCTCGACCCGCAGGTCGAGGCCGCCACCGAGGACGCCTACGACCTGTCCGCCCGAGTCGCCCGCGGCGAGGGCAAGCTCTACCGCCTCGGCCTCTACCTGACCGTCCACGCACCCACCCAGGACACCCTCGCCGACGAGGTCGCGGCCGTCCGGTCACTGGCCGCGTCACTGCTGCTCGACGCCAAGCCCACCACCTACCGCAGCCTTCAGGGATGGGTCACCTGCCTGCCGATGGGGCTGGACCTCGTCGGCCTGCGCAGGACGTTCGACACCGCCGCGCTCTCGGCCGCGTTCCCGTTCACCTCCCCGGACCTGCCGCCTCCCGACCCGACCTCGGTCGGCGCACCCAGCGGCGTGCTCTACGGCTTCAACGTCGGCAGCCAGAGCCTCGTGCACCACGACCGGTTCGCCCTCGACAACCACAACTCGGTCATCCTCGGCCGCTCCGGGGCGGGCAAGTCCTACCTGGTCAAACTCGAACTGCTGCGCAGCCTGTACCGGGGCATCGAGATCCACGTCGTCGACCCCGAGGACGAATACGCCCGGCTCGCCACCGCCGTCGGTGGCACCTACGTCCACCTCGGCGCCCAGCACGTCCGTCTCAACCCGCTCGACCTGCCGATCCACACCCGTTCCGACGGTCGCCGCACCGCACCCCGCGACGCGCTGCTTCGCCGGTCGCTGTTCCTGCACACCGTCGTCGCAGTACTGCTCGGCGGCGACCTGTCAGCGCCCCAGCGCTCCGCCCTCGACCGCGCGATCACCGCCACCTACCAGCGGGCCGGGATCACCGCCGACCCACGGACCTGGACCCGCCCCGCGCCCCTGCTCGCTGACCTCGCCGACGTTCTCGCCGGCACCCCCGACCCGACCGCGGTCGAGCTGGCAGCGCGGCTGCACCCCTACGTCCAGGGCGCGTTCTCCGCGTTGTTCTCCGGCGCGACCACGACCCGCCCGGAAGGTCACCTGGTCGTGTACTCGCTGCGAGACCTGGCCGACGAGCTCAAGCCGATCGGCACGCTGCTCACCCTGGACGCGGTGTGGCGGCAGGTCAGCAACCCAGCCATCCGCCGTCCCCGGCTGGTGGTCGTCGACGAGGCCTGGCTGCTGATGAGACAACCGGCCGGAGCGGACTTCCTGTTCCGCATGGCCAAAGCAGGCCGGAAGCACTGGGCCGGTCTCACCGTCGCCACCCAGGACACCGCCGACGTCCTCGGCTCCGACCTGGGCAAAGCCGTCATCGCCAACGCCGCCACCCAGATCCTGCTCCGCCAAGCCCCACAAGCGATCGACGAGATCACCCGCACCTTCACCCTGTCCCAAGGCGAACGCCAGTTCCTGCTCTCCGCCGACCGCGGCCAAGGCCTGCTCTCCACCGGCACCCAGCGCGTGGCGTTCCAGGCCATCGCCTCCCCCACCGAACACCACCTCGTCACCTCCGACCCCGCTGAACTCGCCACCCACCCCGCCGACGAACCGGATGCGGAGCGTTCGTTCGTCGAACTCGATGCCGCCTGACGCCGTGGAGGTCTTTTCGTGGACGACTACCTGCGCGACCCGTGGTCCGCGGTCCAAGCGGCTCTGGACGGTCTCCGTGACGTGGTGCTGACGTGGGGACCGCTCCTCGGTCCCGCCCTCGTGCTTGCCCTCAGTGCGGTCGTGATCGTGCGGCGACGGTGGAGGCGACGGTTCCACGACCGCCTCGCCGCGGACGCCCGGCTGATCACCGTGCTGGCTCCGCCGACCGTCGATCCGACCGGAGCAGTCACGGTGTGGTCCAACCTGGTCGGTTTGCTGCGACCGGGCTGGCTGCGCCGGTTCGGCGGCCAGCCGCACCTGGTGTTCGAATACGTCTTCGACACCGACGGCCTCCGGATCCGCCTGTGGGTGCCCGGCCTCGTCCCGCCCGGCATGGTCGAACGCGCCATCGAAGCAGCCTGGCCCGGCGCCCACACCCGCACCTCGCGCGCCGAGCCGCCGCTGCCCGTCGCCGCACCGCACGGCCAACGACTCGAAGCAGTGGGCGGCGAGCTCCGGCTTGCGCGAAGCGAAGCCCTGCCCCTCCGCACCGACCACCCGGCCGACCCGATCCGCGCCCTGCTGGGCGCCCCGGTCGGCCTCGGCCCCCACGAACGCGCCTGCGTGCAGATCCTCGCCCGCCCCGTGGCCGGCCACCGCGTGACCAAGGCCCGTCGAGCGGCGCGGCACGTGCACTCGGGCCGCTCCCTGACGTTGGTGGGCAGGCTGCTCGACCTCCTCACCCCGAGCACTCGCCCCAAGGCCACCACGAGGACGCCGGATCGGCAGACCAGTCTGGCGTTCAGCGCGCAGGACCGGGCCGTGGTGGACAAGCTGCGGGGCAACCAGTTCGAGACCCGCGTCCGCTACGCGGTCGCCACCACGGTCACCGACGACACCACCGCCTCCGAGACCCGTGCGGTGCGTGACGTGCTGCGCGGTCGTGGGCACGCGATCGCCAGCGCGTTCGCCGCTTACTCCGACCACAACCACTACCGACGCGTCCGTCTCTGTCGACCCCTCACCGCCCTGGCCGGGCGCCGACTCGGCACAGGCGATCTGCTCTCCATCCCCGAACTCGCCGCGCTCGCGCACCTGCCCGTCGACGAGTCCACACCAGGTCTTCAGCGGGCCGGAGCGAGATCCGTGCCACCACCGCCGGGAGTCGCGGGTGCCGGCGAGGAGATCAAACCGTTGGGGCGTAGTGATTCCGGGCACTCCCGCCCGGTCGGTCTGCGCGTGGCCGACGCCCGTCACCACACCCACATCCTCGGCGCCACCGGTTCCGGCAAGTCCGAGCTGATGGCCCGCATGATCCTGGCCGATGCCGAGGCCGGGCGCGGTGTGGTCGTGATCGATCCCAAAGGCGACCTCATCACCGACATCCTCATGCGCCTGCCTGAAGACCTGGGCGAGAAGGTCGTGCTCTTCGACGCCGACTCCCATGCCCGACCACCCGTGCTCAACCCGCTGGAAGGCGACGACCAGGCCCGCACGGTGGACAACCTCGTCGGCATCTTCTCCCGGATCTACGCCGCCTCCTGGGGTCCGCGCACCGACGACATCCTCCGCGCCGGACTGCTCACCCTGACCGCGATGCCCGGCACACCGAGTTTGGTCGACCTGCCCAAGCTGCTGATGGTGCCCGCGTTCAGGCAACGTGCCCGCGACCAGATCCACGACGACGTGCTGGCAGGCTTCTGGGCCTGGTACGACACGCTGTCCGACGCCGCACGCGCCCAGGTCACCGCACCGCTGATGAACAAGCTCCGTGGCTTCCTGCTGCGACCGTTCGTCCGCGCCGCCATCGCCGGCGGCCCCTCCACCGTCGGCATGGACCACGTGCTCGACCACGGCGGCCTCTGCCTGGTCCGCATCGCCCGTGACGCCCTCGGCACCGACACCGCCCGCATGGTCGGCTCCATCGTCGTCGCCCGCACCTGGCAAGCCGCCACCCGCCGAGCCCGGATCCCCCAACGCCAACGCCGGGACTGCGGCCTCTACATCGACGAATGCCACAACTTCCTCAACCTCCCCTACCCGCTGGAGGACATGCTCGCCGAAGCCCGCGCCTACCGGCTCAACATCACCCTGTCCCACCAATACATCGGCCAGCTCGGCACAGAACTCGAAGAAGGCATCAGTACCAACGCCCGCAACAAGATCTTCTTCACCAGCAGCCCCGAAGACGCCCGTCGACTCGCCCGCCACACCCAACCCCGCCTCGGCGAGCACGACCTGGCCCACCTCGGCGCCTACCAGATCGCGGCCCGACTCATCGTCCACGGCGCCGAAACACCCGCCTTCACCGCCGTCACCGAAAAGCTCCCACCCGCCATCCCCGGACGAGCCAAGACCATCCGCAAAGCCGCCAAGGTCAACACCCGACCGCCCGCTCCCGAAGCCGGCAGCACGCCGGATCGAACCGGGCAGCGCACAGCCGATCCGCGCCGCGTGGCGTAGTCGCTGGTCCTCCCCGTGGAAGGCGGCCTTCCGTGATCACCAATCCGACCCCACAACGCACGCTGCGCGGACACCTCCCCCGACGCCCCACCCCGCGCGCAGCCACCACCGGCCAACACCACGCCCAGCTCGCCGGCCGGCTCACTCCACGCGACCGTTGGCTGGCGCGGATGCTCCACGAACACCGGGTCCTCACCACCCACCAGATCACCGAGCTCGCGTTCCCGTCGATCCGGGCGGCCAACCACCGGCTGCTGGACCTGTTCACGTGGCGGGTCGTCGACCGGTTCCAACCCTTCGTCACCACCGGCACCGCACCGATGCACTACGTCCTCGACATCGCCGGAGCCGTCGCCTTGGCCTACGAAGACGCCCTCGACCCCAAAGACCTCGGCTACCGCCACGCCGACACGATGGGCATCGCGCACTCGCTCCAACTCGCCCACACCGTCGGCATCAACGGCTTCTTCACCGCCCTCGTCGCATCCAGCCGACACCCCGGCGCCCGCGGACGACTCACCGGCGCCCGCGGACGACTCACCGCCTGGTGGTCCGAACGACGCTGCGGGCAGCTCTTCGGCGACATCGTCCGCCCCGACGCCTATGGCCGCTGGCGCGAGGACGGCCACCAGATCGAGTTCTTCCTCGAGTACGACTTCGGCACCGAAACCCTCACCACACTCGCCACCAAACTCCACCGCTACGAAAAGCTCGCCACTGCAACAGGAATCACCACACCAGTACTGATCTGGCTACCGACCACCCGCCGCGAAACCACCGCCCGACACGCACTCACCACCGCGCTCGCCGAACTGGACCACCCGACCCTCGTCCCCGTCGCCACCACCTCCGCACACCCCACTGCCCCCGACCCCGCCGCCGCCCGCTGGCTACCACTGGCCGGTTCAACCCGATGCCCGACAGGTCGGCTCCGCCTCGTCGACCTCGCCCGCCTCTGGCCCCACACCGACAGCCCCGCAACTCCCTCGGCTCGACCGACACCCGCAGACCTCACGCCACCATCTCCGCTTCCACCCCCACCGACCTCCGATCACTTCCGGAGGTGAGCCGTGAACGTCGCCACCACCTGTACCGCCGCCGCGGCCACCGTCATCCTCATCACCGGCGCAGCCGCACAGGCGATCCTCGGCGTGCTGTTCGGCACCAGCGCAAGCCACCCCAGCCACGAAGCGCTCACCGACATCCCCACCGATTACCTCACCCTCTACCACGCCGCCGCACCACTATGCCCAGGACTCGACTGGTCCATCCTCGCCGCCATCGGCAAGATCGAAACCGACCACGGCCGCTCACCCCTACCCGGCGTCCACCACGGCGAGAACCACGCCGGCGCGGGCGGCCCCATGCAGTTCCTCGCCGCCACCTTCACCGAGGTCACCACCCGGCACACCCTTCCGCCAGGCGGCGCCGAACCACCGTCCCGTTACAACCCGCACGACGCCATCCACGCCGCCGCCCTCTACCTCTGCGACAACGGAGCCGACCGAACCGACCTCCGCGCAGCCATCTGGGCCTACAACCCCTCCGACGACTATGTCAACGCCGTCCTCGCACAAGCCACGGCCTACGCCCACGCCATGACCGGCAGCGGAGACTGCAACACCGTCCAAGCCCCGAACCCCGCCGCCTACGCCGCCATCAACTACGCGTGCGGTCAACGCGGCCTGCCCTACGTCTGGGGAGGCGACGGCATCCACGAAGGCGGCTTCGACTGCTCCGGCCTCACCAAAGCCGCCTACGCCGCCGCCAACATCCCCCTCCCCCGCACCGCCCAAACCCAATACGACACCGGCCCCCACGTCCCACCCGGCCAACCCCTCCTACCAGGCGACCTCGTCTTCTACGGCACACCCGACAACGTCCACCACGTCGGCCTCTACCTCGGCGACAACCTCATGATCAACGCACCCGATTTTGGCCAACCCGTCCAAATCGACCACTACCGCTACGACGGCGACGACTACACCGGAGCCACCCGTCCGGCCACCAGCTGATCGTGCTGACTTCCAGACCCAAACCGATGCCAAAACGGCACTTCGTCGTCTAAAGTCGCTGGTCAAGACGTGTCTTCCCCGCGCGAGCGGGGGTGATCCCTCCCACACGTGCGAGCTGCCCTGCTGACCCAGGTCTTCCCCGCGCGAGCGGGGGTGATCCGTCGGCGGTGCGACGTGCGTCGAAGCCAGCGTGGTCTTCCCCGCGCGAGCGGGGGTGATCCGCGCAAGGTGGTGACCGTGCTGGCGGTGGTCCTGTCTTTCCCCGCGCGAGCGGGGGTGATCCCCGCTTGTTGTGGCGGCCGTTGACGTTGGTGTCGGCTTCCCCGCGCGAGCGGGGGTGGTCCCCTGCTCCGGGCCGTCTCCACGGCGTCCATGCCGTCTTCCCCGCGCGAGCGGGGGTGGTCCCACCGACCGCGCGCCCAGGTCCGGCAGCGGCTCGTCTTCCGCGCACGAGCGGGTGGTCCCCTTGTACTCGGTGGACGAGTCGGCCTGCATGACGTCTTCCCCGCGCGAGCGGGGGTGGTCCGTGGCCTCGCATCGTGGCCGACTCGCTCGACGTGTCTTTCCCGCGCGAGCGGGGAAGACCACACTCATACACCTATCCTTGGGCAAATAACCGGTCTTCCCAGAGTGGGTGTGCTTCCCTAAACCGGCTGCTGAGTCGAGGCTCGGCCGCGTCTTCCCTCGCGAGCGGAATGGCCGTCGCGCGGTCGCTGGCCAAGATCGACGTCCGTCTTTGATAGCTGAGCGGACCTCCCAAATGAGTGGTTACATGGAGTGCATGCTGGCGTAGCTGAGAGGTGTCATGGGTCGAAGAACACCTGCCCGCTACGCGATCGGGTCGTCGGTGAATCCCAACGAGACGTTGGCCCAGCGTAGAAGATGGGCGTCGCGGGCGATCTGGAGAGTTTCCGCCCGTTCGGCGAGCGCCCGCGTGGTCCAGTCGTCGGTGAGGATGTTGGCGACACCGAGAATGACCTTGTCGCCCAGATTCCACAGCACGGTGTTGATGGCCAGGCAGGCGATCGCGAGTTCGTCGGTGTCCACCGCCCACCAGGTGACGGTCGTGGGGTCGCGGCCGGTAGCGCGCATGGCCTTCGCTGCCGTACGCAGAAGTCCTCCGGTTCCGGCGGTGGGGTCGAGGAACGCGGTTCCGTCTTCAGGCGGGCGTTGGAGTGCGGCCATTGCCGTGCCGATGTCGGCTGGTGTGTAGAACTCGCCGTGAGTGGTCTGGGCGGTGCGTGAGCGCAACGCCGCCAGCAGCAGGCCGAACAAGTCGACGTCATGGCGACGCATGGTGCCGGTTAGGTCGAGTTGTCCGGCGTTGACGGCGGCGTCTGCGACCTCCTTTGCTGCCTTCAAGATGTTGCGGCTGGGAGGGTCTTCACCACACCACATGCGGATGAGCGGCCAGGCGCGGTTGACGAGGTCCGGTCGGGCGCGGACGAACAGCTTGCACTGCAGGGCTGCGAACCTGGCGAACTCAAGTTCGTCGGCAGCAAGTAGCCAGGCTGCGAATTGAGTGCGCTTCTCGGGAGGTGGAGCCATGAGAGCCAATGTCGCGACGACGGATACGGGTACTTCCAGCGAGCCGGACCGCTGTGCGCGGTGCCAGGTTTCATTGACGGTTTCGGCGATGTCGACGGCGTGCCGTTGCACGTCGCGACCGGGTTGCTTCTGCGAACACATGGGTTGCCTCGGTACTGGTGTCGCTCGGGTTCCCAGACAGGTGAGGAAGCGGGTGGGCAACCGCGGATGTCGGCATCCGCGGTTGCCCTGGTGTTGGTCAGCCGAAGGCCTTGTCAAGCGCTGCGCGGAGGACATTGGGGCTCGCTCCCACGCTCAGCGCGCTCCTGAGCAGTTTGGCCAGGTAGTGGTCAGGATCGGCCTCCAACGCGGTGGTCACTGCAATACCGGCCAACGTGCCTTCGCCGCGCAGGTATGCGGAGAACGCGTAGACCGCTGCCGCGTGCGCTCGCCACGGTTCCGGGAGTCCACGCACCATTGCGAGAACCAGGCGTTCGGCTCCGTCAGCGTGGTCGCCGGCGCATCGTGCGATCCACTGGTCACGCATGAGCGGGTCGGACAGCATCACGCCAAGCACCGCGAAGTCCTGATCGGTGAGTTCCGTGTCACCCTGTTCAGCCCGTGTTACCGCAGCATCGAGCACTTCCTCGGCAGGCACAGGCTCCGAACAGCTGGCGACAAGCAGCGCCGCGCGCCGTTCGAGCACTTCCAGCGGGACGTCGGGGGCGAGGAGATCCACGAGTTGTTCACGGCTGTCGAACGTGACGCGGCCGGCCAAGGCGTTCTCGGCTGCGGCCAACGTGGCTGTAGGGTCTGGCACCGTCCCGCGCCAGCCGGGGTCGTCGTAGGTGCACCAGGGTGCACCCTGCCGGGTGGCCGCTGCCCAGACCTGACACTTGACGACCACGCCGCACTCGGTCAGGGCGGCGGATGCACGTCGGATCAGGTCCGCCCGCGGTAGTGGCTCAGGCGGTTCGTCGCGATAGGGCTGGCAGATGACGACGAGCGACGCCTGTACGACATCACAACCGTCGACGAGGCGCATCATCGCGTCGACCGCAGAACCTTCGTCCTCCTGCGGTGGCAAGGCCAGCCGGAGCACCGCTCCCAGAAGGTCCGACTCCAGGTCCTGTGCGGTCACCAGGACCAGAGATTCGGTGGGGTGGTACCCCAGCAAGTGAGGGACCGACGCGACGAGGTCGGCGAGATAGGCCGGGTTGGGGTGCAAGCTGCTGTCCACGTTGTTCTCCTCGGAAGCTTCAGACGTCCCACGGGCGGTGGTCGAGTACTTGTGGCAGGTGGCCTTCGAGCCAGAAGACGATCTCGGCCCACGCCATCCCTTTGAGTTCCGCCGACTGCACGGCGATGGCCACGAACCGGGCCCGCTCGGACAGCGTCCAGCCGAGTGCGGGTAGGAGGTCTGCGGCACGGTGGGTGCCGTGGAAGGTGACCCACTCCTCGGGCACGCCCAGTTCGGCGACGACGTGACCCAGCAGCGACGTGGGCGAGCCGTTGTCGTACAGCCGTAGTGGCAGGCTGGTCACGTTGTCCGGGTGGGCTTGCGCGATGTCGCGCAGCAGGGTCAAGAGGCCGATCTCGCCGAGCTGGTGATCCCTAGGGTTGGGCGGATAGTGCACCGTGCCGGGTTCGCGGCGTTGGGATCGCACGGCGTCGTTCCACGACCAGCCCCCGCATTCGAGCAGCCAGACGCTTTCCGCCAGCGCCTCGGCCGGGGCGGTGAGCAGCACACCGGCCGACGGGTAGACGGCGTGCGGAGCGTCGCT
Source organism: Actinosynnema sp. NPDC037264 (assembly GCF_055603705.1). Classification (NCBI taxonomy): domain Bacteria; kingdom Bacillati; phylum Actinomycetota; class Actinomycetes; order Pseudonocardiales; family Pseudonocardiaceae; genus Actinosynnema; species Actinosynnema sp. NPDC037264. The sequence goes on along the minus strand of NZ_JBVJVK010000034.1, from coordinate 56,536 downwards.
CGGAGGTTGCGCTTCGTGGAACGCCTCGGCGGTGACGCCGAGGCCGGCGAGCACGAACGCGTTGATCGTGTAGGGCTCACCGTCGACGAACCAGGGCGGCGCCTTACGTTCGTGGTCGTAGAACAGTCGCGTGCCGGAGTACTCCTGCTGGAGAACGCGCAGCATCCTGGTGTAAAGCTCGGCGTAGCCAATCTGGCGGGTTTTCATGGTGTTGTCCTGTCGCATGAGCGACAGCGAGCACGAGGCAACCGGGAGCAGAGCTCAACCGATCGGGTGATGCGGGTCGGCGGAGCGCCTTCCGAGGAAGGCTTCGCACGCCCCGCCGACCACCACACAACGCCGCTTCCGAGGAAGGGCATTGCCCAGGGTAGTGCAGCCGGCAGCCTGCGTGCTCGCCGTCAGGCGGTGGATGCGGTCGACACCGGAACGGTGAGTACGGCCCAGCAACGCGCACGGAAGTCGTCGTCCACGAGGCTGGCGCTGTGATCGAAGTCGGCGGGAATCTCCAACAACCGGACCTGACGATTCGTCGAGCGGCATCGATCGGTGATCGACCGCCCGTCCGCGACACCTCCACTCGTCGCGACCACGACCACGACGTCGGCCAGTCGCAAGGCCGTGGGTGCGAGCGGGCTGTCCGACCGTCCGAGGTTGATCACCACGAGGTCGTGCTCGACTCGCGATACGCGCACGGCTCCGTTCAACTGGAAGTCCGTCAGGGGTGACTTGACCGGGTCGGCGACCTGGAGGTGCCCATTCGAGTCACCGGCCACCTCGCCTTCGACCGCGGCCACGTAGGAGTCAACCGAGTCCGGACCGCTGTCGTGATCGAGGACCACACAGGACTGACCGAGAACGCAGCTCTCCAGCCCCACGGCGGCGGCCACGAGCGCGCCGGCGTTGACGTCGTCTGCGCTGAGGACGGTCACCACGGCCGCGCCCCGTCCCACATCACGGACCGCCGCACGCAGATGCGGCCAACCGTCCGGAACGATGATCACGTTTCCCGCGCGTAGCTCGGTGGCGTGTTGCCAAAGGGTCTGACTGTGGCCCCCGTCGCTGACGACGATGACACCTTCCCGGTACGGGAAGCGTCGTGCGATCAGGCCTGGTGCTGCCGGGGCGTCGACCACGATCAGTGCGGCGTCATGCCACTGTTCGGCAGTGACAGCGCTGTCCGGGACGAAGTGGACCGGAGGGCCGTCAAACCGACGGAACAAGGATCCGCCGTACCTCGGCCGCGTGGTGATCATCAAGACCTCACGGTCACTCATCGCCGCCCCCGTAGCCGATCAGGCACGTACCGGCGTCCAGCGCGGTCAACCGCTGGTGAGGCAGAGGCTCATCGGGGTACGGGACGTGCAGCACCAAACGGCCGGCGAGTCCACCCGGAACGTCGTCGGGGATGCGTCGGACCCGGAAGCAGAACGCTCCGCGCGGATCGCCGACGCTGATCGACACCGTCACGGCGTCTTCGACGTCGTCAACGCTGATCGCCGCACTGTTGACCCAGGACAACGGGACGCGTTCCGGTGCGTGCGGCCCGACGTCCGGCCCGTCCTCCTCCTCGGACTCGTAGGACGGGCACTCCGGGTCACCGGAGGAATCGACGTAGCCGGTGGTGGTCTCGGCGAGCGGCTCACTACAGGCCGAACACCGGTACTCGGTTGCGGTCTCCCAGGGGAACTCGAGCGACACCGTCACGGAGTCGTCTTCGATCAGGCTCTGCTCGCTGTCAACGTGCAGGACTGCGGTCATGACACACCTCAAGACACAGTGGACGGAAGGCGCGATGCGCCGAGAGGTCAGGCGATCCAGCCGAACACGGTGGCGGCGACGTGCTGCACGGCCTTGTCGTGGCGGAGATTGACGACTGACGTCGCCGTCTCGCACACCCACTCGTTGCCCTCGAACGCGTAGTACGCCTCACGGAGGCCGTCCTCATCGCAGTCGAACAGTGCCTCGGACGCGTCACCGTCAGGCGCGTAGTCGTCGAGATCCCGTGCGATGTCCAAGCGGATCCATGATGACCACGCTTCCTGGGCCAGCTCGTCCACGTACGCGCTGTGCACGCACTCGTCAACGATCGGGTAGTCCCTCAGGCCTTCCACTGCTCGTACGAGCGAGGTCAGCTTGTCGCCATCGGCGTCATCCGGCAGCGGTTGGCGGTACGGCAGCGCGAGACCGACCGAACCGTGCGGCCCGTGCAGATGGACGAACGTGTCCCGGCCGAAGACGTCGACCAACGCACGGACGTTCGCCGCGTCGAGATCGCTGCCGCCGTAGTCCGAGTAGGACACCGGCAGTTCCACCAAGTCGACATCATCGTAAGCAGATGCCGTGCGGAGGTTGCCATAAGCAGCGTTCCGACCGTGCTCGATACCGTCCCGATAGGCGTAGCCGAACGCGACCAACCTACAACAGCCGGCCTCTTCGAGCCTCTCGAACAACTCCGTACACACCTGCGTTTGCGTGCACTCCAATGCGGCGTGACCCATGATGGCCACTTCCTTTCGGCGGGTTGCGTGCCCGAGTCGGACATACGGGGTGCGAATCCCGTCCGATTCGGTTTCTTTCACCTCCAATGCTAGAGCAGCCGCACCAATCGAGCAACACGGAAACAGTAATTCATTCAAGATTCTTTTCGAACAGAAAGCGGACACGTTTCACATTCGCAAGGACAGAAAGCGTTCGACAGAAAACGCCAAACACAAGCAAATCAAAAGCAGTTCCAAGGACTAATGGACAAATTAGCAGTCCACAGAAACAAGTAGATGACAGGAATGGAGTGTGCGACAAGCGTCAGCGATCGAACCAGGCGCAACCAGTGAACATCGAAACGTACCGCCGCCCTCCAGGGACCGACTGTTCATTGACTTGCCAGTCACCAAGTCGGGGGCGACACCGGTAGCCCCGGCAACCACCATGAGCTGCATCAACACAAACCAGGAGGACTTCCGACCTAACAGGTACACCGACCGGACCGTCGCCCGGCAGGCGGTCTGGACACCCGACCGGACGGCTCAACCCGCTGCCACGTTGTCGAGCGACCCGAGCCCGCCACTGCCGTGACTTTGCAAGGAGGCCGCGAGATTGACGGTGCCACCACTGGGGTGTTGTCCGATTTCACCGAGAACGGCGGCCAACAGGGCGAGGGTACGAGAGACTGCGCCAAGGCGCCCGAGACGAGCGTGCAAACGCATAATATCGCAGTACACACCCTCGTTGTAGCGGTCTAGGCTACGGCTACGCTCCATCAGAGCCAGGGCAGTCTCGGGGGCATCCACAACATAGGCGTGTGCCAGTCTCGCAAGCGCGTCCAGCACGTCTCGGCGGATGGATTCACGGAATGGTTCCACCCACAATGCACTGAGGTCGTCGGCGAGGTCCGCCCGATAGAGGTCAATGACTTGACCGAGGTCGGCCGGCGCATCGCTATCGGCTCGACGAAAGCTCTGCAGGGCGTTGTGCAGTCGACCGTAATCGGTGGAGACCAGCGTGGGGTTGAGGCGGTAGCGGCCATCGTCATTGACGATCAGGTCGACGATTGCTCCGTCGGTGGCCCGACTCAGCGACCGCCGGAGCAGAGACAGGGCGTTGTGCATGGAGTTGAACGGTCGTGGCGGCCGACTGTCAGGCCAGACGGCCTCGTTGAGGGCTTCTCGGCGTACTCCGTCGGGGTGGAGCGCAAGGAATACCAGCACTTCACGCTGCTTGGGTGTGAGCGCGCTCCTCAGCTCATGTGCGCCGTCTGCATCGTGCAGGGTGAGCTCAACCGCGCCGAACACGCGCAAGGCCAGTGGTTCACTCGTCGCCTGGGACTCCGGCCGCTCGCTGACCACGTCGGAGACCACCGGCGTGGGCGCAGCACCGTCGACGTCGAGCTCGGGCTCGTCCTGTACACCGCTGGTGCCTTCGGCTTCACCGAGAAGCGAGAGCAGTTCGCCGGTCTGGGTCGCAGGGAGAGTGAACATGCGGGTAGCGGTGAGTGCGTCGCCAACACCCGCGCTTGTCGCGCTCACCGTGCCATCCGGGCGGACGCGGACGGTAGCACCGGGCCGCCAGTGGCCGAGGAGGATGGCGGTCAGCCCGAGCGTCGAGCCGTTGTCGAGCACGGCCTGGAGACGACGGTCAGCGTGCGGCGTGGGGGTGGCGATCAGGACGACCCCGTCAGCGGGGTGTGTGCCGTGGTCGTTCTCGACCAAGTGGCGGGTCCTGGTCAGCAGCACGGATTCCATCTCGTCCAGCGCGGTGTCGAGGGACTCGACGACGGCGACCGCGGACGGCAGGGTGTCGATGTCGGTACCAGCGAAGACGTGGCCGAAGTCGGCATCGGGTATCAGGACGCGAACGGTCGCGGTGTGCTGGTGGGTCTGTTGGCTGATCAGGTGAAGCAGCAACGCGCGGGCGGCGGCCGTGGCGCCTGGACCTACCAGTCCGAGACCGCGGCTGCTCGCGAGATCGATCGCGATGTCCCGGCCGTTGCGCACACCGATCACGGCTGTTCCGGGTTCGACGTGCTCCAGCTCGGTGTCCTGCCCGTCTTCGCGCTCGTGGGCGAGGCGCAGTGCCCGTACCACCGGCCCGATGGGACGATCCAGGTCGGAGCGGTCCCCACTGCCGATTCGGTAGTGACGACGGTGCCTCATCCCGATCGCGGCCAAAGCCGCAGCGACCGTGCCGGCGAGAGCAAGGCTGACCAGCGCACCGTTCCCGAGGTCGACCCCTGTCCCCTTGCCGTTCGCTTCCTGGTTGGTGCCGGCCGGCTCGAGTGACGAAGTCTTCGGCACCTCCAGCACCGACGAGTCGGGCGGCCTGGTCGTGTCCGATGGCGGCACGGGTGCGGGGACGTGGGCGATGATCTTCCAGCCGGGATGGACCAGGTGCGGAACCTGGAGCGTTCGACCGTCCGGCTGCACGACTCCACGATTGAGCTGAAATAGCTCAGGCCAGCGGTTGCCGTCGTGGAAGATCCGCTCGGATATCCGCCACAGGCTGTCGTGGATCCCGTTCCGCGGCGCCCGCACCTCCTCGGTGACCTGCACCATGCCCGGTAGTACCACGTCGACGACAGGACCACCCTGCCGCACGGCTCCTGGTCGAGGTTGACCAGGGTGAGGTGGCGCACTCACGGCCGCCGGTGCCGACTCGACGCTGAACACGAGCGAAGTCGTAGGGCTGTCGTGTGTGCGGCTCAGCAAGGCCACCATGACCGTCCCGACCAGAGCTGCGGCAAGCCCGTTCAGCGGTCCGCCGATCCGGACGTTCGGCCGTGGAATGCCGCACGCTGCCTCCACGGTGCATCGCACGACGTCGAGAGCGAAGAAGAACCACACGATCCAGCACAGGCTCGCCAGGGCGTCGAGCAGCAGCCGTGCGCTCATCGGGTTGAGCAGAAAAGCTTGGATCTCGTCGCCCGTGGGGATGCGGCCAGGTAGCGGCCACCCCACGAAGTGGATCAAGGCGGCGGGTAGCGCGACGAGCAACACCAACAGCCCCATGAGCGCGACCACACCTTGCAGCAGCCGCCCACCGAGGCGGGCGGCAGACCGGATCGCTGCTTCAACCTGCGAACCCATGGGCTTCTCCGGTGATGCCTCGGTGCGGCTGAGCCTGGCCAGTCCCGCTAACCGTGATCGAGCCGATCGCGACGAGTCCGAGAAGCAACGTCGGTTGGTTCACGGTGACCGTGACGTTCACGGTGTTGCCATCCACCGAGACGGCGCCGACGCGGCCGGTGGCCGCCAGGTAGGCAAGGGCCGCAGCTCTCGCCTGATGAGGCTCCAGGCGCACGGTGCCGTCTGCCCGGTAGGCGACGAGGTCGATTTCCTGGGCACCGGCTCGGGCGGCCTCCTGCGCTTCACCGATTGCTCGGCTCTTGGCGGCCAAGGCCAGTCCCCCGTCCAGCACGAGCCCGGCGAGCAGCAGGAGCGCAGAGACGATGACAACCACGAAAGCGGTGATCCCACCGTGGTCTTCGTACAGCCCTCGCCGGATCGCGGGTGATGACGGCACAGCCGTGTTCATCGGGAGCCTCCACGGTCTTGAGCGGGGTCTGTGTTGCCGCGCCAGCGGTCGACCGGTGAGGTGAAGCTGGACTCGAAGGTGCGGGCGCCGGGCACACCGAGCAGCGTCAGGTCGCTGAGCCCCACGGCGCAGGTAACCGTCACGGTGACCGTGGAGCCAGGGCGCAGCCCTTGCGTGTCGGTCGTAACGGCCAGCGACTGGCAGGTGATCCCCTCAGAGGCCAATGCGGCGTCGGCGGTCCGCTGAGCCTCGACGGACGCGTGGTCGGGCGTGCGGGCCAGCGTCGCGGCGCGAGCGGCCTGGTGTGCGACGTCGTTGATGCGCAACTCCGTGTCCGCCAGTCGACCGCACAGCACCACGAACAGCAACACCAGGACGAGCAGCGGCGTGAGCAGGGTGAGTTCCGTGGCGACTGATCCACGTTCGTCGAGGTGCCACCGGCAAGCTGCCGTGGTCACGGCGATGCACCCGTTCCGGTCGACGGGATGAAGCGTTCCACGGGTCCTGCGGCTTCTGCCCGTACCGGTAGGCGCAGGAACGGCACCAGCTGGGTCGCCGTACCCGTGACCCTGATCGAGGCCGACGTGGTGCCGCGCTGGGCATCGACGCTTGCTCCGGTCAGCGGTCCGCGTGCGAGTTCGTCAAGCACGTGCTGTGCAGTGGCGGCACCCGACCCGGCGCTGCCGCCGTGGCTGCGCGCGACGGCGAGTCCTTGCGAGGCGGCAGCTTGGGCGATGTGAGTCGCATGCGCCCACAGCGCGAACTGCACGATCAGCAGCAACAACAGCAGCAACACGGGTGTCGCGACCGTCAGCTCGACGCTCACCGCGCCGCGGTCACTGCCGAGGATGGGCCCTGGCGGATTGAGGTGCAGTCCTGGCGGCCACTGGTATCGGCGTCGGGTCGGCGTCGACATCTCACGCCATGCCCAAGTCGATGCCGTTGGCCTTGGCGATCAGCTTCGCTGCGATGATGCCCATGACGACGATCGCGAGGACGGCGAGCAGGGCGATCACGAGCACCGTGCTGGTGATCTCACCTCGGTCCCCCGATCGACGCACGAGTTCGATCCGGGCGCTGACGACGTGCCAGATGATCAAGTGATGGCGGAACATGTCGGTGTCCCTTCTGGTGTGATGGATTCCCGCACGAGGGAGCTCTAGAGGCCGCTCATCACCTGAGCGAGCGCGGGGTATCCGATGAAGATGAGGAACCCGCCGAAGAGCATCACCACGGGCAGGCTCATCCGTTCGGTTGCGGCCTGGGCTTCGCCTTCGGCGTCGGTGAGTTCACGGGTCCGCAGTGCGGTGGCTTTGGCCGCGAGACCGGCTCGGACCCGGGCTCCCTCGGTTCCGGCGAGGCTGACCGACGCGGCCAGCTCGGACAGCTGGTGCACACCGAGCTCGTTGCCCAGCCGCGCCAGGGTCGTCCACGGTGTCGTCCGGGTGATCCGCGCGGTGACCAGTGCCTGACGGAGTTGTCGGAATGCCCACCCGTTGCCGACACCGACGCCGTCCATGAGCGCGCCGTCCACCCCTGCACCACCGGCCAGGAGGATCCGGATCAGGTTGAGGTAGGCGCCCAGGGCGTGCCTGAACGTCGAGCGCCTGCGCTCGGCCTCCTGACGGACGCCGAGGTCGGGAAGCACGAAACCCGCCACGGCCAGCACCAAGCTCCCCACAGCCGGCACCTGCCACGCCACCCCCACCCCGGTGAGTACGAGCAGCAGGTCAACGACGACGGGCAGAGCCAGCCCGGCCAGCGCCAGGGTCGCCTTCCTCGCGAGGTGCTGCTCGACTCCCCTGTCCACGACCACGAGGTCATCGCGCAGAGGCCGATCAGGAAGCCCGAGAGAAACCAACAGGTGGATGACGGGCCGCAGTGCCCAGCCGCGATCGGTGACGATCGCAGGTTCAGCCGAGGCCTTGAGCTGGTCGAGCCTGCGGTTCAGCGACGGCCGGGCCGGGAAGAGCCACGCCAACAGCACCCACAAACCGAGCCCGAGTCCAGTGCCCAACAGCAACACGACGATCATGACGGGGCTCCTGGTCGCACGAGTACCTCGTCCTTGCCACGGTCGTGGCCCTGGATGGCGGTCAGTTCCGTCAGGAACCGCTCCGCTCCACGTATCCGCGCGATCCTCGCGAGCCAGGTGAACGCAACCGCGAACAGCGCGCCGACCAGCAGCAACACGACCTGGCCGAGGGTGGAGTCGTAAGGGGCCAGGTAACCACGGTTGAGCAGCACCAGTCCGGTCGCGAAGGCCAACGTGGTGATCACGATGACCCGCACGCTGGTCCGCGTCCGTGCCCTGCCTGACTCAACCCGCATCCGCATGGACGCTTGTTCCCGAGCCTCACCGGCCAACTCGCCGAGCAGACCCGCCAACTGCCTGGCCTGGTGCTCAGCGGCGAGGATGAGCGCGGAGATCACCAAGTCCGCAGTGGGGTCGTGGAGCCGGTCGGCGAGAGTGCGCAACGCCGGCGTCAGGCGTTCGCCGCGTTCCAGGCGGACAGCGAGGTCGGAGATCTCGTCCCTGATGGCCGCCGGAGCCACCGGTGCGGTGGCGAGAATGGCCTGCTCCAACCCAGCTGCGGCGACGAGCGTGTCGCGCAGCATCTCCGTCCACCCGGCGATCGCCTCTATGCGCTCCAAGTTGCGCTTGTGGTCGACGTGCAACCCGAGGACGCGGGGTAGCCCGACGACGGCGAACGTGGTCAGGATCGCGCCGACCACCCAACCGGTCATGTAGCCGACGACCAAGCCGATGCCAGCCGCACCAGCGAACCTGGCCACCTGTTTGCGGTCGGGGCGTTGGACCAGCCACGCCCTGAGCCGCGACGACGACCTGGGGCCGTTGCCCGTGCCGCGCAACCCGATGACGATGAGCAGGACTCCTCCGGCGAAGCCCGCGCTGAGCAGGGCCGCAATCGTGGTCACGGCCGCCACCACCCTTCCCCGCGCTCGGCAAGGTCCGGGTCGTAGCCGGCGTCGATCAGCAGATCGAGAGTTTCCGTACGCAGTGGAGCACCGGGCACAGCGCGCAGGTCCGGACCGGGCCTCCAGACTTCGTTGGACACGACTTGTCGGTCGTCCGCGTCGACCACTTCGCGGATGGACGACACCACACGCTGCGAGCTCTCGCCGCGAGGCCTGTCCAGGTGCACCACGAAGTGCAGCGCCGAGGCGACGAGGAGGTTGGTCGCCTCCATCGGCAGTCGCTCGGGACCTTGGACGGCGTAAGCGGCGAGCTTCGTGAAGGCGCCGCGACTGGAGCTGCTGTGCAGGGTGCCCATCGAGCCGTCGTTGCCCATGGACATGGCGTTGGTCAGCGGGATGACCTCCGGGCCGCGGACCTCGCCGACGATGACCCGATCCGGTGACATGCGCAGTGCCTGCCACACCAGGTCCGACAACGAGATCTCGCCCTGGCCCTCGATGTTGGGCTCACGGGCCTGCATCGCCACCACGTCCGGGTGCGCGTCCGGGTCGTCGCCCAGGCCGAGTTCGAGGACATCTTCGATGGTGATCAGCCGTTCCCAGGGCGGGATGGCGGAGGCCAGCCCGCGGAGCATGGTCGTCTTCCCGATCGCGGTGCCGCCGGTGATGAGGACGTTGCGCTTGGCACGTACGAGCGCGGTCAGGAAGCTCTCCAATGCCGGGTCGACGGTGCCGTTCTTCCGTAGTTCGGCCAGGGTGACGCGGGCGAGTCGGTGCCGTCGGATCGACACCGACGGTCGGTCGGTGACCGCCATGACCGCTGACACGCGTTCGCCACCGGGCAGTTGGAAGTTGACGATGGGGCTGGCGCGATCGAAGCGGCGTTCCTCGACACCGCTGCGGGTGGCCAGGTCCCGGATCAGCTCGATGAGTTCGGCGTCGGAGCCGACCACAGGCCCCAAGTGGGCTCGTCGCCCATCGGCGTATTTGACGAAGACCCGCTCGCCGTTGATGTTGATGTTCTCCACCGAGGTGTCGGCCAACAACGGTTCCAGGCCTGCCAGCCCGAACACTTCATCCAGCACGGCGTTGATCACGCGCTGCTCGGTGTCGGGATCGACCAGCATCCCGCCGGTGGCGGAGTCGCGGAGTTCGGACTGGGCGTGCGCCTCGGCAGCTTCTTGCAGGATCGACTCGGCCAGCGCCTTCCTCCGTACGGCGTCCATCGGTGCCCGTCCGGTGCTCTCGTCAGCCTTGATGTGCTCGCTGAGGCGACTGGACAACTCGTCACGCAGTCGTTTGCGGAGGCGGTCCACCGCTGCTGCTTCACCGGTCGACCGGTGTGGAAGCTCAGCAGGCCCAGGCAGGTTCAGCGCCAGGTGCGCGTTGACCCCGTTGGTCGACTGTGGGTTCCCGAGCCCCGTCGTGGTCATGACCGTGCCCCGTTTCCTGCCGGCGCTACCAGCGGTTGGGGTGCCACGCCGGTCAGTGAGTGATCTGAGGTGACGGCCTGGTGCTGCGGGACGAACGGCCGGCCACCGCCGGTCGTCTGCCACTGAGCGTGGAGGAACTGTGCGAGTCCGGCCGCAGCGCGACCGAGGGCCGAACGCGCTGGTCCATAGCGGGCGTTGCTCTGCCCGCCGAGCACCGCCGCTCCCTTGTCGTCCCGGGGCACGTGCGCCATGACGGGTATGCCCAACGCCTGGCAGACCTCGCGTGTCGGGTAGCCGTCGCCGACCAGCACGAGTCCAGGTCGCCGCGACCATCGCTGCGCCGTCGGCAGCTTCAACGCGACGTGCGCGAGCTCGTCATCACGAGGTCGGGCCAGGAGAAGCATCGCGTCGGCACTGCGGATGATCGGCAATGTCGGCGAGTCCGGATCAACCCGCCCGCAGTCGGCGATCACTACCGTTCCCGGCTGGCCGACAACGTGACGTAGCGGAGACAGCCCGTCCAACGCACCCAGTGCGGCACGTGCCTGCTCCGCTCCAACCGGCCCGACCACGACGCGCAGGCCAGGCGGCAGCAGCTGGACGTGCTCGGCGAGCAGAGACGGGTCGGCAGCACGTCGTGCGGCGGCGGCCATGCTCACCAGCCCCGGCGATTCACTCAGGCGGAACCGGGCCATCAGATCGCCACCGGCCGGATCGGCTTCGACCAAGATCGGGTTCTCCTCGATCGGCCACCGCGCCGCGAGGGCGACGGCCAAAGTGGTGACGCCGGGAGACCCTTTGAGGGAACACACCGCGAGCAGCATCACCGTTCGCCTCCTGCGATCGTCACCAGGTTGAGCTGCCCCGCAGGCGCCGATGCCATCGCTTTGGCGTCTGCTTCGGGCAGTTGCAGGGAGACCACCATCATTTGGTCGGTCGCCCCGGTGGCAAGGCCGGTGACCACAGCCCTCCATGACGAGGTCTCGGCACCCTCGGTCCGCACCCCTGGCGTCGGTGTCGCGAGGACCACCACGGTTGTGCCGAGCGAAAGGTCCGGCGGGAACTGGCCCGACTTCAGGCCGAGAGCCGCTATCGCGTCGCCCTGAGGTGGGATCTGCGGCGCGCCGAGTGCTGAACGGGTCACCAAGGAACCCTTGGGCAGGCTGAAGGCCACAGGAGTTCCCACCACTGTGGACATTGCGTTCGCAGGGACCAGATCAAGAGCTGAGTCGACCGCAATGCTCACTTCGATGAGGTGTTGGGCGGTCAGAACCTGACCCACGGCGACGGGACGCGCCAGTACCAGCACACCCTCTCTGCCGTCCCACTGCACTACGGCGAGAACACCACCTCCCGCACATGCCACAACCAAGAGCACCCCGACGAGCAGCTGCGGAACGCTGCGACGACGGCCGCCACCGAGGCGCGAGAACCCCTTGTCATGGCTGCGACCTGCCCACACGCCAGCTGACGTGTCTGCCTTCCCCTTCGTGTGCAGAACCGACGTGGTCACCACCAACCTCCTTCAAGCATGGAGCCATCGCGGCGCGTCGACATGAGCGCTCGACGTGCCTTGCGGATGACGGTTTGTTGCCGGCTCAGCCGGTCGCGATTCCCTGGCTCTCGTCCACGCGGAACGCCGCGGACGCCGAGGTGGTCATGTTCGGGAACGTGCCACCCTGACCTGCACCCGCCCACGTCACGGTCCACGTGACGGTGACGGTCACCGGGTAAGCATCAGCGCGTTGCCCGGCCGAGCTGGTGCGGTACGTGTGACCGCAGTCGGGAGAGTCGCCTCTCGGGTCGCGGCCCGCGCCGAACGGCGTCCCAGGCCCGCCGCACGTCACCGAGCCACCATCCCCCATCGACCAGATCGCCGACCTCGGCTTCGCCACGGCGGTCACTGACACACCTGGCACGGACGCGTTCGCCGACACCTCCTCCCAACCACCGTTCAACCACAACCACGTGGGCAGGTTGACCAACTGGGTCTCGGCGGGGCTGGCAGCGATCGCCACCTCCGGCAGGCGCAAGCGGTTGCGCGCGATCTCCGCCACCTGCTCTGGTGAGAGCGCAGGCTGTGCGCCATCAGCTGGAACCCAGACCGGCCCGTGGGACAACGGGTCCTTGCCGTCCGGCGAACACAGCACCATGAACCAACCGCCTGCCTCCTGCGGATGGCCGCCGGGTGCCTCGTAGTCGACCGGTTTGTAGCTGCAGTCGACGTACGGATCCTCGGTACTGCCCGCCGCGTGGTCCGTGCCGGCCGGGTGGCCAGAGTTCCCGCTCTGATTCGGCTCGTGGCTGTTGCCCGCGCCGAGATTGCAGACAGGTACGGGTGCCTGGCTGCAATCGACGTTCCCCCACGGGCCTGCGAAGGCCGGCGTGATGCCTCCGACGAACAGCAACGTCACGGCGGCGACCGTTGACTTCAGCACGTCCCCACCTCCTGGATGCCGAACTCGACGACTTTCCACGTGCCGTCGGCCTGTTTCTCCACGATGGCGTCGACGTGCCGCCTGCCGTCCGGCCCTTCGTCCGCCGGTTGCCCGCTGTCGGCGTAGTGCCTGGTCCAGTTCGTCGAGTCACCGCAATCAGTGACGGTGATCCTCGTCGGCGCCGCGGCCGGCTCGGCAGACGACACCACAGGGTTGAGGACCGGTCGCCCGCGCGAAACCACGCCCTTGTAGCGGTCGCCGTACAACCCGCGGGTCATCGTGGACAACGCCGTGCCGGTCGCGAACTCACCCAGTTTCGGGGACTGCCAGTCGGACGTCTTGGCGGCTTCGGCATAGCTGAGCCACATGCCCTGGTATGCGTCCACGGCCTGCCGCCCGGCCTCGACCGGGTCCGGTGCCGGTGCGGACGCCTCGGGGAGGAGCGAGGCGCCCACACCGGCTGGATCGCCCGATCGAGCGGGCGGGCCTGAGTTCGAAGGGCTGCACGCGACGACCACGATCAGGATGACCAAGGCAGTGGCCGTGCTGTGGAAGATCTGCATGTCCGTCCTCAAGTCGTGGTCGTCATGGCGGAAGGGGACGCACATGTCGAACCCCCGTAGCGGTCGGTCAGGGGAGGCTGAGTGCGATGAGTGCGCCGCCGACGATCGCCGGTCCCATCGCGAGTGGCTCTCCGGAGGTGATCCGGCGAGTTGCCAGGAGCACGGTTGCGGCCACGCCCGCCAGCAGAAGTGCAACCGACAGTCCGAGCACAACGCGCGGCCAGTTCACCCAGCCGAGGTAGAGCCCGACCACACCGATCAGTGCGACGTCGCCTCCCCCGATCCGCGGTGCCGCCAGCACCGCTGCGGCCAGCATCGCGACCAACAGCGCGCCCGATGCGGTCACCGCCCTCAGGAACGCGCCGGTCTCGCCGATCCGGAGGGCGGCGTGACCGAGCAGGACCAACCCGCCGATGAACATGGCGCCCGTGATCGCGTGAGGAAGACGGCGACAGGTCAGGTCGATCAGCACGAGTTGGGTGCCGGTGATGGCCAGCCAGTGGACGGCGGGCAGCAGTGGCGAGCCCTCGAACCGGTACGTAAGCAAGGCCAGCAGGGCGCACAGGACCGACGTGGTCACGAGCGCGTCGCTCGACCACGGCGGTCTCCACCATCCCGCTGGGAACAACGGTTGCCCGATTGCCGCACGTGTCGTTACCGCGGTCAGAAGAGGTCCGAAGGCTGGGCCGATGAGCGCCCAGCACCATTCCGGCGACATAGCGCCCCCTCAGCACAGAGGGTGACGACCCCCGCCGAACGGATTCACTCTCTTGTTGGACCCGAACCCGGAAGGACCGTTTCTGCACCAGTCCACCGGATGAAAAGTCATGCCTCACATCGATCAACATCACACCCCGACTCCTCGTCTGCTTTCTCGGTCCCGTAGCGCCGACCCGTACCGCACTGACATCACGGTGACCTGACCACCTGAAGGACGACAAGAGGGCGCATGTATTCCCTTGAAGGGAATAAGGAATAACGGCCAGAGAGTCGGAGAGGAGGCCACGGGCGACCAGTCGACCCGAGCGTGCGATCGCCCTGAGCAGTGGTTGAGCAGGACGAGCTCCACCCCGAACGCACGTCGACCCTGAAATTCTCTCGCGTAGATTGACCGTGGCCAACGAGCCGCACAGAGCACGCGGCCGACCATGCCCCCGGTTCACATTTGACATCTCCTCGCTACGACGGACGGTGACCGGACGCACGGAAAGTGGCTCGCCGTTCACTCAATAGTGGTGTCGTCGGACCGCTTTGACCGCCAGTCCAGACCGTTTCCGCATATCCTCATGTTCTCGGTTGATCACCGGCGGCGACGCTGCCGATGTCCACGGTGCCGAGGCAGCCTGGGGGTGAGCAAGGGGGGAAGGTGCATTCGGATGAACGGAATAACGAATACGGAGCGGACACCTGTCGCGAAGGGCACCTTCGGTGCGGAGTTGCGGAGACTGCGCGGCACGATGACTCTGCGCGCCTTGGCGGAGTTGAGCCACTTCAGCTCCAGTCACATCAGCAACGTCGAGAACGGCACGAAACCTCCGACGGAGGAGTTCGCCCGAGCCTGTGACGCGGCTCTGGCAACGGGTGGCGCGCTGACGGCCTTGGTGCCCGCCACCTCGAAGCGCCTCGGCCACGAGAAGCACTCGAGGCCCGCACAACTACCGCCATCACCACAGTTGATCGGCCGTAGCGACATCCTGCGAGCGCTGCACGAGCACCTCGATCACCATCGGCACACGACCTCGGCCAGGGTCATCGCCTTGGACGGCCAAGCCGGTGTCGGGAAGACCTCGCTGGCGCTGAGCTGGGCGCATGAGGTGAAGAGCCTCTTCCCCGACGGGGTGTTCTTCGTCGACCTCCACGGCTTCTCGTCTGAGGGTGATCCCGTCGGCGCCGCCGAGGTGCTGGAGGACGTTCTCAAGGCTCTCGGCACCCCGCCCGAGGCGATACCAGTGTCCACGGAGAGGCGCTCTGCCTTGCTGCGGACGCGCTTGGACGGCACCCACACCCTGCTCGTCCTGGACAACGCCAGCCGCGCCGAACAAGTCCGCCCGCTGATCCCCGCCGCTCCTGGTTGCCTGGTGCTGGTGACCAGCCGCCAGCGCCTGTCGGCACTGGCCGTACGCCACAGCGCCTGCTGCCTGACGATCGACCCGTTCGACCAAGCCGACGCCGTGGCGTTGCTGCGGGAGGTCGTCGGCGCCGCGCGCGTCGACAACGAACCGAAGGCCGCCGAGCACATCGTGACGCTTTGCGGTGGTCTACCACTGGCTGTCCGGGTCGCAGCCGAGCGCATCGCGGCCAGCCGGCACCTGACGCTTGCCGGACTCGCGGAGGATCTGTCCGACATCGACCAGCGCTTGGACGTGCTCTCCCCCGACGACGTCGACACGGCGGTCCGCGCCGTGTTCTCCTGGTCCTTCCGCGCGCTCGAACCCGACGCCGCCCGACTGTTCCGGCTGCTCAGCGCGCACCCAGGTCGTGAATTCGGCGTCGACTCGGCCGCCGTGCTCGCTCAGTACGGCGCGGCCAAGACCGCACGGCTGCTCGACACGCTCGCCCGCGTACACCTCCTGGAGGAAGCGGGCCATCATCGCTTCCGCTTCCACGACCTGCTGCGCGACTACGCGACCGAGCTAGCCGAGGCCACCGAATCAGTCGAGGAGGTCACCGCCGCTCGGCAGCGCCTACTGGAGTGGTACCTGCAAGCGGCGACCGCAGCCAGCCACACCATGTCGCCCAACCGTCCGCACGCCCAGCTCACCGCAATCGACACCGAACACGCCCGGCCGGTCTTCACCACGCCCAACGATGCCGTCAGGTGGTGCGAGACCGAGCTGTCGAACCTCGCCGCGGCCACCGTGCACGCGATCTCCCTGGATCTCGACGTCGTCGCGTTCGGTCTCCCGCTCGTGCTGAGCGACTACCTCTACTGGCGCAACCCGTGGAGCACCTGGCTGACGCCGCTCAACGCAAGCCTCGATCACGCACGACGACGTGGGAACCTCACCACACAAGCGTCGCTGCTGAGCAACCTTTGCCACGGGTACTTCGACCAGCGCAGGTTCGACGACGCGATGCAATGCGCCACCGAGGCCCTGGACATCCGACGTCAACTGGGGGACGTCGGCGGTCAGATCTGGGCTCACATCGGCATCGGCCGTGTCCATCAGGTCCATGGCGAGCACGGTGAAGCGGCCGACCACTACCTCCAAGCCCGGACCATTGCCGCGGACCTCGGTGAACGTTGGTCATGGGCCATCGCGAACTCCTACGTCGCCGACGCCAACCGCGCCCGCGGCGAGTACGACCTCGCACTCGACGGCTTCGACAAGACCGTCGCCGTCCTGCGTGAACTGAACGACCGCCAAGCCGAGAGCTGCGCCCTGGACCGGATCGGTGAGGTCCACCGTGACATGGGGGATCTGCGCGGCACGGTCGCCTACCTCGAACAGGCGCTGGCGGCCAGCGTGTCCGTGGTCGATCTGTGGGGCCGGGCGGCGTTCCTGCGCAAGCTCGGCGACCTCCACCATGAACTCGGCGAGGACGACGACACGCGCCGCGCCTGGGAGGAAGCGCTACAACTGTTCGAGGAGCTGGGTGACACCCGGGCCGCAGGGATCCGCGCCCAGCTGGCCGCACTGGACCACGACCCCGTTCCGGCACCACGCCTGGAACCTCCATCCCCAGGAGTGCGCCCATGCTCGACCGGACAACCCGCCACCCCGAGCCCGCCGGCGACCCTCTGACCGAACCGCAGGCGCCCGCAGAACTGTCGCTTCCCGACTTCGACGGCATCCTGACGACGACGGACTCGGCGTTGGCATGGGCGGCGGACGACTACGGCCGGACCACCGAGTACGCCCACCCACTCGGCGTGGCACGACCCCGGTCAGCCGAGGACGTGTCCGCGGTGCTGCGATTCGGCCGTGAACACGGAATTCCCGTGGTGCCGCGAGCCGAAGGGCACTCCACCGCCGGACAGGCCCAAGCCCCTGGAGGGCTCGTCCTGGACATGCGCGGACTCGACACCATTCACCACGTGACCGACCACGAGGTCGTCGTCGACGCCGGGGCACGATGGGGCGACGTCCTGGACGCGACGCTCCCTCTCGGGTTGGCCCCGCCGGTGCTGACCGACTACCTCGACCTGTCGGTCGGCGGCACCCTGTCCGTGGGCGGCATCAGCGGCGCCACCCACCACCACGGACTGCAAACCGACAACGTTATCGAGCTCGACGCCGTCACCCCCGACGGCACCCACACCACCTGCTCACCCACACACCACCCCGACCTGTTCGACGCCCTGCGCGCCGGCCGAGGCCGCCACGGCATCATCCTGCGCGCCACCCTGCGCCTCACCCCCGCACACACCCACGCCCGCTGGTACCGCCTGCGCTACGACGACCTCGACACCTTCCTGACCGACCAACGCACCCTCATGACCGAAGGCCGCTTCCACCACCTCGAAGGCCAGGCCAAACCACTCGACGACACCTGGGCCTACTTCATCGACGCCGTCAGCTACTTCACCCCGCCCACCGAACCGGACCGGGAACGGCTCCTGGCCGGTCTGAGCGACCACCGCGACACCCTGCGGATCACCGACTTCACCTACCACGGCTTTCAGAACCGACTGGCCGAGGACGTCGCCCTACTGCGCGCCCTGGGCTCGTGGAAGCACCCACACCCGTGGATCAACCTGTTCCTGCCCGACCACGCCGCCGCACCCATCGTCAGCGAGACCCTCACCAACATGACGGCGCAGGACATCGGCGAGAGCGGAGTCGTCCTGCTCTACCCCGTGCCTCGGGCACGCATCACCACACCCAGGTTCCGACTCCCGGACACGCCGACCGCGTTCCTGTTCGCCCTACTCCGTGTCGCGCCACCGGACGACACCACCACCATGACGAACATGCTGGCCGCCAACCGGGAACTGCAACACCAGGTCACCACGCTCGGTGGCACCGTCTACGTCGGCGACATCGAAACCTGACCGCGATTCCACGGTCCGACTCCCGATCTATTCCTTCTTATCCGAAAAAGACGGAATTCTGTTCCCGCCAGGACGATCGCAGCATGCTTGTGACCACCACTTCGGTGCCGAACCGAGAAAGGGTGATCACCGTGACCGCGATCCGGACCAAACTACGTCACACGCTCGTCCTCATAGCCACCACAGTTTCCGCTCTGACAACCGCGTCCTCGACCGACGCCCACAGCGCTCCCCTCCCGGTTGGCTGCGGCTTCCAGCACGTCAACCCCGATCACCACAACGGCGCGACCTCCCTCTACACCCACTGCGCCGACACGTTCATCCTCGTCCGAGTCGACACAGCCCTCGACAGCTACCACGCCTGCGTCGGCCCCCGAGGCACCTTGAGGTTCTTTCCCAGCAACGAGGTCAAGTACGCCTACTACGTCCCGATCCAACCGAGACTGATCACCGTGTCCGACGGCCGCCAGATCTGCTCCACCACCCAACCGCCCGTCTGACCTTCGGCACGGGTGCCCACTCGCTGAACATGCCAGAAACCATGATCGCCTCCGCGAAGCTCAGGTGCGGAGGCGATCAGCTATTCATGGGTGCGGCGCGGAGATGTGCTCGCGACCGCGTGCGGACGGCGTTGTCTACTCGAATCCACCGCGCTTCGCCGCAGCGACGAACTCACTGAAAGCGTGCGCACGGAAAGCGATGTCGACGCCTGGGCGCTTCGAGTCTCGAACCCCTACCGAGCGGCCGACAAAGGCCACCTCGACGCAGTTCGACCCGCCGCCGCCGTTGCTGCCGCCGCTCCGGCTGCTCTTGCGCCACGTAGCTACGGAGAAATCGGGTTCAGTCAAGCCGAGCCCCTCCCATCTTCGATCACTGCGGCTCACTCCCCAACTCTTCGATGACCTCGCTGATCAGCGCGATCGAGTCGGCTGGGGTGAGGGCGATCCCGAGCAAGTGCCCGAACATCAGCGTACAGCGCCTCACGTCCTCGGAGTCTTCGAGATACAGGCTCCCACCTGGGCCGTCGGTGTAGCCGATGTCCGCTGTGTCGTCGGAGAACTCGAAGATCGTGAACCAACCCGACAGGCCAGGATGTGCGCCGACCTCGGCTCCCACCACCTGGAGCGTCACGTTGCTCCAGGACGCCAGCTGCACGAGACGACGAAGCTGTTCGACACGCACATCGTTCGAGCCGATGCTCGCCCGGAGCACGCGCTCATCGAGCAGGACCCAGAGTTCCTGCGGGTCTTCACGAGTCAGGACTGCCTGCCGAGCCATGCGTGCGGCGACACGCCGGTCCAGCTCATCCGGTTCGATGCTCGGCTCGATACCCGCGATCACCGCGCGGGCATAGCTCTCCGACTGGCAGAGACCGGGCACGAGCAGCGGTTCCCAGACGCGCTGCACGGTTGCCCGCTCCTCGTACTCGCCGAAGTCCGTCATGTTGTCGGGCAGGCCACGTCGGCCCTTGTGCCAGTAGCCCTTGTCACGAGCGGCCCTTGCCCACAGCTTGAGTTTCGCGCGCTCGTCAGGATCATCGTGTTCATAGATCGCCAGGAGGTCTTCAACCACGTCCGGCTGGATCCGCGCCTGATCGTTCTCCATCCGGCTCAGCTTGGTGACGGACCACTTGCCGCTTCCGGGTATCGCCTGCAGCGCACGGACGACGTCCTCCTGTCGACGGTCGCCGCGCAGCTCCTTGATCCTGGCCGCCAGTCGCTTGCGCACGTTGGGCGGGATGTTGTCCGTGGCCACGCCGATCCTTCCTCGCTGATCTCTCCAACAGCACCCTACGGACGCTCATCCGGCCGGATCTGTTACCCCGACCAGGTGAACAACTAGCAAGTTGTGGGTTCTCCACTTGCGAAACTCGCAACTTGCGACCAATCCTAGCCGTACACGACGTAGCCAGTGAAGGACTTAACGTAACGAGGAGGCCAATGTGACGATCACAGGGCTTGTCGATCTCCTCCCTGTCACCTCGCGTCGACGGTCGAGCCGAACCTGCCCCGCCTTCTCCGGGTGGTTGTGATGGGCATACGCGCGTTTCGATGGCTGCCGTTCGACGGGCAGCGCCACGCGATCCCCGACACGCTGGCGGCCAACGACGAAGGCAGGACGTTGTGCGGTGTCGGCGTGAGGGTGCCGCACGACCCGCCGCCGAGGATTCCCGACGGCTGCTGGCCGACGTGCCATGGCTGCGACGTGGCGTGGCGCGAGCACGAGGGCATCCCCGTCTTCCCACGGCCGCGCGTCACAGGCAACAAGCCCCGGGCCGTCGTCAACGCGCGGCGCGCCGAGGTCGGAGTGCGGTTGTGAGGGTGGCCGGGAACAACAACGTCGTGTTCGCCGCGCTGCGCGATCGACTTTGGTCCGACCTCGATGCGGTGGTCGATGTCGTGCTGGACGGCGACGACCACACGGCCGCCGTGGTGGCGCGCGGCGAACTGCCCGGTCTGGTCGCCGGACTGCACGCCCTGCTCGCGCAGCACGTTCCGGACGTGAACGGCCATTGCCGGTACTGCCGGGCCGGACGGTGGTGGCGCCGGACACCGGTGCCGTGCCGGGTACTGCTGGAGTTTCACCTCGCCCGGGACGACGCGTTCAGCCACCGACCACGCCACCGACTCGCGACGACGCGAGCCCGAACCACCACGACATCCCGTTTCCGGAGATGCCGTGCTCACCGGAGCGGACCACCCGACGCCGCATCCACCACCTGAACCACCCGGCCAGGTCCGCACGCCGCTTGCGCACCCGATCACGTCGCCCCACGTGACCGCTGTGCGCAGAGCGCCGAACCGACGCCGGTCGCCGGGGCGGCAGGTTCCGCACCCCCTGCCGCCCCACCGGTCTTGCCCGTTTTCGACCCCACCCGTGAAGCCCCACCACAACCCCTCGGAGAACGTGCACATGACCCGCAACGACGGCCAACCGCAGCCCACGCTGCGTGGCCGCGTCCTCGGCACCGAACTGCGCCGGGCTCGTGAAGCCGCCGGCCTGTCCATCGCCGAGCTCGCCGCACGCAGCGGCCAGTCCGCCGAGACCGTGCGGCGCCTGGAAGGGGGTGTCACCGACGCGTCTGCACCCGATCCCACGCTGTGGTGTTCGTGGGGCCCACTCGCGACCAGCGTGATCAACATCCTGTGCCGTGTGTCGGAGCGGGTCGACCTCTTCGCGCCACTGGGCATCAACCCGGTCTTCGAACAGCTCGACGCCGATCGCTGCACCGCTTACGTGCTGGAAGGCACCGTCGTCGACCGCACCGACGTCACGGTCCGCGTGATCCCACGCAGCACCGGCTTCTTCCCCGGCCTCGAGTACCACCCGCCGACCCGCTTCTGCCTGCCCGACGGCCCGGCAGTCGTCCTCTACGCCTACCTCCACGCGGCGCACTTCACCGAGGAGACCGATCACTTGCTGGCGGCGTACACGCTCTTCGAGCACCTCGCCGACCTCGCCGGCACGTCGGATCCCGCGTAGTCGACCCGATCGCAGCAGACGCACCGCACGAGGAGGACCGGGTGGGACCACGCCGCAGTTCGCTGCCCAAACACCCGCCGAACACGCAGCTCGCGTGGCAACGTCTCCAGCGGGGCTGGAGTCGCGACGAGCTCGTGGAGCAGATCAGGCGGAGCATGCGTGCGGCCGGCGAGGCCGAACCCGGCCTGAACGAGGAGGCCGTTCGGCGGTGGGAGTCCGGTGACCGCACGCCCGAGCCGCGTTACCGCAAGCACCTGGTGCTGGTCTTTGGCATGACCGCCGACGAGTTGGGCCTGCTCTCGCCGGACGAACTCGCACTGCGCCCGGGGACGACCACCGCGTCGCACGCGATCATGCGGGACGATTTCCTCGACACCGTCGTGAGGAAGGTGACGTCGATGATGCTGAGCGCCGGGGGCGAGTTCGGCCGGAAGGTGTTCCTCAAAGGGCTTCTCGGCGCGAGCGTGGCGCCACTGCTCGCGGGTGGGATCGCGGTGCCGGACGATGTCGAGGCCTTGGCCGGTTCGCAGGGCGCCCGGCTGGACCGGCGCTCGGTCGACGCCTACGCCGCGATCACGGCGTCGCACCGTGACCTGTACTGGACCAGCCCGGCCGCCGCTCTCCTGCCCTCGGTGGTCGCTCACGTCCAGCTCGGCGAGAACATGATGGAGGCGACCTTCGGCGATGTGCTGCTGCCGCGGCTTGGCGCGGCCGTGACCGAAGGGGCGCTGCTCGCCGCGAGGCTCGCCTTCTTCGACCTGGCGCAGGAAGACGTCGCGGAGGTGTTCTTCCGGCTGGCGCAGGACGCGGTCGAGGTGTCCCGCGATCACAGCCTGGCCGCCGCCGTGCTGGCACACCGCGCGTTCGTCCCCGGCTTCGCCGGACGGGAGCAGCCCGCTCGCGACCTGCTCAAGGCCGCTCACGCACACACGCGCTACGACGGCGGGCCGCTGCTGCGGTCGTGGCTGCACTGCGTCGACGGCGAGATCTCCGCACGCACCGGACAGACGGCGGCGAGCATCGCTCGCATCCGGTCCGCCGAGGACGCGCTGACCACCGGCGGGACCGACCCGGTCTGGCTCGATTTCTTCGACGCTTCCCGGTTGGCCGGGTTCGCCGGCAACACCCTGCTGCTCGCCGGTCAGCATCGCGCCGCGGCGTCGCGACTCCAAGAGTCCTTGGACGGCCTGGCCGACGGCGCCTCCAGGCAACGGGCCGTCCTGCTGTTCGACCTCGCCACGGCACAGGCGCCCAGCGACGCCGAGCAGGCGTCCGCCACCGCCCAGCAGGCGTGCCACGTGCTCGGACGCGACTACTACGCCACCGCGCTCAAGCGCGTGCCCGACGTCCGGCGGGCCTTGGGCGACACCCCCTACGCCGCCGAGCTCGACGACCAGGTCCGTGCGTTGACCAGGACGGCCTGACTCACCTGTTCCCGTCGTTGTGCTCGGCCACGCGCGCCGGGAGCTCCGCCAGGCCGTCGAGCGTGAACAGGCACCGCTGCTCGACCTCCGGCACCCGCAGGATGTGCCCCCACGGCCCGCGGCGGATCAGCGCGGTGGCAATCCCGACCTGCTGCGCGGGCCGGATGTCGTTGTCCAGCCTGTCGCCGACGTAGAGCACCGAGCCCGCGGCGACGCCGGCTTCCCGCACGACCCGGTCGAAGAAGGCGGGCGACGGCTTCTCCACGCCCCAACCGTCGGACGTGCCGATCACGTCCACCGGTAGGTCCAGCGACTTCAGGATGCGTTCCGCTCGGGCGGTCTGGTTCCCGGCGACACCGACCAGCAGCGCCGACGCGCGCAGTTCCTCCAGGCAGGGCCGGACATCCGGGTACAGGTTCTCCTCGGCGAAGCTCTCCGGCTGCCCGGCGGCGGCACGGCGCTCACGTTCCTCGGCGAGATCGAACCCGGGCCTGAACACCTGGAACGTCTCGCGGTAGTCCTTGCCCTGCGCGATGACGGCGCCGAAGACGGCGGAGAACGTGTGGCGGGGGATCCCGAGCCAGTCCGCCCACGTCCCGTACTCGCGCGTCTCGTCGACCAGGACCTCACCCACGTCGAAGAAGACCGCTTCGATCACCGCCACCTGACGTCCCTCCCTCACGTTCGCCGACACCGGCATCGTGCCCCACCTCGCCGAACCACCGCCCGGCAGGCCGGAGAGCCGCCCGAATCGTGGGAGCCGGCGGGATCGCGGAGGTCCGATGGAGGGTCTCTGGCCGGTGCCCCGGACGTTCACGCGCTGGTGAACTGGCTCTCCCGCCCCCGACAACCATCCGCAGCCCTCGGGCTGGCGACGAGGAACCGATGGACACCGACGACAAGACCACCACCACACCGAGGATGACCACCGCCCGCAGCCGGGAACTCGGCGAGGAACTGCGCCGGATCCGGCACCGGGCACGGCGATCAGCGGTGGACACCGCCGACGCGCTCGGGTGGTCGTTGGGCAAGCTGAGCAAACTGGAGACCGGCAGCCGAGGCACCAGTCCGTGGGAGATCGGCGTCCTCACCGGCCGACTGGGCGCGGACAAACCCGCCCGCGACCGCATCCTCGCCATCGCCACCGAGCCCGACACCGGCAGCTTCATCCGAACCCACGACAACCGCCCCGACACCCTGACCGCCCTGCGCCAGAACGAACAGGCCGCCCTCACCATCACCGCCTACGAACCCCTCACCATCCCCGTCCTCGCCCAGACCGACGACTACGCCCACGCCCTGACCGGCGACCGCGCCCTCGTCCAGGACCGGGCGGTCAGGCAGGAGATCCTGCACAACACCGACCGCCCCGACACTGTCCTCTACCTGCACGAGACCGCACTGCGCACCGTCGTCGGAGACCCGAAGGTCATGCGGGACCAGATGCGGCACCTGACCCTGATGCGCGAATGGACCCGCACAACGCTGCGCCTCATCCCGACCTCGGGACCGTTCCACCCGGCCCTCGCGCGACCCGCCACGGTCCTCACCTTCACCGCCCCCACCCGCCCGATGGCGTACGTCGAGACCGACACCTCCACCGTGTTCCACGACGATCCGGCCCTGGTCGCCCACTACCAGGCCAAGATGCGCCGCCTCGACTCGCTGGCCCTGCCGAACACCGAATCCCGTGACGTCCTCGCCCGCTGGGCCGACACCTACGACCGCGACACACGCTGACGACCCCACCATGCCTCCCACCACACGCGAGGCAACGCCACGACAGCGACGGAACCCACCGGCGGGAGAACCCCGATGAGCACCTACCACGTCGCACTGCGGACCGACGTCTTCACCAAAGCCGCACGACTGGCCGGTTTCCGCTCCGACTACAGCGCGGCGAAGGCGATGGGACTGAACCGCTCCACCCTCACCCGGGTGCTGTCGGGCGAGCTCCACCCCGGGCCCGCCTTCATCGCAGGCGCGCTCGTGGCACTCACACCGATGCAGTTCGACGATCTGTTCACAGTCGTCGCCAACCCGGACAAATCCTCATGACCGACCCTGAACCCAGCGCCACACCACCACGCCACGAGCCGACCGCCCCGGCCTCCGACAGCCGCCCCCGGCTCGACCCCGACCGCATCCTGGCCACACTGCAAGCGGTCATGGACCAACCCGAGTCAGCGGTGGCGCTGCTGACCGAGACGTGGCGCACCGTCCCCGCCAACGTCGACCAAGCGTGGCTCCACCGGCTGTGCGACCTCGGAGCCGAACTCGCCACCACCCTGCCCACATCCCTACTGCTCGCCACAGCCTTCCGCCGCGCCGCACAAGCCCTGCGCACCCGCGGCCACCTCCACCTCGCCGCCGTCCACGGCATGCGCGAACTGGCCATCCACCGCCTACGCGACGACGACCCCGACACCACCGCGGCAGCACTGCACGACCTGGCCCAGACCTACCGCGCCCAAGACCTCCCCCACAAAGTCATCGGCTGCGCTGACGAAGCCCTGGAAACCTATCTACTGCACCACCACGACATCGGCACCGCCCACACACTGCTCTACCTCGGCACACTCATGATCGAAGCCGGCCGACACCACTCAGCCGTCAAATACCTCACCCGTGCCGACAAACTGCACCAGCACCTCTCCGACCCCACCGAACACGCACACTGCCTCGCCAACCTCGGTCACGCCCTCCGGCGAACGGGCAACCACACCACCGCCCACCGCACCCTCAACCGCGCCCTCGGCCTGATCATCGGCAAGGACGACCCCGCCGCCCGAAGCATCCGAGCCCTCGTCACCGCAACCCGCCAACCCTAAGATCGACTCGACCGACCCCCACACCGCGATGACCCTCCAGCACCAAACCGATGCCAGAACGGCACATCGTCGCCTAAAGTAGCTGGTCAAGAAGTGTCTTCCCCGCGCGAGCGGGGGTGGTCCCAGCTCACCGACGAAGTTGGGGCAGTTGAACGTGTCTTCCCCGCGCGAGCGGGGGTGGTCCGACGTTCCCGAAGAGCCGGGTCTATCCGGCGCAGTCTTCCCCGCGCGAGCGGGGGTGGTCCCGTGGGTTGGGGCTCGCGGTGGCGGGACAGGCCGTCTTCCCCGCGCGAGCGGGGGTGGTCCGTTCCCGCTCCAGCTCTACGCCCCCGACCCGTTGTCTTCCCCGCGCGAGCGGGGGTGGTCCCAAGAACTACCGCCAGACGGGCAACGAGAAGTGGTCTTCCCCGCGCGAGCGGGGGTGGTCCCGGTTCCCTGGTCTCGTACATGATCGGGACCGGGTCTTCCCCGCGCGAGCGGGGGTGGTCCCGGCTCCTACATCGTCACCGGCGCCCGCCGGTGGTCTTCCCCGCGCGAGCGGGGGTGGTCCGCGCGAGACCGATGATCGCGCGAGCCGGCTCACGTCTTCCCCGCGCGAGCGGGGGTGGTCCCGACGACAACGGCGACGTCATCCAAGGCATCGCGTCTTCCCCGCGCGAGCGGGGGTGGTCCCCCGCGCCGCTGCCCCTGCAAGCCGTCGGCCGACGTCTTCCCCGCG
Source organism: Actinosynnema sp. NPDC037264 (assembly GCF_055603705.1). Lineage (NCBI taxonomy): Bacteria > Bacillati > Actinomycetota > Actinomycetes > Pseudonocardiales > Pseudonocardiaceae > Actinosynnema > Actinosynnema sp. NPDC037264. Next base: position 29,683 of record NZ_JBVJVK010000034.1, on the reverse strand, counting down.
CGAGCGGGGGTGGTCCCCCCGTCATCCGCTCCGGGCCGTCCCTGCTGATGTCTTCCCCGCGCGAGCGGGGGTGGTCCCGGGTGACCGGTTCATCGGTCTTCGTCGATGTCGTCCTCCCCGCGCGAGCGGGGGTGGTCCGCCCTTCGCCAGCGCGAGCACGCGCCACTTGCCGTCTTCCCCGCGCGAGCGGGGGTGGTCCGTGGCTCCCAGTAGTTCACCCGTTTGGAACTTGGTCTTCCCCGCGCGAGCGGGGGTGGTCCCGCCTCGGTCTCCGAGCTCGTGCCCATCGGCGCGTCTTCCCCGCGCGAGCGGGGGTGGTCCACTGGGTGTAGCCAACGCGGAAGTTGACGTTGCGTCTCGCCGCGCGAGCCGAGGGTGGTTGATTCGGATGGGCTGGCGTCGTGGTGGTCAGGTGGGTTGGGTGGGTGTGGCGTTGGTGAACGCGGTCCAGAGGAGGTTGAGGGGGTGGTCGGGGGCGTAGCGGTGGCGTTCGTCGGGGCGGGCGAAGATGCCGGTGACGATCTGCAGGTCGGGGTTGTAGTCGTGGGCGAGGGGGATGTTGCGGAGGTTGGTGCCGGGGAGTTTGCCGGTGACGGCGGCGTGGGCGACGCGTTCGGTGGTGAGCATGGCGCCGTGGAGGAGCTCGTTGTCGAGCAGGGTGAGGCCGTAGTTGAGGGAGTCGATGTCGGCGACGACGTTGAGTGCGCCGCGGTAGTCGGGTCCGTACCAGCGGCTGAGGAACTGGGCGAGCAGTCCGGCGGAGGGGACGAGCAGGGGCAGGGTGCGCAGGGTAGTGGAGGTGACGGGGGTGTCGGGTAGTTCGCGGGTGGTGAGGTTGGTGAGCAGGGCGACGCGTTCGCGGTGCCATTCGATGAAGTCGTAGTCGAGGGCGACGGGTTGGTCGTGTTCGGCGGCGAGGCTGCCGCAGACCAGATCGACCTGCTTGGCGTCCAGGCGGGCCCAGAGGTCGCGGGTGCGGACGTGTTCGATCTTGAGGTGGATGCCGCGGCGTTCGAACTCGGTGCGCAGGCCGGGCCAGATGCTGCCGAGGAACTGGACGGTGAACTCGGTGGTGCCGACGGTGACGGTGGAGCCGACGCGGCGCCGGGTGTGGTGCAGCCGGTCGTTCCAGCCGCGCAGCTGGCCGATCGCGAGGTCGACGACTTCCTCGCCCGACGGTGTGAAGGCGTGGTCTTTGCCGCGGCCTTGTTTGAGCACGAGCGCTTCGCCGACCAGGCGCACGGCGGTGGCGTTGAGATTGTCCAGCTGCTTCTGCACGCTGGACTGCTCGCGTCCCAACGCTTTGGCGGCGCGTTGGGCGCTGCCGGTGACGCGGACGACGGCCAGGGTGCGGAGTTGGTCGAGGCTGAGGTCGAGCAAGTGCGGCGGGCAGTCCAGCAGTTCGGCCAGCAACGCGGCGTCGTGGTCGGCTGTCCTGGCGGCGGTCACGAGTACTCCCTCGTCGGGTGGTGGTGTCCGGGCGGCCACCTGGGTTGTCGCTGCGCGCAACGACAACCTAACTATGCCAACGATGTCCGCACGGACATCTTAAGCGGCGCTACTGTTCGACCGAACATCTACTAGGGCGGTCGAACGGCCGCCTATGGCCAACGGCACCGGGGTGTCGTAGGGATGTTGGAGGTCGAGGCCGTGAGCGCACGCAGCATCATCGGACCGGACCAGGCGTCGTCGTGCTACTTCCGCACCACGGTCGACGCGCCGCAACGCAAAGCCTTGGTGCAGATCAACGAGGACTGCAACCTGCACTGCGCGCACTGCTTCGTCTCGGCCACCAAGACCGGCCGCCAGATGCCCCTGGACGACATCGTGCACAAGGTCGTGCCGCGGCTGGCGCAGTGCCGGGTCACCCGCGTGACCCTGACCGGCGGCGAACCGACGCTGCACCCGGACTTCATGGCCATCGTGCGCGCGTTCCGCGACGCGGGGATGCAGGTCGGGATCTGCACCAACGCCACCACCCTGGACACCGAGCAGATCGCCGAACTGGCGGAGATCGGCGGGGTGCACTGCAACGTGTCGCTGGACGGGTTCGCCGCCGAGTCCCACGGCCGCTTCCGCGGCGACCGGGCCTCCTTCGACGTCACCGTCACCACCGTCAAGCGCCTGGCCGAGGCCGGGCTGCTGCAAGGGCTGTTGTGCACGCCGAACACGTTGGCCCGCAACGAGGAGTATGCGCAGCTGTGCGCGTTCGCCCGCGACCACGGTGCCCGTTACGTGCTGCTCAACCCGCTGGGCAGCATGGGCCGCGGCGTGAAATCACAACGCACACTGGCCAAGACCACCCTGCACATGCAGGACATCTTCCAGCGCACCATCGGCTTCGACGGCCCGGACCTGGACATCGCGCACATCCGCTTCCCCAACACCGAGGGCAAACCGCTCGCGGGCTGCGAGGCCGGCACCATCCTGTACGTGTTCACCCCCGGCGAGGTCACCGTCTGCCCCTACCTCGTCTTCGCCGCCCGCACCCCCACCTCGCAGCACGCCGACACCGAGTTCATCGTGGGCAACATCTTCACCGACTCCGACCTCGCCACCCGTGTGGACGACTACCGCTTCCACGACCGCTACCAGGTCGGTGCCAACCCCACCTGCGGCAGCTGCACGCTGGCCGACGGCTGCGGCAAAGGCTGCCCCGCCGCCGTCATCGCCGGCGGCGGACGCATCGGCGACGTCGACACCGAACAGTGCCCTGTCCCCACGCAAGGACGCCGGCTGCTGCCGCTGACCCCCGCATGACCACCCTCGACACCCGCCTGCCGGGCACGCTGATCACCGTCGACGGACCGGGTGGCGTCGGCAAGTCCACCACCGTCGCCCGCGCCGTCGAACTCCTCACCGCCACCGGCGCGACCGTGCACGGCACCACCCAGCCCTCCCGCACCCCGCTGGGTGAGCTGATCCGCCACGGCACCGACACCTACCACGGCTTCGCCCTGGCCCACCTGTGCGCGGGCGACCGCCACCACCAGCTCACCGACGAGATCCTGCCCGCCCTCTCCACCGGCGCCATCGTGATCAGCGACCGGTACGTGCCCGCATCCCTGGTCCTGCAAGGACTCGACGGCCTCCCCATGGACACCGTGTGGACCATCAACCACCGCGTCTACCGCCCCGACCTCGCCGTCATCCTCAACGCCGAGCCCACCGTCATCCAACGACGACTTCGCACCCGCGGCGCCCACTCCCGCTTCGAACGCGCCCACGACAGCAGCACCCGCGAATCCCTCGGCTACCACCAGGCCGCCGACTACCTCCGACACCGTGGCTGGCCGGTGGTCACCCTCGACACCACCACGACCAGCCCGAACCGGATCGCCGAGCAGCTCGTCGACCTGATCCGCTCCACCCACGCCCGCACCACCACGACGACCGCGGCCGGCAGGTCCGCGCAGGAGAACCCGGCATGCCCCTGAGCCTGCTCACCCTCAACCTCGGCGCCCCCTCCCTGGACCGCGCCCAACGCCAACTGGCCTGGCTCGCCACCCGCCCCGAGGACGTCCTCGTGCTCACCGAGACCAAAGCCACCCCCGGCACCCGCCACCTCGCCGACACCCTCACCGCCGCCGGCTACAGCGTGACCATGCCCGAACACGCCGACGGCGAACTCGGCGTCATGATCGCCAGCAAACTCGCCACCCACCCCGACCCGCTCACCGACCACCTCGACTACCTCCCCGCCCGCGCCACCGGCATCGTCATCGACACCGACCACGGCTCCGTCCGCGTCCTCGGCGCCTACGTGCCCTCCCGCGACGCCACCCTCGACAAGACCGAACGCAAGAAACGCTGGATCACCGCCTTCCTCACCGCACTCGACACCACCCACAACGAGCAGCCGATCATCCTGCTGGGTGACCTCAACGTCCTCGAACCCGACCACCAACCACCCCACCGGGGCCAATTCGCCCCCTTCGAATACGACTTCTACCGCGCCCTCACCCACCGCTGCGGCCTGATCGACCTCTACCGCCACCACCACCCCGACCGCCTCGAACACAGCTGGGCCCGCCGCCCCGACCTCGGCTACCGCTACGACCACGCCCACGCCACCCCCACCCTCACCGAAACACTCACCACCTGCGACTACCTCCACGAAACCCGCACCCACCAACCCGACGGCACCCGCCTCACCGACCACTCAGGACTCGCCCTCACCCTGGCCCTCACCCCCACCACCAGACTGCTAACGTCCGACCCCACTACGGTGGCCACCCAGCACGACGACGCCGAGTTCACCCTCTTCTGACCCCGCCCCACCGGCCACCCTCTCCCCGACCGCCACACCCCGAGGGACACCGCACGGATGGCCGGCACCACCACCAGCACCCCACGCATCGGCGCACGCGTACTCCTGCTCGACCCCGCCGACCGGGTCCTGCTCATCCACGCCCGCGACCCCGACCAACCCGAACACCACTGGTGGGAACTCCCCGGCGGCGGCCTCGACCCCCACGAAACCCCCACCGACGCCGCCCGACGCGAACTCGCCGAGGAAACCGGCCTCCACCTCGACCACCTCGGCCCCAAACTCTGGATCCGCGAAAGCCGCTTCCGCTACCGGGGCCACGACCACCACCGCATCGACCACGTCTACCTGGCCCGCACCACCACCACGACACCCCAGCTAGCGCTCCGGCCCACCGACAACGAGAAACGCGGCCTCATCGAACGCCGCTGGCACACCCACGACGACCTCACCCACAGCACCGACAAACTGCTCCCCGCACAGCTTCCCGAACTACTGCACCGAATCCTCGCCGGTCACCTGCCCACCGAACCACTCATCCTGACCGACTGACCGGCACACCGCCCCGCCTGGCCGATCAGCACTCGTCATCGAGCCGCAACGACCTCAGGAACGCCACAGCCGCCCGGTGGGCCGGACCGTCCGACGGCACCACCTCCAACAACGCCACCAGCCCCAGCAGACGATCCTTGTCCACCGCCTCGAAATACCGCCTCAGGCACACATTCCACCGGCTGTCCAGGCACAGCAGCACACCACCGCTACCCGTCGCGTCGTCAACCACCACCGGCGCCCCGTCGCGCTCCTCGACACACCACGCAGGCAACGGCGCCACCAACCGCCGAAACCGATCCACCATCCGCTCGTACTCACGCCGATCCACGCCCACCCCTGACCATCGCAACCTCGCCGCCCACACTCAACGGAGCAGCAGGTCGACGGCCGGGGAAGAACCGCACAACGATCGTCGCACACCCGTTCGAATCCATGTCAAGCGGAATCGCACTGTCGAGCGGCGGACGGAACCGCCACGGACGGCACCTACCCCTGAGCCCGCAGCCCTCCCCACCGTCCCCGTCTCCACCACCACGACGAGCGGTCGCTCCCAACCAAACCGATTCCAGAACAGCACACTGCCGCCTAAAGTAGCTGTTCAAGAAGTGTCTTCCCCGCGCGAGCGGGGGTGGTCCGGACGGCAAGGTTGCCGTCTACAGCGACCGCCGGTCTTCCCCGCGCGAGCGGGGGTGGTCCCACCGCCGCGTCGTGCAACCGGCACAACAACCGGTCTTCCCCGCGCGAGCGGGGGTGGTCCGATCTGGTTCTCGGTCCGGTCGGTCAGCGCCCAGTCTTCCCCGCGCGAGCGGGGGTGGTCCGTGCTCGGCGTGCGCGCGGCGGGCGCGGTCGACGTCTTCCCCACGCGAGCGGGGGTGGTCCCGACCCGAGCCGGAACCAGACGTGATCGGTGTCGTCTTCCCCGCGCGAGCGGGGTGGTCCGGACTTCCTGCTGGAGGACTACACGATCGCGGCGTCTTCCCCGCGCGAGCGGGGGTGGTCCGTGGACGTCGACGAGCAACGCATCGCCGAGCTGGTCTTCCCCGCGCGAGCGGGGGTGGTCCCCCATGTCGGTGTCTCCCAACGGTTTCAGGGTCGTCTTCCCTGCGCGAGCGGGGGTGGTCCCTCGGAGCTGCGCGCCGCCGCCCTGGTCGCCCTGTCTTCCCCGCGCGAGCGGGGGTGGTCCGCGGTGAGCGAGTGGACCACCCGCATCGGGTACGTCTTCCCCGCGCGAGCGGGGGTGGTCCCCGGGTCAAGCCGCCCCCCTATCCGCTGGTCCCGTCTTACCCGCGCGAGCGGGGGTGGTCCGAGAGGCCGGACGATCTCGTACTCCTGCCAGTCGTCTTCCCCGCGCGAGCGAGGGTGGTCCCGACCCGAGCCAGAACCAGACGTGACCGGTGTCGTCTTCCCCGCGCGAGCGGAGGTGGTCCCGCGCCGTCACCGCGTCCACCCTGCCCGCCCCGGTCTTCCCCGCGCGAGCGGGGGTGGTCCGTCAGCTACGACCCCGGTGACGTGGTGGCGTTCGTCTTCCCCGCGCGAGCGGGGGTGGTCCCTGACCCCTTCCCAGATGAGCGCCGTCATGGCCGTCTTCCCACGCGAGCGGGGGCGGTCCGGGTGGTGCACAGTGGCCTACAGCGGTGCATTCGTCTTCCCCGCGCGAGCGGGGGTGGTCCCGCCACCAACCCCGGATCGACACCGTCATCGCGTCTTCCCCGCGCGAGCGGGGGTGGTCCTGCACCGATCGGGTGTCGTGTGGTCACACCCTGGTCTTCCCCGCGCGAGCGGGGTGGTCCCGTGGCCGTGAACTTCAGGGCCGCGTCAACCTCGTCCTCCCCGCGCGAGCGGTGGTGGTCCCGGTGCTAGCACGGCAAGAGCATCCACGGCCGGTCTTCCCCTCGCGAGCGGGGGTGGTCCCACTTATAGGCGGTGGAGTGCGGCTTCGCCGATTATGATCCTCCCCTCGTTGCACGGAGTCGGGTTACTGGATGATCACTCATCTCAGTAGCCCGGAGGACAACCCACGATGCCCAAGCGGTACCCACCCGAGTTCCGGCGCAAGGTGCTCGACCTGGTCGCGTCCGGCCGCCGCGTCGCACAAGTCGCGGCGGACCTCGACGTCAGTGACCAGACGATCTACGCCTGGCGCCGCCAGGAGCTCATCGACTCCGGGCAACTACCCGGCACCACCAGCACCGACAACGCCGAGCTGGTCGCGGCTCGTCGGCGGATCGCCGAACTCGAGGCCGAGATCGCCGTCCACCGGCGCGCCGCCGAACTGCTCAAGGAGGGCAGCACCCCAAAAGACGGTACGAGGTGGTCACGGTGATCGCCTCCGAAGGGTGGTCGATCCAACTCGCCTGCCGCGTGCTCGGAGTGTCCGAATCCGGCTTCTACGACTGGCGAGGCCGCGCGCCCTCACCACGGGCGATCCGTCAGGCCTGGCTCGTCGACCTGATCCGCGAGATCCATGTCGAGTCGTTCCAGGTCTACGGCGCCCCACGAGTGCACGCCGAACTCACCCTCGGCCGCGGGATCACGGTCGGACACAACACCATCGCGCTTCTCATGCGCCGCAACGGAATCAAGGGCCTGCCCAACCGGCGCAGACCACGGCCGAAACACGACACGCCCACCGCGGTGGACCTGGTCGACCGCGACTTCGCCAGACCTGCGCCGAACCAGCTGTGGGTCACCGACATCACCGAACATCCCACCCGGGAGGGAAAGGTGTACTGCGCGGTCGTGCTCGACGTGCACTCCCGCCGCGTCGTCGGCTGGTCGATCGACTCCAGCCAGACCGCCGACGATGGCGCACCCGCCTCGAGCTGGCCAACGCCCTGTTCGAGTACCTCGAGATGTTCCACAACCGCCGCCGACGCCACACCGCACTCGGCATGCTCACACCGATCGAGTACGAACTCCGACACGCCAGGATCGCTCCAGTAGCCTGAACTCTAGCAACCCGACTCCGCCAAACGGGGTGAGGATCACCCTGTCCGTCAGAACGGGTCAACCCCAAACTCGTTGCTGCGATTGACAAGTGGGTCACGTTCTACAACAGTGTGCGGCGGCACTCCGCGCTCGGGATGATCAGTCCCGACGACTATGAAAAGTCACTCCGAGCAGCCGCCTGAACTTCTTAAGCCCCTGTCCACCGTTCGGGGTGAACCTCACGCCTCACCAACGCCGACGACAACACCGCTCGGATCGACTACTCACGCCAGGCACCGCCCATGCAGGACGAGATGAAACCTCGCCGAGGCGGCGGGCATCGGCGACGGGCCGCAACTGACCGCGTGGTCCGACGGCAGCGGGGTGGTGAGCACCAACCGGGACGACGGACCGCTGGGCTGGACCAACAGCGACGCCGACGGCACCGACGTCACCGATGACGACATCGGCGTCAACGGCGACGGCAGTGGAGCGTGCGTGGGCCCCAGGCGACAACCTGTTCCTGGCCACCGTGCCGGCGAACGACGACGTGGTGTGCCGCACCTTCAGCGCCGAAGGCCCGAACCGGTTGTGGCTGGCCGACATCACCGAACATCGAACCGGTGAGCGCAAGCTCTACCGTGCGCGATCAAGGACGCGTGGCCGAGGCGGATCGTCGGCCACTCCATCGGCTCAAGAATGAGATCAAGGCTGGCCGTCAACGCCCTGCGTAACGCCGTCGCCCGAGGCAGTGGCGTGACGGGCTGCGTGCGACGACCGTGGTGGCGACACCATCACGACAACCTCCGCAATATTGCGGAAAGCAAGTGTGTGATGCGTGCAGCCGTCCGGCGTGTCGCACAAACCATGCCTCCGAAGCTCACGGCGGGAACTAACATCTGGTCCCAGGTGAGAGCGACCAAGACACACGACCGAGGAACCCTCGCGAACGTATCCAAGGCCTTAGCATCAGCACAAATCGGTTGAACCGCCCATGAACGCGACGTACACGTCGAACCAGTGACCCGGAGAGCTATCGGATGGAAAGCGCGACGCCACACAGTCCCGACACCAGCTCGGGCCCCCACGGAGGAACGGCCCCGGCACCATCGGCACGAAACAATTTGATCGGGGACGTACACGGCGCGTCGCTTCAAGCAGGTGCGGTGCACGGCGGTATCCACTTCCATCTCACGCCCTCATCCTCGCCCGCCGCGCCAGAGGCGCCTGGAAGCATCAGCCGCGCGTCACGCGTCGTGGTGAGATGGCTGCGCGCCCTGACTCTCTTGTTCCTCGCGAGTGGCTTTGGGTCCTACTTCATCAACGTCTCGGTCGGCCAGGGATCACTGAGCCGAAACCTGGTGGCCGACGCCGTGCTCGCGGTACTGGCCGTGACACTGCTGGCAGCGCGGTGGAGACTGGCGAAAGCAACAGAGATGTCGTTCCTCACCTACCTCGGGAAACTCCTCGAACGCTGTACACCCAAGGTCTTGATCGCGACGTCGACGCGGACTCTCAGCATCATCGCAATCGCCGTCATCGTCTTGCTGTTGACGTCCATGACGGTCCCACCCACTAGTTCGGAATTCACCGCTGCGCAGGGACGGAACGGCGTTTTGATCATCTTCGGCACCTTGGGTTGCTTGGTGGGCAGCACTCTCATGCGCCGGTGGCGGAACCGATCGCGATGAGCCGGAAGACGTCAACTGGGTCGGCATTCGCGCTCGGACGTCACAGGGTGTCCGCGTCGGGATCGGCAGGAACCCGAAGTTGCCAGGGGACCCGGCCGAGATATTCCCGCTGCCTGAGGGCCGCGAGACCAAGAAGATCGCCAAGGCCAGGTCGCCGAGCAGTCCGGCGAACAGGACGTTGTAGATCGTTTCCTGACAGGCGCTGGGTGCACTGAGCCGTGTCGTTCCAGGGCACGCTGGTCGAGTACAAGCAGTAGATGATCGACCGCCAAACCGGCCACGGCCACTGCTACAACCAAACCGTGCCAGGAGAGCACTGCACTGGTGCCGGTGACGATGCAGCAGCCCACGGGGCGTCTCCAACGACTACCCGGTCACCCTCGGCACCGACCGCGTGGCCGCTGATGGCAAGGTGTGCAAGAGGAACGGGTGACCATACCCGACGGGAAGGCCATGAGTCAGCAGCATTGGCCACTGGTCAGAACCGGAGTGCGAAGAGTGACACGCCATGATGCCAGGGTCGCGAATGTGGGCGACGGCGGTGTTCCGGTGGCCGGAGCGTCTTCTGGTCGGTGAGCCGTTCGGGTGACGGTCCTCGGTGTGTTGGTGTCGTGGTGAACTTGGTGGACGACCAGAGGGAGGTTGGGGTTAATGCTGCTGCGTAAGGTTGTTCGGTGGGCTATTGCCGCTACGGGCGTCCTTACCGTCGGCGGCTTTGGGCTGGTGGGCTTCGCGGTCAACATGCAGCCGTCAACCGACCGTTTCGACGGGTGGGTCGTTTTGCTTCAGCGGTTTGAGCAATCGTCATCAGCGTCTCAGGTCGCGCTTGGCGGCCATGCGGCCGTCTCGTCGACACCTGATCGTCCTCTGCCGGTATCTGTCGTGGTTCGGGCGTGTGGAGGCGCGTTCAACGGTGTCCTGTTGTTGGGTGGTAGCGCCCGCCTGGACGCGCCACGCGTCTTCGATGAACAGGGTGAGGAGACAGCGACGTGGGACAGCGTCGATCTGGAACTTCGCCAAGGAAGTCAGATGTGGCACTACGGGCAGGTACAAGGCGTGCCCGTCTCGATTAGCGCAATGGACTGCGTGCCCGACACCAGTGGGGTGGTGGCTGGTCGGGGGATCGAGGTCACCGGGACCATGTCGGCTCCGCTGAGGTCGACACCATCGTTTCTCGGCGTGACCGGACCGCGCACGAGCGTGAAGTGGCCGCTGATCGGCGGACTGCCTGGGGTGCCCGCCCCCAACAAAGGTGTCTTCACAACGGTTGGCAACCTGGAAGGTAAGTGGGTGATACCCATTGCGTCGACCAACGAGGTCAACTTGGGCACCCTTGCAGGAGCCGAATTGGTTGAAGCTGCGAATCCACCGCTGCAGGACTCCGGGAAACTGAACTGGAGCAGCAAGTCGTCACTTCAGCCAGTGGTCAGGCTCACCGACACAATGGCCGTAGCGGAGTTGCAGCAGTGGCTCGTCCCGCTGGGCATTCTCCTCGGCATAACAGGCTCGGTGCTAGCCAGCATGCTTTTCGAGTGGGCCAAGCCCAGAGCCTCTCCATGTCACAACACAGCGATCGCGACACAACCCGACACCACCTTGCCGCCCACCGATTCAGGGACGCCCGGAACCGTTCCGAAACATAACTCTGTCCGAAAACGACGAAGCACAAGGGCCGCCTTGGCGATGGCGTTTCTTATCGGATACTTCGTGGGACGTCGGCGCTGAATCTGGCCGCTAATCAGCAATAGCGAGACGTGACCCGGCTTGAGCAGATGCTTGACGAGTTCCAGGCCAGCAGGACAGGTGAAGGACTTTCCTACGTCGGACTTACTGGGCTGCCACCCAACCTGGGCCAGCAGGGTTGCCGAAGTCTGCGATTGGACTTGGTCGGTAATCGGCCGTGGAGACACACGCGGCGGCCAGGAGGATGCCTCTCCATGTGGGGCCGTAGGAGTTTGCGGGAAGCCATGTGGTGCAACGCCACGGCGTGCTATGACGATCCACATAGCAGGAGACCGAGGGAAGGCAGCACTGATGACCAACATCGTCGTAGGCATCGTCGATGATCGGCTCACCGCCCTGGAGTTGGACGACGCCATCCACAGCCTGCTCGAAGACCTGCGTGAGGTGGACGTCCACGGCATGCGCAAGGTGTCGGGACCAGCGCCGGCGCACACCCGCGGAGCTGAGCTGGTCGAGACGGCTCTCGTCGTCGTCCAGGGCATCGTCGATTCGGGCATCGCGCGGATGGCCGCCGAACGCGTCCAGCGCTGGTTCACCCGCAGCGCGGTCAACCAGGTGGAGATCACCATCGGCAAGCATCGTATGTCGCTCACCAACGCCACCGCCGAGCAGCAGGAGCAGTTGGTGGACCACTTCATCAAGGCGACGGAGGCACAGCGCTGAGGCTCGCGCGCAAGAAGGCGCTCATCGTCGCCAATCAGGTCTACGACGACGCGCGGTTCGCGAACCTGCCGGGTGCGGCCGCCGATGCCAGGGAGCTGAAGCACGTCCTGGAGTCCCGACTCGTGGGCGAGTTCGACGTCCGCGTGGTCGCCGAGCAGGACGCGCGGTCGGTGCGTCGCGAGGTCGAGTCCTTCTTCGCCGCCGCAGACCGTGCCGATCAGTTGCTGATGCACTTATCGTGCCATGGCAAGCGCGATGAGCGCAGTCGCGAACTGCACTTCGCAGCCAAGGACACCGACTACGACTACCCGGCCGCGACCGGTGTGTCCGCCCACTTCGTCAACCAGCAGATCGAGCAGTCGCGCTCCCGCGGCGTCGTGCTGACGTTGGACTGCTGCTACAGCGGTAGCTACGTCAAGGGCATGCGTTCCCGGAACGAGAGCGCGCGGCGCGTCGAGGTGGACCAGCACTTCGACGGCCAGGGAAAGGCGGTGATCACCGCGTGCTCGGCCTTGCAGTTCGCGCACGAGTCGACGTTGTTGAGCCTGGCGCCCGGGCAGCCTTCCGTCTTCACCGCGACGATGGTCGAAGGGCTGCGTACCGGGATGGCCGACATGGACGCCGACGGCTTCATCAGCGTGGTCGACCTGTACCGATACGTGCGGCAGGAGGTGCCGCGCAAGGTGCCCGAGCAGACACCCGAGTTGTCCGTGGACCGCCTTGGCGGCTCGCTCTATATCGGACGCAACATCCAGTCCTTCTACCTCGGCAGTCAGGTCGCGCCGCTGATCCCCGTGGAACTGCACCACGCCGTCGTCGCCGGCAAGCCGTGGGAGCGCTTCGGTGCGACCTTGGGCCTGGAACGGCTGCTGCGCGAGGCAACACCGAGGACTCGCGAGGCCGCGAGGGAAGCTCTACTCCCGCTCACCCGCGACGCCGACCCGGAGGTGGCGGAGCGGGCCAAGGCGGTGTGGGAGCGCGAGATCGGCAGCCGGGTCCCGCTCTCGACCACGGGCGTACAAGGCGACCAGGTGCTGCGCACGGCGGGCCGACACTCGGTGGGCATCGACTTCGGCACCACCAACTCGACCATCGCTGTGCTGGAGGAGGGCAGGACTCCTGCGGTAGTGCGCAATACGCACGGCTCGACGTTGACACCCAGTGTCGTCAGCTTCCCCGCGGGTGGCGGGGTGCTGGTGGGCGAGGTAGCCAAGCGGCTGGCCTTTCAGCAGGCGGACCGCACGGTGTCCGCCGTGAAGCGCCGGCTGGGCACCGACTGGACGGCCCGGGTCGACGGCGTTGAGCATTCCGCGGAAGTCGTCGCGGCCCACGTGCTGGAACGGTTGCGCATCGACGCTGAGGCACATGTGGGTACGCCGGTCGACGCCGCAGTGATCACCGTACCCGCGTATTACGGCGTGGTGGAGCGGGAGGCCCTGGCCCAGGCGGCGCTGACAGCCGGCATCCAGGCGCTGCGCCTGATCAACGAACCCACCGCGGCGGCACTCGCTTACGGCCTGGGCAGGCAGAACGACGAAGCCACCATTCTGGTCTTCGACCTCGGCGGCGGGACCTTGGACGTCTCTGTGCTGGAGATGTCCGAAGGCGTGGTCGAAGTTCGTGCGGCCTCCGGCGACAATCACCTCGGCGGCGAGGACTGGCGACAGCGTGTCGTCGACTGGCTCGTCGACCGGTACCGGCAGGACCACGGCGTGCTCCCCACCTACGACCACAACGCCTACCAGCGCATCCGGGACGCGGCGGAGCAGGCCAAACTCGACCTGTCGGACGCCGCCGAGACCACGGTGACCCTGCACTACCTCGGAGCGTCGGGCAGTACACCGCTGCACCTCCAGGCGGTGCTCACCCGCGTCGAGTTCGACCGTCTGACCGCCGACCTGCTGGAGCGCTGCCGGGCGCTGATCGAGCAGGCGTTGCGCGACGCCGAGATCACCGCCGCCGACATCGACGAAGTGGTGCTGGTCGGCGGTTCCACGCGCATGCCCGCGGTGGCCGGTCTCATCCATGAAGTGACCGGGGTCGAGCCGGTGACCGGAGTCGACCCCGACCAGGCGATCGCGGTCGGCGCGGCGCTGCAGGCCGGTGTGCTGAAGGGCGAGGTCAAGGACGTCCTGCTGCTCGACGTCACCCCGCTGTCCCTGGGCATCGAGACCAAGGGCGGCGTGATGACCAAGCTCATCGAGCGCAACACGACGATCCCGACCAAGCGCTCGGAGATCTTCACCACCGCCGACGACAACCAGCCGTCCGTACGGATCCAGGTGTTCCAGGGCGAGCGCGAGTTCGCCCGCGACAACAAGAAGCTCGGCATGTTCGAGCTGACCGGCCTGCCGCCCGCGCCCCGCGGCGTCCCGCAGATCGAGGTCACCTTCGACATCGACGCGAACGGCATCGTGCACGTGTCCGCCAAAGACCTGGGCACGGGCGACACGGCGGCGATCACCGTATCCCGCGACACTGCCCAGAACGCTCGCCCGGCCGATGACACCGGCGGTCTGGTCGCTGCACCCGCCGGATCGACGTCGGAACCGGAAGCCAGCCTGTCCGCGGACGAGCCCTCGCCTCCCAAGCGAGAAGGGGCGGTCCGGGACCCGGCGCTCGTGTACGCCGAAGCTGCCGTGGCGCAGGCACGCGCACAGCTCGCCGAAACCGAGTTGGGGCGACTTCCCCTGGTCCTGTCGTTGCAAGATCTCGGCAACAGCCTACGCCGGGCAGGACGGCTCACCGAGGCGCTGGCCGTGCACGAGGAGGCGTTGGAGGTCTCTCGCGCGTGGGAGGATAAAGAGAGGGAAATTGCTGTCCACTTGGTCGAATCCCTTCTCGACCTCGCCCGCGACCTGCGGTTGGCAGGACGGCTTCTAGAGGCTCGCGCATTCGGTCACGAGGCCGTGACCGCAGCACGGGAACTCCCTCCACTCGAGTTCGACCGCCACCGCGGTCGGCTGTACACCTCGCTGTACGAACTGAGTCTCACTGTGCGGGACATCGGCGACCACCGCGACGCACTCGCGCTCGCCGAGGAAGCTCTGAGCGTCGCACGTCATGAAGGGCAGCCGAATTCCAGCCGCAAGCGCAGCCACGTCACCCAAGCACTCCTCAACCTCGAATCACTCCGTAGCCTGGTGCCGCTGTAACGATCGAGGAATATGCTCACTTCGAGTCCTCAACTGCGAAATGACCATCGACAACTGACTGCACTCCACCAATGACATTGCCAGGAACCCCTCCGCCGGGCAACCCTAGAACGGACGCAGGGTCGTCTCGCGCAGTGCCACCGCGCCCTCGTGCGGCCACGATCTGCAACCGCGAGGAGGTCCGATGAGCTAGGTGCTGATCAACCAGCCGGAAGCAAGATCGAACGGCGACCTCCGCCGCGGTCAGAACCGGCTTTCGGATGGTCCTGTGGATTTCGTGGCAGGCGTCCGTCGATGCCCACCACGTCACGCCGAGGGCAATCCTGGTCTGCGCACGCCACCGTGCTTGATAGCCAAAGCCGGCTAAGGGGCGCGGCACGTTCTACCTCGGTATCCCCACGCAGAGTAACGCGGTAGCGTCCGGTGATCGCCCACGAACACTACCGCTTGACATGATAATTCAGTTTTTTTCCCGCGCGAGCGGGGGTGGTCCGCCCTGTTCGACTGATCCGCCGCCTCAAGTCTTTACCGCGTGAGCAAGGGTGGTCCGCCGTCCAGGTTGCGGATTCGCGCCGTCACGCGGCCTTCCCTGCGCGAGCTGGGGTGCTTCGAACATAGCGGTCCAGTTGCGTGACGGCCGGAGTCTTTCCGCGCGAGCGGGGATCCGCGACTGCGGACACGCTTCAGCTCGGCCGTCGTGATCTTCTTCGTGCGGGTGGGGGTGGGTTATGTGTTGCGTGGTGGGGCGAGGGTGAGGAGGCCGCAGCCGTAGGCCTTGGCGCGTCCGATGCCGGTGGTGAGGGCGTCGGTGAAGGTGGTGTGGTCGGTGATGATGAGGTGGCCGTCGAAGCGGACGGGGTCGATGGTGATGGTGGTGTTGTCTTTGTGGCCGGTCATTCTCGGGACGGGTGAGGGGTTGACGTCGGGTTGGCCGTCGCGGGCGGTGGGGATGACGAAGCCGTGTTGTTCGCCTTTGCGGATGAGCCAGGTGATCTGGTCTTCGGGTTGGCGGTGTGCGACGCGGCGGGTTTTGCCTTTGAGTGGGATGGGGCGGGTGTCCTGGGTGGCGTTGGCGAGAAGTCGGAAGGACAGTTTGCGGCCGGGGGCGATGGCGTCGAGCACGGGTTGCAGTGGGCGGACTTCGGGTGTGGTGGTGGTGTAGTCGCGGGGTAGCTTGGTCCAGGTCGGGGTGGTGTTGCTTTGGATGTAGGCGGTGTAGCCGGTGTGGGTGGGGTCCAGGCGCCAGAGGACGCCGTGGGCTTGGCGGGCGGGGAGGTCGTCGTCGGTGTCGGGGTAGGCGGACATGACGGTGCGGTGCAGGTCGTGGATGTTGGCGAAGTCGCGGCGGAACTCGCGGGACCTGACGTTGATGGTCAGTTTGGTCAGGAACACGAGGTCTCTCCTGTGCGGATCATCTCGTCGGTGAGGGTGGTGTCGGCTACCAGGACGTGGCGGGTGCGGAAGGTCCGTTGGGCAATGCTGACGGGGTGGTCGTGGCGGGGTTCGGCGCCGGCTGTGGTGGGGGCACAGTCGGTGACAGTGCGCAGCGGGGTGCGGTCGGTGGCCAGGCGCCGGCGTTCGGCGTTGTGCACGTCGGGGTCGATTTCCAACCACGGGTGGGCGGCGATCACTTCGGTGGCCGGTTGTTCGCTCAGTGCTTGGCGGGTGAGCAGGGAGCGGGCCGGGACGAATGCGCGGCGACCGAAGAACAGTGGCCAGTGGGGGCGGCCGACCCGGTCGTGCAGTTCTTCCAGCAGGGTGGGGTTGCCTTCGAGTACGACGAGGAAGAGCGCGTCGGCGAGGTAGTAGCGCTCGCTGACCACGGTGCGGTGCCCTTTGCCCTCGGTCGTGGGCACGTTCTGGGTGGTGTGGAAGTCACGTTCGAGGATGCCTTCGCGGTCGACCCGCACGGCCATGTGCAGGTTCGCGAGCGCCTCCGTCGCCTCGTCGTCTTCACGGTTTTTGCCCAGTGCGGCGGCGAGCAGCCCGACAACCCCGGATTTGGTGGGTTCACGGGTGGTGTCGCGGATGATGCCGCGTGAACGGGTGCCCCACGATTGCAGCGGGGCGTCGAAGCACAGGGCCAGCGAGGCGACGCTCATGCGGTCGCTGCGGCCAGCAGTCGGCCGGTGAACTCGTCGATACCGGTCACGATCTCGTCCTCGGGCAGGTGGTTCAACGTCCCTGCGACGGAGGCGCCTACAACGGTGTGCAGGCCGGTGCTGCCGTAGAAGGTGCGCAGCTGGGTGAAGTGTCGGGTGAGGCGGTCGGTGGAAGCGGCCATGAGGTCGGCGTCGGTGACCGGCTTGAGGAAGGCGTTGGCGAGGTTCCAGGCGCCGGTTTCGCGCACGACGCCGAGCAGGGTGTTGGGCATGGTGCGGGCGGCGGTGGAGTTCTGCTTGCCGCCGGGCACGGCGTTGACGAACGCGTGCAGCCATGCCCGCACGCCGCGAGCGGCCAGCTCGGCGTCGTCACCCAGGTTGTGGGCGAGTTGGGTGAGGTCGACGTTGGCGTAGCGGTAGTAGCAGGCGGAGTTGAAGTCGACAGTGCCGATCATGTCCGCGCCGGAGTCCTCGGTGGCCTTGAGGTCGTCGACCGCGGTGTAGAAGTCGAACTCGTTGACCACGGCGTGGGTGGACAGCGCGTGGGCGACCTGGGAGGCGGCGTCGACGTTGAAGTCCTTGTTGTCGGCGATCATCCGCCCGAACAGCGCCACGTCGACCGCGCGGCTGCCGTCGAGGATACGCTTGGCCTCGGCCGACGTGTTCTTGTCGGGCTTGGCTTTCGTGCCCTTCTTTTCGATCTTGGCCAGCGTGTCCCAGTTGACCAGGCAGTACTCGGCCAGGTGCTCGATCGAGGACCGGCCGACGAACAGCAGGTACTGAGTCAGTCCCTTATTGACATCGACGCCGAACCCGAGGTGACCCAGCGCGGCCATGACGATCTCCCGCGCTTCCTTCTCCTCGCGTCCCTGGTCGACGAGCAGCTCGGTGGCGCTGTCGACCAAGCGCTTGGTCCGCACGCCGGTCTCGCCGACTGCCAGGCCGTGGTCGTTGAACAGCAGCCGCGCGGCGCGCTTTAGTGACTGGCTGGAAATTCGCGCACGGGTGTGCCCGCCGAAGGTCGCCGTCTTGGGCTGGCCGACGTCGTCGCGGTTGAGGTTGCTGACCGGGAAGGACTGCAGCAGGTGCAGTTCGAGGATCACTATGCGTCTCCGGGTTCGGGTTCTTCGTCGTCGTTGTCGGCGACTGCCTCGGTCGACCGGCCATTCCTTGTCGGAACGTGGTAGTCGCGGGCCCAGTTCAGGCGGATCTGGTGGGCGTGGTCGCCGCGGTAGTTCTCGCCGAGCAGCACCACCAGGTCGTCGAGCAGCTGGTGGTGGTCGATCGGGATGTCGTGGGACGCGAGCAGGCGGACGGTCTGGCGCAGGTGGTGTGACAGGGCGTCGCGGTCACGTGCCAGTAGCTGGGTGAAGCGGCGATCGGCGGTGGAGCCGGTCTTGGCCTTCAGCTCGCCCATCGAGGCGCCGAATGTCCGGCGGCCCTTCCTGCTGCGCGGCGGCTGGGGGTTGAGGGCGAACAGCCCCGCCACCAGCAGCCAGGTGTCCTGCTCGGCCTGCGGCGGGTCGTAGGGGAAGACGTACTCGAACGCCTCGGCCTGCTGCCGGGTTCCGGAGAACATCCGGCGCATCCTCGCCAGAGCCTGACGGCACTCGCCCGCGATCTTGGGATTTTTCGATCGGGTGCCGCGTTCGCGGGCGTAGAGGTTGTCAACGAACGCTTGCCGGCGGTCGCGAACGGACATCGGCTCGGTCATTCCTCCTCCCGGGGGATGTAGTTGCGCACCTCGTGGTCGAAGGTGCGGATCAGCTTGTCGAGGCGGGTGAGGAACCGGTCGAGGTACTTGGCCATCAGCAACAGGTCGGCCGCCTCGGCCTGGGCACCACCGGCCCACCGTTGCGCCGCGCGTTGCGCGGTGCGGCGCACGTGCCTCGACCACGCCGTGACCGCCGCGGTGGAGGCCGCGCCCGTTGGCCACGCCACCGCCAGCTCGGTGAGCAGCGTGGCGAAGGGCGTGGTCAGCTTGGGCCAGTAGTCCAGATCCAGCGTGCTTGACGGCTTGGCTCGTTTGTCCTTGCGGTAGTCGCGTTCCATGTGCCGCAGCGCCGCCCCGGCGCTGTCGGCCAGGCTGATGGCCGTGCCGATCAACGCACCCAACACCTCGTCATCAGCCCGCAGCAACGCCATCGGCGCCGGAACCTGATCTTCCAGGTAGGCCTCGACCACCGAGTTGTTGTCGTCCAACTGCTGCCCGAACACCCGCAACGTGTACACCGCATCAGCCGGGATGTAGCCGTGCACGACACGGTCCGGGATCGCGTGCAGGGTCCTGGGCCGCAGGCGGGACTTGTTCTCCTCGCGCCGGTCGGTCAGCAGCAACTCCACGCTGTGCCGCCACACGCCACGCACCGGATGCAAGCGCACCGGCAACAACGGCTTGTCCTTCATCGGTTTGCCGTTCGTCCCGACCGGTTTGCGGAACGCCGCCATCTTCTCATCATCGGCCTGCGAACCGTCGTACCGGTCCCCCGGCGTCACGATCACCCCGTCCACCACGCGCTGGTCGTCGACCTGGCGGTGGAACAGAAGGATCCGCCGGGACTGCCAGGTCAGGAGATCCGTCCAGCCTTGCGAGATCTGCGAGGTCTCCGGCTCGCCGCCCGGCGGCTCCGCTTGTTCCCACACGGGGTGGTCGTCCGGCCACGTGCCGTCCGGGCGCTCGAGTTCCGGATGGTAGCGAAGAGCGTTGAGCAGCAGTGTTTCCTTTAGCGTCGCGCCTTCGACCAGCACCACGCCCATCGTGTTGCACGGGGCTTTCTGCGACGACTTGTCCTTGATGAACGGGGTCTTCATCCCACCTGGGTCGAACGCCTGAGCGGTGACCAACCAGCGGGCCGCCTCCGCAGGCGTCATCGTCACCCGATCGGATGCCGTAGTGTGGTCGAACAACGTGACCTTGTTGCCCACCGCCCGGTGCGGCACCAGCTTGAACGGCGTGCTCGGCGTCAACTTCGCCAACGCCGGGCACTGGAAGAACGGTCGCACAGGATCGAACAGGTCGAACCTGGGTTCCTTGCCCGTGAGGTACTTCCGCAGACGGGCCTCGGGCAGAGCCGGGTCGCGCCACGACGTGCCCCAGTCCTGCTCCGTCTCCGGTCCGTAGGCACGGTGCAGCAGCGCCAGCACCAAACGGTGCAAAGCGGCGGTCATCGGCGGCGTCTCACCGGTGATCCGCCGCAACTCATGAGCCCGAAGAAGAACGTCCTCCAAACCGACCTCGTCAGCTTGGCCGTCCATGTCCAGCACGGGGATCCACGGCTGGGTGAGCAGGCCGAAACCAGCGCCGGTCACACGTCATCATCGGTATACACACCGAACTCCTCGTCGTAGTGCAACACCCGATCCCCCACCACACAGCGTCCGTTCTCGAACACCAGCGCCCGGTGGTGCAGCAACCACGGCTGCGCCGCGAATGCCGCCGGCACCGCGGCCGCCTGCAGTGCACACACCACCGCCTCGGGCACACCGTCTGGCGCCGACAACACCGTCGCATCGTCGAGCACCTGCCCCGTCACCCCCGCTGACAGTCGATCATCGGCCAGGTCGAGCGGCTCGTTACCCGACACCGTGGTCACCGCACCGGAGGACGGATCGCGTTTCAGCAAGGCGACGGACACCGTCATGCTCAGCGGCTCGGGATGCTCAGCCACGCCGCCTGCCCCCGCTCCGAAGGTTCGTCACGTACTTGGGGATGTCGGTCATCTCGTTCAACCGCTCCAACGCCATCGGCATGGGCACGTACCACTCACGTGCCTGAGCCCGCTCCCTGTCGATCGCCCGGTGATAGGTCTGCGCCGACGCCCGCCACGATTGCTCCCACCCGGCCGGGCATTCGACCGCGTCCTCCGGTCCGTACACCGCGTCGATCAAACCCGACACGTCGTCCGGGCAGCGGATCACCGACCGGTCACGCAGCAACGCCCACGTCCTGGTCAGTACGTGGAAGCGGTACACGCCATGCAGGCCCCTCGGGAACTTCGGCCCCGCTGGTGTGTCGGTCACGCCGGCGATGCCCAGCACCAGTTCTCCGCGGTCGTCGCGACGGTGCCGGTGGGCCCGACCGGCGCGTTGGATCAACAGATCGACCGGTGCCAGATCGGTCAGCATCGCGTCGAAATCCAGGTCCAGGCTCTGCTCCAACACCTGGGTACCGATCACGATCGCGTGCCGATGCTTGCCGTCGCGGCCGAACCACGACCGCAAATCCGCTTCCTTACGACGGCGTACCGCGTTCGTCATCTCCCCATGAAGCAGAACGACCTCCGGCCGCCGGTCCGGGGGCAGGTGCTCGACCTTGTCGCGCACCGCCTCGTAGGTGGCCTTGGCGCGCGGCCTCATGTTGTGCACCGCGGCCGCGGCACGCCCACCCTCAGCACGCCTGATCAACCAGTCGGCAACCTCATCGTCAGCTATTCCCTTGTCCAGCACCACCCGCCGGTCCGCGTTCAACTTCGACACACCGACCCCCACCACCCTGGCCGGTTCACGCCCAGCGATCGTGACCCGCGGGTAGGAAGCGGCACCTTCCTCGGCAGGAACCGCCGAGGGCGCCACACCGAGCAACCCGGACTGCCACGCCACGACCAACTCACGACGGCGACGCGACGGCAACGTGGCCGACATCAGGACGACGGACGCACCCAACCGCCCCAGCCACATCAGCAACCGATCCAGCAGCTTCGACATCTGCGTGTCGTAGGCGTGCACCTCGTCGAACACCACGACCTTGCTCGACAACGCCGTCAACCGCACGAACAAGTGCCCCGACCGCACCACCGACTTCAACGCCTGATCCAGCGTGCCCACCCCCAGAGGAGCCACCAGGCTCTTCTTGCGGGTGAACCACTCCCCCGCCGCCACATCCGAGTCCGCACCGTGATCCCGACCGACGTCGGACGGCTCAACCGCACGCTCCTCCAAGAACTCCCTCGCCTCGGAGTGGATCAACCGCACCGCCGTCGAATCACCCAAACGCCGCAACAACCCCTCGACCTCTCCGAGGAACTGATGACTCGTCGCCTTCGTCGGCATCGCGACGTAAACCCCGCTCAACGCCAGATCCCGCACGAGCGTGCCAGCCACCTGCAGCGCCAGATTCGTCTTACCCTCACCCGTCGGCGCCTCGACCACCAGGATCGTCGGCCCGGTCCGGCCAGCCGTCAGCGACTCCGCCGTCCGCTGCACCGGCCTGACCTCGTCGTGGTGCGGGAACAGCGCGCCGAACGACGTCTCGACGGGAGCGACCCAGGCCTGCAACCCGGCCTTCCACACGGCCTCGCGGGCATGCTCCCGTGCCTGCGCCACATAGTCGCTCAGATCGAACCCACCCTGCGGCGAGGTGTAGTTCGACGTGTCGGACGCGATCCAGTCACTCACCGACGTCAACGCCGCCAACGACACCGCCGCCTCAACACCAACCCGCACCTCACCCCACGGCAACGACCCAGGCTCAGCCAAGCCCAGCGCCCGCGCCGCCTCCACCACCATCTCGTCACGCCACTCGGCCCACCGCTGACCACCGTGATCGTTGACTTCACGCTTCGCCTGCTCAACCTGATCGACAGCCGGGAAGTAGCCGTGATGACCACCCAACGCCGCCGCGACCGTCACCGCCCCCCGCGTCTCCATCCCCCAACGCCGCAACATCCCCCGCACGTGCAACGCCGTCACCGTCCCGTGCGGCGTATCCACCTTCCCCACACCCTTCGGCCGCTCCACATACAACACATCCGCCGCCACCATCGGCAGCCGCTCCACAGCGACATCGGCACGAAGAGCCTGGAACCCAGGCGCGTACTTCCCCAGATCATGCACACCACACAGCAATGCGATCCAGCCGTCAGCGTCGCCCAACAGCGAGAAAGCACCGCGCAACTCAGCCAAACACCCCGGTCCCAACAGAACCGGCATCAGCAACTCCGCAACCGCAGCCGTGTCCACGACGTGACAGACCAGCGGATGAGGCAGCCGCCCCGCGGACGCCTTCCCCCAGGCACCCCACACGGGAGGTGATTCCACAACAACTCACCTTTCCGATCACTTCTCGATTGTCCTCCGACTCCCGAGACGGGACATACAAGCATATCGTGCACAACAACCCCGACCCGGCACCCGCCCGCCTACACCGAGCACTCAAAGTCACCCGAATGGCGCAATCCACTGAACTGCAGATCAGTTGAGATGGCTGATAGTTCACCACCATCCGGGCAAATACCGCAAAATTACGGTTCCCACTTATAGGCGCTCGCACTCGAAAGGGCCCTGCCGAGCCCGTACCACATAAGTTCTGGTGTCACCTCGCCGACGAAAGGCTGCGAGTCGATGGGGCAAGTGGGTGACGTAAGTGCGCTACGAAGACAGAACGCTGCCCGGACAGGAACTGATCACCTAGGGTGCTCAAGTAGGTGGCCGTCGACCACGACGGGTCACGTCAGAGTGTCGGTCTGCAGTGTCATACGAGGGATGTGGGATGGGTGGGCCGGTTCGCGCTATTGATCGGGTCTGGGCGTTATGACGACACGGCGTTACGTCCGCTGAGTGCCCCGGCGTGGGACGTGGACGCATTGGGCCAGGTCTTGGCCGATCCCGACGTCGGCGGGTTCGAGGTCGTCTGCCTGGTAGACCGATCGGTGCAGGAACTGCGCGTCGCAGTGGAAGACTTCTTGACGGACCGGGCCCGCGACGACTTTGTACTCGTCTACCTGACGGGTCACGGCGTGCTCGACAAGCGGGGCCGGCTGGCGTTCGCGGCGACCGACACAGGCACCAACCGACTGAGCGCGACCGCACTGTCCGCGGAGTGGTTGAACGAACTGCTGGTTGACTGCACGGCGGACAGCCGGGTGCTCGTGCTGGATTGCTGCTTCAGCGGTGCGCACGGCCGCACCAAGGCGGGTGCCGACTCCGTGGCGGCGCAGTTAGGCGAGGTTGGCAGCGGACATGCTGTGCTGACCGCGTCCCGCGACTGGGAGTTCTCGTTCGAAGGGGACCCTTCCGGCGGGTCGGTGTTCACCGCCGGCCTGGTCGAAGGGCTGCGCACCGGCGATGCCGACCTGGACGGCGACGGCCTGATCACCGTCGAGGAAGCCCACATCTACGCGGCGGGCTACGTGCGCGATCAAGGTACCCAGCAGCATCCGCAGCGCTGGCTCAACGCCGCCGAAGGCGAACTCGTCCTCGCCCACAGTCCTTGCGGGCCGCGGCTTGTGTCCCACCCGGTGCCAACGCATGCCTCGCGGGAGGCGCACCAGCTCTATCTCGAGCGTCGATCGACCTTGGTTGCTTCGCAGGCACAGGCTCTCCGGTCCCGGGACCCGGAGCTGGCGCGAGCGGTAGTCTTGACAGCGATCCGCGACCTGGCGCCGAGCCGGGCTGCCGTCCTCACGTTGTGGGGCATGACGGTCAAGCCTGAGACAGGTCGTCTTCCACTGGGGCACGGCGGGCCCGTCGTCGAGATGGCGTGGTCCAGGGAGAACAACCACTTGATGTCGATCGGTCGTGACGGCTCCGTGTGTGAGTGGAACGCCGACGGAACGCTCGTGGCCAGTAACCCGATACCCGTCGATTTCCACGGTGCGAGTTTGTCGCGCAACGCCCGCAGCCTCTTGCTGGACGAAGACAGCGGAGCCGTATCACTCTGGCATGTCGACGGTATGCGTTATTTAGCGCGATCACAATCAATGAGATTCCTTGCCGGTTCCCACCGATGGTCTGACGACGGAATGCGACTCTTCGACGGGGATTATATCCGTGAGGACGCAGTAATCTGGTCCATCCAAGCAGCGCCCGGAGATGATCGGACGATCGACGCACAATCCATCGCGGCACCCCAGGGGCTCACGTCATACTGGTCGCCGGACGACCGACTACTCGCGTTCCTCGACGAGCAAAGTGTCACCGTGATCCACGCCGACAGCGGCAACGTCGCCACAGTAATCCGTACTTCCGAGAAGCCGTCCAAGCTGACGTGGTCCCCGGACAGCGCGAAGATGTGCCTCCTCATCCCTGTTGAGTCGAAGTGGGCCGGGTTCGGTCGCGACAACAGGTATCGCGTGGTCATCTACAACCTCGCAGGGCAACTCTTGGCCGAGAGGGAGACAACGGGTGTCGCGTCGCTCGAGTGGTCGCCGACAGACAACAGGATCGGCGTGATGCTAGCCGGCCCTGCACGCGAGGCCGAAGTGCATATCTGGAACACCCAGACGCTGACCGACATGAATGTTCTCGTCACCGATAGGTCGGGCGTATCTCTCGTGGGAAACGTCCTGCTCAAGTGGTCCCACGACGGCCGGCACCTGGCCTTCGCCCACTGGACCAGCGTCTTTATCTGGGACCATGAGCACGGTGTCGTACATCAATCTCACAGCGGTGACCTGGAGGCGTTCGACTGGGCGCCGGATAAGACCCGAGCGGTGGTCAGCGCGGCCGGCCGAAACTCATTGGCGGTGGTCGACCCGAACGTGGGTGTGACCGCCGAGTTGAAGGACGACCGTCTGACCGGCCAAGCCGTCTCCTGGTCGCCAACCGGTCAGCAGATCGCGGTCTCAAGCCGGGATGGAGTGCTGCTGTGGTCACCTTCAGGTGGTGAACCCACCGCCGCCCTCACCGGAATGCCCGACATGGTCATGCACGTCGCCTGGTCTCGAGATGGGCGCCACCTGGCAGTGGCAGCGCACGCGTTCTTCGAGAACTGCCCCAACCGTGTGGTCGTCTGTACCCCTGACGACCAACGGAAAATCGTCGAGATGATCGGCGATGACACCCAACACGGACCGCTGGCGTGGTCGCCCGACAGCACTCTACTGCTGGGCACGGAAAGCCCAGGCGGCGTGGTGATCTGGTCCGCAGCGACCGGACACCGCGTGCAGTACTTCGAGGGTTCAACACCTGCGACCGCCGTCTGTTGGCCCACCACCCTGCCCCACCTTATTACCGTCGCCGACCGGAAACACAAGATCCGCGTGCTGGATCGCCAAACCGAACGTGAGGTCGCGGTCTGCATCGGACACACTGGCGATATCACGTACCTGACATGGTCACCCGAAGGGAAACTTCTGGCCAGTTCATCTCATGACGAGACGGTCCGGTTGTGGAACGGCACGACCGGTGAATGCCTCGCCGAGCTCGATGCGCCACATAATGCGCGAAGCCTGACCTGGTCTGACGATGCCTCCAGCCTCACCCTGGTGTCGAGGGACAACAACATGGTCACATGGATTCTGCCCGAACACCTGGACGAAGTTCTCGGCAGTGTTGACGAGGAACGGGCACTAACCAACGAGGAAAGAATGCGGTACGGCCTTGAGCTTTGAACCCGACAGACGTCACCCCCTCGTCTCGTGCGCAGGGCTGCCTCCGAGCTAACGTTCGCTCCGCGTGAGCCAGGGGTCTGAGGTTCCCACGCGAGCAGGAGTGGTCCTCGAAGCTGTAGGGCGTCGGGTGGAGGCCGCTGTGTCTTCCCCCCTCCCGCGAGCTGGGGTGGTCCGGGGATGAGGGAGTCCTCTTCCATCTCGCCCGAGTCCTCCCCGCGCGAGCGGGGGTGGCCCGTACGCGCCGTCGCACATGTGGATCGGGCCAGCGTCTTCCCCGCGCGAGCGGGGGATGGTCCGGGGGAGGAACTGGGTCTGCGCCTCGTCGTCACGTCTTCCCCGCGCGAGCGGGGTGGTCCGCCACAGGTCCTGTGGCGCCATCAGGCAGCTCCGTCTTCCCCGCGCGAGCGGGGGTGGTCCGTTTGCAGGTCAGCCGTAGTAACCGAGCTGCCGGTCTTCCCCGCGCGAGCGGGGTGGTCCCGGCACCGCGCCCGCGTCGGGGTCGACGTCTTCCCCGCGAGCGGGGTGGTCCCAGCAGGCCCTCGGTCTTTGCGTCCTTCCAACCGGTCTTCCCCGCGCGAGCGGAGGTGGTCCCGTAGCCATCCAACGTGCAAGCGCCGCCCACGTCTTCCTCGCGGAGCGGGGGTGGTCCGAAATTGCGGAACGACTCGTTCTCGCGCCACAGCGTCTTCCCGCGCGAGCGGGGGTGGTCCGGACGCGGACGGCCGCTACATGCTCACGTCCATGTCTCCCCGCGCGAGCGGGGGTCGTCCCGGCGCTCGCTCGCGGTAGCGGTTCAGGACCGCGCCTTTCCCGCGCGAGCGGGGGTGACCCGTCTCGACCCGGTCCGATGACCCGTAACGCGGGGTCTTCCCCGCAGGAGCGGGGGTGGTCCCCGCAACGAGGTCGCCGCGGCGATCTGCTGGGCATCTTCCCCGCGCGAGCGGGGGTGGTCCCGTGTAGGTCGGATAGCTGGTGATCAGACCGTCGCCTTTCCCGCGCGAGCGGGGTGGTCCGATCCCCAACGTCCTGAAGTCCGCGTTGCGCCAGTCTTCCCACGCGAGCGGGGGTGGTTCCGAGTTCGCGGGTTTCTACATCACCAACGACGACTCTTCCCCGCGCGAGCGGGGGTCGCCCCCCGGAGCGGTTCGTGGAAGTGGCAGACATCCTGGTCTTCCCCTCGCGAGGGGGTGGTTCGGCGCGCCGGTGGTCGTCGGCCAGGTGCCTGCGGTTTCCCGCGCGAGCGGGGGTGGTCCCCCGGCAAGCTCGCCCTGCCCGGCGGGCACGTCGTCTTCTCCGCGTGAGCGGGGGTGGTTCGCAGGCGTGGATGGCCGGGATCTAGGCGCTGACGTCTTCCCCGCGCGAGCGGGGGTGGTCCGGCCCAGTTCGGCGAACCGCCGCAGGGCGGCCCGTCTTTCCCCGCGCGAGCGGAGGTGGTCCGGTGGTGCCGTTCTCAGTCCACCAGTCGGCCATGTCTTCCCCGCGCGAGCGGGGTGGTCCTCCCGCGCATTCACCCCTCGGTGTTGCGGCGTGGTCTTCCCCGCACGAGCGGAGGTGGTCCCCACAGAGTCCAGGCAGGCCTCCTGGTGTCGCCGTCTTCCGTCAACCTGGCCATCCTCGCGCGAAACCTACGGCCGTTGTAACTGCGGCAGCAAGATGGGCATCGCCACGTGAACTTGAGCACTGGACGAGCGCTTGCTCCGTCTCGCACGGCGTCGGCACGAGAACGCTCAGTCCCGACGCCCGCACCAGAGACCACGGTCGGGCGGCGAGCCAGGTGCAGGGGTGAGACGGCTGCTCGCGGTGTCCAGCACCACGCCACCGACCACACATACTCACCTCGGAGTCCTCAGCATAGTTGTAGAGCACGGTTTGTCCCGGCGGTCAACCAGAGCCGTTCTCGACGCAGGAGCAATCACCGACTGGAGCCGGGCGGCCGCAGCGGGATGGTTGGATAAGCGGATGCCGTTAGTCGAGCAGTCATTGTCGGCAGGGGAGCCCTGGTACGCCTCAGGCACGTTCTGGGCGATCGCGGCGGTGGTGGTCGGCGTGGTGGCGATCGTGGTGGGAGCGTGGGCGGCGTTCCGCTCGGCCCGGCCCCGCCGGGTTCTGTACGTGACAGTGGACTCGGAGGTGTCGCTGCTGCGGGCCGCGCCGGGACTGCAGGGCAGCGGACTTGAGGTTTCCCACATGCGTCAGCCGTTGAGCAGGCCGTACGTGGTCACCGTGGACGTCGTCAGTCGCAGCGTCCTGGACATCGCTGCGGCGGCGTTCGGCGAGACGCCGCTCGAGTTGGAGTTCGGCGTGCCGGTGGTGGCGCTGCTGGACCAGCAGTCACACCCCGGACGTGCAGCCGTGCGGGTGCCCGCAGTGAAGGTGACGAGGACTGCGTTGCACGTGGGCCCCGCACTGCTGACGCGACAGCACCGGCTGCGCTACACCGTGCTGCTCGATGGACGGCCCAGGTTCCGCCCAAGAGCCGATCTCGCCGACGTCATCGTCCACGACCGGTTGCCGTCGTCCCGGAGGTCGTGGATCAATCACCCGGCGTCGTGGACGCTGTTCGCATTCGGGGCAGGTTGCGCTGCAGTGATCGTCACTTGGCTTGGCGGCAATTCGACGGTTGCCGGCGGGTTCCTCATGCTGTTCTGCATCATGGCCGGCGCGGCGGTGGGCGTAGTGATCGCCGCCGACGGACCGGATCGGTCGCCACCACCGGCCGCCAACCCGAAGCTCAAGAACTTCGACATATAGAGCCCCTACAGTTCACTATTTGGGTAACCCTGCTTATGGGCAGTGGGCATCAAGCGGGATTTCGGTCGGCGGCCCGCTGCCGATCCGTCCGGCGGTGGTCGCGCTGATCCGGTGGGTCGGGGTCGTCATGACCGGGCAGGGTGTCGGGTCGTGGCTGCGTCGGCACGGCTGCACCCCCGCAACGCCCGGCTCGTCACGCCTACGCGCAGCAGCCCGCCGGAGTGCTGGCGTGGCCCGACGAGGACTACCCGGCGAACGAGATCACAGCAAAGACCGAGAGCGCGGTGATCACGTGGGTCGACCGCTCCACAACCCACGCCACTCCGCCCTACGCGCCGCGATCGAGCGCACACCTGAAGCACTGGCGGGTCCTGACCACCGCGGCCGACCCTGGGAACTAGTGTCCTCCGCCGGAAATCCGCCTACAAAATCGGGCGATTGACTCCAGGATCTCCTCGGCGGTCTTGGTCCACAGGAACGGGCGGGGATTGGCGTT